>NZ_JAVIMC010000001.1:0-186 GCF_031196995.1 Acinetobacter sp. 12966
AACCGTGACGGTGAGCTTCCCGGATGGCACCACTGCAACCGTGGTTGCAGGCACAGACGGCAGCTGGTCAGTACCAAACCCGGGTAACCTGGTGGATGGCGATACAGTAACGGCAACAGCGACTGACCCTGCAGGCAATACTTCATTGCCAGGTACAGGCACAGTGTCTGCAGACATCACACCGCC
>NZ_JAVIMC010000001.1:210-359 GCF_031196995.1 Acinetobacter sp. 12966
ACGTGGATGGTGTTGACTATCCGGCAGTGAACAATGGTGACGGCACCTGGACGCTTGCAGACAATACACTGCCTGCGTTAACTGATGGTCCACACACCATTACCGTGACAGCAACAGATGCAGCAGGCAATGCGGGTACCGATACAGCA
>NZ_JAVIMC010000010.1:0-153737 GCF_031196995.1 Acinetobacter sp. 12966
GGACTTACTTTTGTCAATCATTAGACAACTCCATTGTGCTCATTGAAGAAGAGATAGGTAAGAGAGTTAGGCACACTGAGGCGAGAAGAATAGATAAATATTTCACTCAATCCCGAGTGTTTCCCTTAGATTTCCCTTTTAAACATTTTTGATAATTTTCGTATTTTGATCTAGTAAGCTACATACAGTTTTGTTCGGTATAAATATATTTTGCTCGATGATCGAACATTATCTAAGTAAATTACTCAACTAATCTTATAGATTTGAGGTGTAAAAAACATTAATTCTTATAAATAGATATGTAGAAATGAAATGTTTACTTAGGCTATTTTTCAAATAAAACTACAAATATTATTATGTATATCTATCTTAAGACTGTGATTGTAAAATTAAACGTGCAAGTTCTAAATCATCAGGATAAGTAATTTTAATATTATCAGAACGCCCCATCACAACCTGCACAGTTTCACCCATATATTCGAGTGCGCTTGCCTCGTCGGTAATAGCAATGTTATTTTCTAAAGCGTATTCAATTGCTTTTTTGAGCTTCCCAATTTTAGAAATTTGAGGCGTTTGAGCCTGCCATAATGAATCCCGACTTACCGTTTTATTAATATGATTATTTGCCTCAACCTGTTTTAGCGTATCACGAACAGGAATCGCTAAAATAGCACTATGATTTGATTTAATTGCTTGTTCAACAAGGGTATTTAAACATTCAATTGTTACACAAGGCCGAGCTGCATCATGCACAAGTACCCAATCATTTTCATTAGCAAAAGTTAAAAGATGATTTAAAGCATTTAATACCGAATGGACTCGTTCAGCCCCACCTATACAAAAATGCGCCTTATCTATATTTTGAAATGCGAGCGTCTGAGCAAAGGTATCTTGGGTACCAATTGCCAGAACATAACCATTTAATGGAAGCTGGCTTATGCGTCGAACAGTATGTTCTAAAACAGTCGTATTCTGAATATATTGATACTGTTTCAATTCAGTTTTAGAAAATCGACTTCCTGAACCTGCAGCTGGAATAACTGCCCATAATTTAGTCTGGGATATCTGGGGATGCAGGTGTCTCATTCGTTTCCAAATCAACTTTAACGTTCGGGTCAATATAAATAGGCTTGTAATGGGTACTAATTGTACTCATTTGAACAAATGTCTCGTGTGGTTTAACCAAACCAAGATCAAGGCGAGCATGTTCTTCTATTGCTTCTGTACCATTTTTCAGGTCAAAAACCTCTGCTGCCAAAATACGGTTTCGTTCTTTAAGCTCTTCATTTACTTCAGCTTGTTGCTGAATTTGTTGCATGAGAGCTTGATGAGGGAGATAGCCACCCTCACCTAACCAAAATTGATATTGCAGTATGGCTACCAAAACAATAACCAGTAGTAATATCAGTTTGCTTGAAGTGGATCGAAATACTTCTAACATATCATTAAGATTTTTAATTAAAAACTTTTGTTAAGAGATTGTATTGTATAGTAATTAAGAAGTAGCATGCGAAATTCCTGCAAAAATTTAAGCAAAATTATTAATGGGCATATTACTTTAATTGACCATTGTGACATGTTTCATTTTGTCAAAAATGAATGGAATTTGAAAGGGAAATAATATTTATAAGTACAACTGCTTATAAATCAATCTACGCACAAAAAAGCCCTCTTTTAAGGGCTTTTATAAATCGGTTACTTATATGAGTATGTCTGTATCAAAAATTATAACGAACACTCAGCGTTGCATTTCTCGGTGTTCCCCAATTCATTGAGTTTTCACCAATACCTTCGTAATACTTCTCATCAAAAATATTATCGATATTAAATTGAAGTTTAATATTTTTATCTACTTGATAGCCAAACATCGCACTTGCTAAAACATAAGCATCTTGCTCAATACGAGAGCTTCCACTACCCGTATAGTATTTACTCTTATAATTTAAGCCAAGTCCTGCACTCCACTGATTAAGTTTGTACTTAACAAATAAATTTGAAGTTGTTCGAGAGTTTGTCGTATTAACCTTCGTACCCTTTGCATCTTTTGCTTCAAAATTAGCAATACCAAAATTAACCGCCCAGTTATCGTTAATTTCCCCATCAGCTTCAAACTCAAAGCCTTTACTTTCAACACCATCTACAGCACGGTAAGCTTGCTCTGTAGTTTGTGTACCATTACGGACAATAAATACTCCAGGTATCGATTCAGCAAAATTAGATTGTTCTATTCGAAATACTGACAATGCTGTATTTAAATGCCCCCCAAACCACTCACTCTTTAAGCCAGCCTCATAACTCTTACCTTTAATCGGGTCAATATATTGATCATTTATATCTTTACGATCTTGAGGTTTGAAAATTTCTGTATAACTCGCATAGACAGAATGATCTTGGGCAAAATCATAAATAGCGCCAATATATGGTGCTAATTCATTGTTAAATTCACGGTTACCTTTGTCATTTTCAGATTTATATTTCCAGTTAGATAAACGCGCACCAGCAATAATTTTCAAAGGGTCCAGAATTTGAAATTTTCCAGCAATATATGCCGCAGTTTGTGTGGTTTCATTCAGCGCATTTTTGCCGTTTAAAACAACAGGCTGAAGCAACTCTTGAGCTATATCATTATAGTTAAGCGGATCACCTAAATATTTTTCAATGTCTTGGTTTTTGTTAGATCCACCAAAAAGATCTTTGGTCTTTTCATTCTTATTCCAAGATCCGCCAATAATGATTTCTTGTTGGCGATTAAAAAGTGTAAGTGGGGCATTAATAAAAACATCAATATTGTTTTCTTCACTGGCAGCTTTTGCGCCATATACAGAAACATAATCAGTTTTATTCTCCGAATTATCATTTGGATTTTCTAATGGACTGGTGTTGGTTGCCTTGTCTACTCTTCCAGCTGTATATAACAACATAGAGTCCGTATCTTCTTTGCGGAAGGTATAAGCAACATTTAAATTAACGTCACTAAATAAATTCTGTTTTAAGTTCGCAAACACTGCCCTTGTATTCACATCCCAGTAAGTCCAAGGTGCACTTACTGTTAAGCTTCTAGAAAAATTGGTACGGGTCCCATCAGTATAAAAAGCTGGTGTACCACCCCAGCGGATACCATCACGATGCAATTCTTGATATGTAGCTCCAAGCGACATACTTGTTTTATCGCTCAGATCATAATCAAGAGCGCCATAAAATACATTCCGTTCTTTCTCATAAAAATCCATAAATGAATTTTCATCAGAATGCTTCACAAACATACGTCCACGCAATGAACCATCAGCATTAAGCGGTGCAGAAATATCTGCCGAACTACTCCAAGAGTTCCATGAGCCTAATGATGTACTGACATTACCACTAAGTTCTCTTGAGTTTGCATGTTTACGAATCATGTTCAGCGCCATCGCTGGATTTCCCGCACCTGTGGTTAGACCATTAGCACCTTTCACCACCTCAACGCGATCATAAATATCTAAATCAAGGTCTCCTGTACCTAAATTAATCGTGCTCGGTATTCCATCTATTAAGTAATAATCTACCTCAAAACCACGTGCATAAACTTTCTGACGCTCATCAGTACGTGAGGTCGAAACACCCGTAATATTGTTCATTAAATCTTGAAAAGAATCGATTTTACGATCATCTAAATATTCACGGGTTAAAACCTTCACCGACTGCGGTGTTTCACGAAGAGATAAATTTAATTTTGTAGAAGTATTTGTGCTTTTTGCTGTATAGCTGCCCGAACCTTCGGTAACAGTGGAATTTTCTTGTTCTGCTTGTACTCTTATCGTTTCTAAGGTGGCTGTTCCATTTTTCTCATCTGCATAACCAACTGAAGGAACAGTTAAAGCCATAGCAAATGCTAAAGGATGAGCTCTAAATGCTTTTCTAAAGGGCGAAGTGTACATAAGAAAATTCCATAATAATTAATGTGCTGTGCGAGATTCCTTACCCTTTTACTACTTTGTTCCTTATTACAAAGCAGCAAAAGTCGGCACAAAAATTAACATAAATGATAGTTATTATCAATAATATATTAATAATTATTCCTATTTGTTTAAATTAAATTATCAATGGTTCTAATCACTTATATATTTTCACTCTCTTCAAACCTTGTTTGGTCATCACATCTTTTAAATTTATTGCTCTTTCAATTAGCCAATAAAATGTTATGCAATAGTTTTATGATTAACTCAAAAAATAACAAACTAAACAGTATTTTCTTTTATATTTTATTATTCTTCCAAAATCTCATCATAGAGAATAAAGGTAAAAGTTGTAGTGCATAAAGTTTTAGCATTTTCTTTAGTAAGCTTAGGTTTGAGCGCTTGTAATAATCATACTGATGATAGTCCATCAAAAATAATTAATGTGGAGGACTCCCAAAAAACAAATAGACCTATTAATACCTATACATATGAATTTAATGACATTATTTATAAATTAAATACTGAACAAGACCAAATAACAGCCCATATAAAATTAAAACGTTTATTAAAAAAGATGCCATCTAACGATAACAACTTAAACATTTTAAAAACTAAACGTAAAATACTTGTACATTTAGGTTGTCTTAATGAAGCTTATCGCGTTACCGAAAAAATACTAACTAAATCAGAAAATTCAAAATTACAAGAGATGCAATGTATTTTCTTAAGTAAAATGAAGAAAGATGCTCATGAAATAAAAGCATGTTATGAAAAAACCGCGAATAGTTATTTAAATGAGATAAATTTAATTCCCAAAGCTGCTTTGCGATATCAATATACTTTATGGGGACATTATGCAGCAATGTTCCATGCTGGTCATATAGAATATAAAGATAAACTCCAAGAAGTTATTGATTATCACAACATTGAAGATCACAAAAAAACATATCAACAAATGTATAAAAATGTTATGGATCCTCAAGTTTTTCAAAAACGTCTAGATGAGATTCCTTATACTCCTGATTGTCATTAAACTATTTTTTTAAATCTTAATATCAGTTATTTTTATAGCTTGCATCCTTATTAAATCTAATCTACCTAATAAGAATGTTCTTGTTGATATATCTTTTAATATTTCCTTCCCTTTGGGAATAGCATCACCTCTTAATAGATCTATTTTTGAATAGTACAGGACATAATTAGACTAACAATATTAAGTTTATTCACACAGAATTAGTTGCGAATAAAATTTATAAAAAGTCACATATGCTTCACTCTTTTAACCAATAACTACCTAAAAAGTATATTTTTTTATTTTCTAATTTGTTAAGAATTTTATAAGGATTTCTCTCAATATTTTAATAAGGAGAAAGGTGAAAAATGGATTTTATTAATATATTTATAGGTGATACCACCTGGAACTTTGTTTTAGAAGTTTTAGTTCGATGTACCGTGATGTTTATCATCATTATTAGTTTTTTAAGATTATCTGGTAAACGAGGTGTACGTCAGCTCTCCCTTTTTGAACTCGCAATCATTTTATGTTTGGGGTCAGCAGCTGGCGATCCGATGTTTACTGAGGATATACCTATTGCACATGCCTTTGTTGTGTTTATCGTTATTCTTTTTCTTTATCGATTTGCTACATGGAGCATGGTAAAGCATAAAAAAATTGAAGATTTACTTGAAGGAAAAGCGCTTTGTATTGTTAAGGATGGTCTTATAGTCTACAAAGATTTCCAAAAACAATCATATTCTCATGATGAGTTTTTCTCAGAAATGCGGCAACAACATGTTGAGCATCTTGGACAAGTGAGAACAGCTTTATTAGAGTCTGATGGTATTCTTAGTCTGCTTTATTTTGAAGATGAGGACGTAAAATGGGGCCTACCATTATTCCCTGACGCTTACCGCAGAGCCAATGTACTTAAACTTAATACTTTTTATTCATGTATGAAATGTGGTGAAACTAAAATTTTAAATAAAATCGACCAAGAATGTAGCCGATGTCAACATCACCGTTGGGCTGAGTCTTTAAAAACACGCCGATTAGGATAATAGAAAAGGTGCTATTTCCTACTAAAAACAGAAAATAGCACCTTAAAATGTTAAAAAATTAATTTTAACTTTTATTTAAAGATTAGTTTAAACCTTTAAACTCAGCTTTACCACGGTAAGCAGCTTTAGTCATTTCTTCAATACGAAGTAATTGGTTGTACTTAGACACACGGTCAGAACGGCAAAGTGAACCGGTCTTGATTTGACCAGCTGCTGTACCTACTGCTAAGTCAGCAATTGTTGAATCTTCCGTTTCACCAGAACGGTGAGAAATAACAGTCGAATAACCATTTGCTTTAGCAAGATAAATTGCGTCTAAAGTTTCAGTCAAAGTACCGATCTGGTTGTATTTGATTAAGATTGAGTTACCAACTTTTTCATCAATACCACGTTGTAAAATCTTAGGATTAGTTACGAACAAGTCATCACCAACCAATTGGATTTTATCACCAAGGATTGAAGTCAAGTAGCTCCAGCCTTCCCAATCAGACTCATCTAAACCATCTTCGATTGAGATAATTGGATATTGATTTACAAGACCAGCTAAATAATCTGCAAACTGATGGCTTGTAAATGCACGGTTGCCTTCGCCTTCTAAAACGTATTGACCGTTTTTGTAGAATTCTGAAGATGCGCAGTCTAACGCAAGCATCATGTCTGAACCAGCTTTGTAACCAGTCAATTCAATTGCTTGTAAAATGATTTGAATTGCTTCTTCGTTAGAACGTAAGTTAGGAGCAAAACCACCTTCATCACCCACAGCAGTATTCAAACCTTGTTTCTTTAAAACTGATTTTAAAGAATGGAATACTTCAGCACCAGCACGTAAAGCTTCAGCAAATGAAGTGAAACCTACAGGCTCAATCATGAACTCTTGAATATCAACAGTGTTGTCCGCATGCTCACCACCATTTAAGATGTTCATCATCGGTACAGGCATTGTCAAAATTGTTTGACCACGAAGATCTGCGATGTATTGGAAAAGAGGAAGTTTCTTTTCTTCAGCAGCAGCGCGCGCAGCAGCCAATGACACAGCTAAAGTTGCGTTAGCACCTAATTTTTCTTTGTTTTCAGTACCGTCAAGCGCGATCATTGTGTTATCAATGTCTTTTTGCTCAAAAACTGATTTACCCAACAAAGCATCACGAATCAATGTATTAACGTTGTTAACTGCTGTACGAACGCCTTTACCTAAGTAACGCGATTTATCACCGTCACGTAGTTCTAAAGCTTCACGAGAACCAGTTGAAGCACCAGATGGTGCACATGCACGACCAACAACCCCAGATTCTAAAATTACGTCTGCTTCGATGGTTGGGTTACCACGAGAGTCCAAAATTTCACGTGCACGAATGTCAACGATTTGGCTCATGAACAATTCCTCTTTGAATGAATATGAGCTGCGGTTAAAGCAGCGTAAGGGTTATAAAACAACTCAATGGGTGTCTAACTTTTTGAATCCTTTAACTAAAGTATCCAATTCTTTTATTTGTGCCAAAAATGGTTCAAGTTGGGACATACGTAATGCACAAGGTCCATCGCATTTTGCATGTTCTGGGTCTGGGTGTCCTTCCAAGAACAATCCAGCCAAACCAGTTGCCATTCCAGCGCGTGCTAAAGTTGTAATTTGAGCACGACGACCACCTGCTGAGTCAGCACGACCACCAGGGGTTTGTAACGCATGTGTCACGTCAAAGAAAACTGGCACATTCATTTCTTTCATTGTGTCAAAGCCAAGCATATCTACAACAAGATTGTTATAACCAAATGCTGAACCACGTTCACAAAGAATAAGTTTGTCGTTTCCTGCTTCTAAACATTTATGCAGGATATGACGCATTTCATGAGGTGCTAAAAACTGGGCTTTCTTAATATTAATAATAGCCTGTGTTTTTGCCATCGCCTCTACAAGATCAGTTTGACGACTTAAGAAAGCGGGTAATTGAATAATATCGGCTACTTCTGCGACCGGTGCAGCCTGATATGGCTCATGCACATCAGTAATGATAGGAACATTAAAATGTTTTTTAATATCACCTAACCATTCAATACCTTTTTCAAGTCCAGGACCACGGAATGAATGTAGACTAGAACGATTTGCTTTATCGAAACTCGCTTTAAATACATAAGGAATATCTAAGCGTTTGCAAATATCAACATACGTTTCTGCAATTTCAAAAGCTAAATCTTTTGATTCAAGTACGTTCATTCCGCCAAATAATACAAATGGCAAATGATTTGCCATTTGTATATCGCCTAAACGTACAACTTCTTGTGGTTTTAATTGTGACATTTAAACTTTCCCAGTTTATTTAAAATCGCATTATTTACTTTTTTGATGCTGTGTTTTTGCAGCGTCAATAAAACTAGCAAATAATGGATGTCCATCACGTGGTGAACTTGTAAATTCCGGGTGGAATTGTACAGCAATAAACCAAGGATGTTCAGGAATTTCTACAGTTTCAACTAAATGTTGTGCTGAAGAGTAACCTGAAATCTTCATACCAGCTTGTTCAATCGACTCGATGAAACGGTTATTCATTTCATAACGGTGACGATGACGCTCAGTGATTTCAGCTTTACCGTAGACTTCACGTGTTTTTGTGCCTTCAACCAATTCAGATTTTTGAGCACCTAAACGCATAGTTCCACCTAAGTCAGACTCAAGGCTGCGTTGTTGTAATTCACCACGCTCATCTAACCATTCAGTAATTAAACCAATGAGTGGATATTTTGTAGAGCGGTTAAATTCTGTAGAAGAAGCTTCTGGCATACCTGCAACATGGCGAGCGTATTCAATAACAGCCAATTGCATGCCTAAACAAATACCCAAGAATGGGATTTTGTTTTCACGTGCGTATTGAATAGCTTTCATTTTGCCTTCAGTACCACGTTCACCAAAACCACCTGGAACTAAAATTGCATCAGCTGTACTTAAAATAGATACGTCTTGGCTTTCAAGTTCTTCAGCGTTGACATAATCGATTTGTACTTTTACGCGATTTTTAATACCTGCGTGTAATAACGCTTCATTCACAGACTTGTAAGCATCTGGTAATTCAACATATTTACCAACCATAGCTACACGTAAAGTGTATTCAGGATTTAGTAATGCTTCGACTACATTGTCCCAATCTTCCAGGTTTGCTTCTGGAAGATCATTAAATCCAAAACGCTCACAGATCAAGTCATCAACGTTTTGTTCATAGAATGTACGTGGAATTTGATAAATCGTTTTCGCATCTTTACATACCACTACAGCACGCGCTTCTACGTTAGTGAACAATGCAATTTTGCGTTTAGTGTCAACATCCACATCATATTCAGTACGGCAGATAAGAATATCTGGCTGAATACCAATCGAAAGCAACTCTTTTACAGAGTGTTGAGTTGGTTTTGTTTTAAGCTCTGCTGCAGATTTGATATATGGCAACAAAGTTAAATGCATAAGCATGGTTCTTTTATGACCAAGCTCAACCATTAACTGACGAACTGACTCCATAAATGGAAGTGATTCAATATCACCTACCGTACCGCCAATTTCTACGATAGCAACATCGTAGCCTTCACCTGCGCGAAGTACGCGTTCTTTAATGTTGTCAGTAATATGAGGAATAACTTGAACCGTACCACCAAGGTAGTCACCACGACGTTCTTTATTTAGAACGTCCTGATATACACGACCACTGGTAAAGTTATTAAGTTTGGTCATTTTCGCACGACGTAAGAAACGTTCGTAATAACCCAAGTCTAGATCAGTTTCGGCACCATCCTCTGTGACAAAAACTTCACCATGTTGGAAAGGGCTCATTGTCCCTGGATCGACATTAATGTAGGGATCCATTTTAACCATTGTGACTTTTAAGCCACGGGCTTCCAAAAGTGCAGCAACTGAAGCAGCAGAAATACCTTTACCTAGCGATGAAACTACACCACCAGTGACAAAAATAAAATGGGTCATTAAGTTTCTCGTACAATCAAGCCGAAATCGGCCTACAATGTTTGGCAATTTTACTGTACTCTGCCCCTATAAAGCAAAGTCAAACCGCATCAATTCAAAGATCATTAAACAACTGGCTATTCTATCAGCATTTTTAATAAAAATTTAGGTCAATCTCACATGATTTTTTCATTCTCTTTTGCTGTTATAATGCCAGTTCCTCAATTAAATGTTGTTTAGGACAATGGCAAATAAAAAACTTTTAATCTGTGCTGCAATTGCTGCTGGACTATTGTTAACCGCATGTGTCAAAAAAGAAACACCTAAAGAAGAAGAGCAAGAAAAGGTTGAAACTGCTGTTTCAGAACCTGCACCTGCTGAACCTGCAAAATTTGAGTCTCTAGAAAGTGTTCAAACTGAAGAAGCTCAAACTCAGGAACCAACGCAAGTTGAGGTGCATCACGAAGAAACAGCAAATACGACAACTGAAATTCGCCGTGAAACTCGCCCTACCCAAGCTGAGCAAAATTCACAAACAAATGTTTCTGAGCAACCTAAAGCAGAACCAAAGCCAAAACCTGAACCTAAGCCTGAGCCAAAAGCAGAGCCAAAACCATCTAAGCCAGCTGAACCAGCTCAAAGTGAAGATGATGCTGTTGCTGCTGCAATTGCGGCTGCCACTCCAGCGCTTAAAAACTAAGTTCGTATGCGAATATGCCCAAATTGAACCATCAGTTTGGGCTTTTTAAATATTATTTAAGTTATCAACACAATAATAAGTTTTACTTTTCTTGCTATTTATCTTTAAAGTTTGCCCAGTTATCAATTAAGGACAATCTACTTTTTCTGCCAAAAAAAGCATTGACGATAGATATAGGGCGATGTAGTTTTTGATCAAGTTCCTTTTTGGAACTTTAATTAAAAGAAGATTGGAGCCTAGAATGAATACAGTATCAAATCGTGTCCCCGCCTCATTTCCAGTCCGTCATATGGACTATAATTTTGAAAACGTACCTCGCTACTGGTGTAATAACGAGCCTACTTTTACACATTATTTTACTGGTTTATCAACATTATTCCCTGAAGGTGAATCATATTTTGTTCGCTCTGTTCGAGCTTTACGCGCCAAAGCAAAGTCGAATGAAATTTTAGATCGGGAAATCAGTGCTTTTATTGGCCAAGAAGCAATGCACTCTAAAGAACATCATGCTTTTCATGTAAGTGCACAGCAATATGGTTTAGATCCTCAATCTTTAGAAAAAGTAACTGGCATCGTTTTAAAAGCTATTGAAAAAGTTTTTAGTAAGAAATGGAATTTGCTTGTAACAGTAGGTCTAGAACACTACACCGCAGTACTTGTGGTTAGTATGATGCAATCTGTTAATGAATTGATGACGGACTCAACTATTCGCAATTTATGGCTATGGCATAGTATTGAAGAAACTGAACATAAAGCTGTGGCCTTTGATCTCTATCAACATTTATATGGTAGTGGCTTAAGCGCATACCTTCCTCGCATTACAGTCTTTACTTTAAGTCTATTTTTGATTACTGGTTTTTCAACAATTTATCAATTCGTTCTTATGAAACGGGATCATCAACTCTTAAATTTCAAATCATGGCGTAAGTTCTTTAGTTTTGCGAATAAACAATATAGAACATTGATCCCTCAATTTTTTGATTATTATCGATTTGACTTTCATCCCAACCAAACAGATGAAAAAGACCTCGTAGCTAGCACAAAAATCAAAATTGGACTAAAAGATCCCAAATTGCTTTTATCTTGATCTAATGAAATTATAAAGCCCATCTGTTGAATGGGCTTTATTTAACATATTGCAAAGTTACCGTTATTGCTTATGTTCGACCAAAAAATAATTTGATATTAATTTGGCCGCCCACGAGGTACTTTTCCAGCCTTCGTAGAAGCCACAATGACTTCCTTTTTTTGTGGTGATTACCGCAATGTTACTCATTTGCTGAATCGTTTCTTTGTAAGGCTCCAAATTTTTAATAGAACAGACTGGATCATCCTCAGCATTAAGAATCATTAATGGTATTTTTACATTCTCAAATACATAAATTGGATTAATGGCTTGGCAATAACTTTGATAATCCTCAAAGCCAGCCATTTCAAAATATTCTTTCTCAAATTCTTCCAGACTTGTCGTTGCAAGAACCTTTTCTAAAGAAGCAATCTGGTTCCAAGTACTTTGATAAGGATGAATAAAATACTTGAATAACTTTTTGGTCATCATTTTGCTATAAAACGGATGAACATTTTTAAAGCCAATCTCTGTGTTATAGCCTGGACACATTGCAAAAGCAGCTTTAAATGGCGTGTCAGTACCTTGCTCTCCTAAGTAGCGAACCAGTAGTCCTGTTCCAGCAGAGGAACCTACAGCGTATAAATCCGATTTAGGAAACAAATTTTGAATATGCTCAAGTTGCTCTTTAAGATCGCTTGTTGACCCAAAAAGAGAAATCTGTGGTACAGGCATAGGTAAGCCAGCATGCCCACGGCGTAAGCATAAAGCTATTCTCCATCCTGTATAGTGATGTATATCTTTCACAAGTTCACGCATACTTTCAGGGGTCCCTGTAATGGTATGCATAATGACAACTGTTGGAGTATCTGGAGGAAGATCATAGCCATACCACGCGATCGCAGTTACGCCCCCATCTTTCATGGTGAGCTGATCAATACGATCATATTCAAGCTTAATGGTTTTTTTTCTAATAATATCAAAATACAAAAGATGAACGTGATTGTTGCTCAACCACGGTGTGGGCCGATATTTTTGCTTGAGCTGGGGCAATTTCTCAAGAATATCTTTTATTTTCCCATTTGGGTCATAATAGATTTTTGGCTGTTCAGCACCTAATACCGAATCGAACAATTCTGAACCGAAAGCTTTAATTTTATTTAAAGTAGATATGCCCATTTTCAATCACTACCTCTGATTATGAGTTAAATGATTGCCGCACTAAGGCTGCAACCTGTTGTCCCCCAATTGCATAAATTTCTTTACTCGGATGAAAGCCATCACTTGCCATAGGCAGATTCATCGCTTGAAAATGCTCAATATCATATTGAATGAATCTAAATTGGTTTTGTGATTGTAACCATTTATCTAATGTCTGATTCATTTGTTCCGCATATTTTCCAAACAACCAAGCCAATGGATTTGGTAACACTGGAAAATGCTGCATTGGCGGAACACCAGAAACAATAATGAGCTTAGGCTGAAAACGTGCCTGTATGTATTGAAATAATTGTTTTTGTTGTTTTATCCATGAACTTGCTGAGGTTAGTTTCGTGACATCATTAACACCAATCGACGTAACCACCACATCGTAATTTTGCTGCTCTAAATGCTGTACTGCTTGAAAAACCTGCTTAGTTGTATCACCTGTTTTTGCATGCAGTTTCCAGCGTATCGAATATTGATCTTGCAACTCAGAAATAATCGCACCCGATAAAGCATCTTTTTGGGTTTCTACCCCAACACCTGCTGCGGCAGAATCTCCTAAAATAAGTAATGATAGAGGTCTTCCCTTACCAACGATGCCTTGTCTCTCACCACTGGCTTCTAGCAAGCGTGGTGTATTCTTACGAACCTTTGTTCCCTGTACAAACAGTACTGGAAGCAATGCTAGAGTTGAAAGCTTTAACCACATTTTATTGATCTCTATCTTACTTAGGCTATTTACTAAAATTATTGAGGTTGAAACTTAGCAATTCTTATACCCATTTGTTCAGCCAATGCAGCTAAGCCACTCATTGGACGAATCATTACTTCAAAATCAATAATTTTGCCTTGTTCATTAAAACGAATCATATCGATACCTTTTAGTGATTTACCACTGACATTGGCACTGAACTCAAGCACTACACTTTCACCGTCTTCTGTGTAGAACTCACGATGATAGGTAAAGTCTTCGAACACCTGAATCACGTTGGTAAGAATGAAGAAAACGACCTGCTTTCCTTCATAGGGTTTGTAAGCAACTGGTGAGCGAAAAACTACTTCATCTGCCAACAAATCATTTAGATCGGATAAGTTACCAGCCTGAACCATTTCATGCCATTTTTCTAAAGACTGTTTTGTTGTTTCGAGTGTCATTGTTTTTTATATCCTATAATTTAACCAAAGAAGTAATGGGCATTTCTCTTTAAAAAAATGCCCATAAAAATTTATAGTGTCGCTGCTAATTCAGCACCTTGGCGTATTGCACGTTTTGCATCTAGTTCACCTGCCTCTTTAGCGCCACCAATTAAATGAACATTTTTTCCATCTGTTTTTAATTGATCATACATTGCGGTAAATGACTCTTGGCCTGCGCAAATCACCACATTATCAACCTCAAGTACACTTGGTTTCCCATCCACAGTAATATGTAAACCTTGATCGTCTACCTTGTTGTATTGCACACCTGCAAACATTTTGACCTGACGATTTTTTAGTCCTGTGCGATGAATCCAGCCTGTTGTTTTACCTAAACCAGCACCTACAGCAGCAGTTTTACGTTGTAGTAAATAGATTTCTCGTTCAGAGGCCTCAACTTTTGGCTGTTTTAAACCGCCTACATGTTCATATTGAGTATCGATTCCCCATTCTTCATAAAACTTTTCTGGATTTAAGCTGCCACTTTCACCTTCATGAGTAAGATATTCAGCTGTGTCGAAACCAATACCACCCGCTCCAATAATGGCAACACGTTGTCCTACTGGCACACGCTCTTTTAAAACCTGTAAATAGCTCAGTACTTTAGGATGATCAATTCCCTCAAACTGTAATTGACGAGGCGTTACACCTGTTGCAACCACAATTTCATCAAAATTTGCTTGACTTAATTCTTCATAAGTTGCTTGATGATTTAACACAAGTTCAATATTTGGTCGCAATTCAATTTGACGACTAAAGTAACGTAAAGTTTCGTAGAACTCTTCTTTTCCAGGCACCGTTTTTGCAATATTAAACTGACCACCAATTTGATGACTTGCTTCAAAAATTTTAACTTGATGCCCGCGATCAGCTGCATATACCGCAAAACTTAAACCTGCCGGACCCGCGCCAATAACAGCGATATTCTTTTTAACCTGAGCTTCTTTAAAGATCAGTTCAGTTTCATAACATGCACGCGGGTTTACTAAACAAGTTGCAATTTTCATTGAGAAAATATGATCTAAACAAGCTTGGTTGCACCCAATACACGTATTAATTTCATCACTCCGGCCTTGACTTGCCTTCAAGACAAACTCAGCATCAGCTAACATTGGTCGTGCCATAGACACCATATCAGCATGACCAGATGCCAACACATGCTCAGCCATTTCAGGCGTATTAATTCGGTTAGAAGTAATTAAAGGAATAGAGACTTCACCTTTAAGTTTTTCAGTCACCCAAGTAAATGCAGCACGTGGAACTTTGGTCGCAATTGTTGGAATACGTGCCTCATGCCAGCCAATACCTGTATTGATAATTGTTGCACCCGCTTTTTCAATTTCTTTTGCAAGCTGAATCACTTCATCAAAACTTGAACCGCCTTCAACTAAATCAAGCATGGATAGACGATAAATAATGATAAAGTTTTCACCCACTAATTCACGCGTACGCTTTACAATTTCAATTGGAAAGCGTATACGATTTTCGTAACTACCGCCCCATTCATCATCACGATGATTCGTACGAGCTGCAATAAACTCATTAATTAAATAACCTTCGGAGCCCATAATTTCTACACCATCATAGCCCGCATATTGAGCAAGTTTGGCACAGTTGGCAAAGTCATCAATGGTTTGTTGTACTTCCGCAGAGCTTAAAGCTTTAGGCTTAATCGGGTTAATCGGTGCTTGAATTGCTGAAGGTGCAACGTTATTTGCCTGATAAGAATAACGACCCGTATGTAAAATCTGCATAGCAATTTTACCCCCAGCTTCATGAACAGCTTGGGTAATTACTTTATGTTTTTCAGCTTCTTCAATTGTATCTAGTTTGGTTCCGTGGCTAAAGACAACACCATCATCATTTGGAGAAACACCACCAGTTACAATCAGCCCCACATCACCTTTTGCACGCTCAGCATAAAACGCAGCCATGCGCTCATATCCTTGTGGTGCTTCTTCTAAGCCAATGTGCATAGACCCCATAAGCACACGGTTTTTTAAAGTAGTAAAGCCTAAATCAAGTGGCTTTAATAAATGTGGATAAGCTGACATATTTTCTCCTATGGCTAGCAATAAGCATTGCTAATGCAACTTGTTGCATAAATTTATAATCAAATTTTGACTTTTATGCAACATGTTGCATAATCTCATGAGTCACACTTTACTTTTGCTTACAAACTGGATTGCCATGTCACTTCCTCATGTTTTATTGACCAGCTTGCTTGAACGTCCAAGTACAGGGTTTGAACTCGCCCGCCGCTTTGACCGATCAATGGGCTTTTTCTGGAATGCCACTCACCAGCAAATTTATCGTGAACTCAATAACATGCTGAAAAAAGGCTGGGTTTCCACTTTAGAAAATGAAATGGATAATGGTCGTAAAAAAACCTATCAGGTCGAACAACTGGGTCGTATAGAACTGGCTTCATGGATGACGCAACAAAGTGAACCTGCGCAGCTTCGTGATGATTTGATGGTTAGATTGCGTGCAGAAGCACAATTGAGCAATAATCAGATATTACCTGAACTGTTAAGGCATCTTGGTTTACACCACGAGAAGCTCAAACTTTATCAAAGTATTTATGATAAAGATTTTAAAGACAGTGATGATCTAAATGACCGTGTGTTATACATCCATAAAATGATCTTAGAACTTGGAATTACGATGGAAAGTGAATGGATCAAATGGTTGGAACAAGTCATCCCTCAATTAAAACGCTTTGCCCAAGATAACCCATCTGGAGAATAGCCATGCCGTATTACACCATGCCCGATCAGGAAAATTTATTTGTACGCCGTGTTGGTCGTGGTGAGCCTGTTTTGGTTTTATCTGGCCTTGGCATGCAAAGTTGGCAGTGGCTACCGTTTATTTATGCAAACCGCAAAGAATATGAATTTATTATTCCAGACTGGCGTGGTTTCGGTGGTTCAAAGAATTGTGCAATTCCCGAACAAGATGCTATTTCTAGCCATTGGCAAGATGTTGCTCATTTAATAGATCAATTAAAACTTAATAACTTTATCTTGATGGGCTATTCAATGGGCGCAACGACCGCCATGCATGGTATGAAACATGCGCAACTGGCACAACAGTTAAAAGCCTATTTACATATTGATCAGACACCGAAAATATCAGTAGATTCGACTTGGGAATATGGTTTATTCGGCCCTCTTCACACCCAGTTCAAACAATTATTAAATGATATTTATCAATTATTGTTAAAGCATAAAAACGCAAAATATCTTTATGAGCTCTCACTTCCAGATCGACAAGAACTAGTCCGTCTATGGGTAGATTTTATTGAATTGCAAAGTAGCAATCCTTTTAGTCCGCTAGTTTTTAAAACAGCTTTAAAACAGCCTTTTTTACAAAAATATTTATTACCTATTCAACGATTGGATTACTTGTTTTGGTATGTTGAAAATTATCTTTATCACAATGAAGATTATCGAGAAGCAATTCAGCAGTTAGCATGTCCTACCACCTTCTTTATTGGTCGCAATTCTACACTTTATCCAGAAACTGGTCAGACGCTGATTGCACATAGTGTCGAGCATGCAAAAGCCATATATTTTGAACGTTCAGGCCATACACCTTTATTAACCGAGCCTAAAAAGTTTGGACATGAAATCAATACATTCCTATCCGAACTCAAACATGCTTCTTAAAAAATAAAGGGATCTATTTATAGATCCCTTTTTAAAATCTAAAAATAATTAAGCGGAATGAGCTAATTCTTTTGTCTTTAATTGCTTAGAAACATTTAATAAAAGCTGCTCTGTTTTTTCCCATCCTAAACAACCATCAGTTACTGACTGGCCATAAGTCATATCACAAGAAATCTTTTGGTTACCATCAACCAAATGACTTTCAATCATGACACCTCGAACTTGTGTTTTTAAACGTTCAGCAACGATTTGCTGTAAAACTTCTGGCTGACGCAACGGATCTTTCCCACTGTTACCATGACTACAATCAATCACCAGTGCAGGTAGATTTTGTTTGTGTTTTTCTCGTATCGCCTGAATTGAAGCTAAATCGTAATTTGGCCCATGATTTGCACCACGCAAGATCAAGTGCGGTAATGGATTCCCAGCACTTTGAATCACTGAAGGCAAGCCTTGTTGATTCATTCCTAAAAATTGATGTTCATTTTGCGCGGACTGAATCGCATCTAATGCAATCTGAATTGAGCCATCAGTACCATTCTTGAAACCAATACTGTATGGCATATGACTTGAGATTTCACGGTGAATCTGAGATTCGCTTGTGCGAGCACCAATTGCACCCCAAGCCAATAAATCATCAAAATAGCCAGTTGCCATAGGACTTAAAATTTCACTCGCAATTGGCAAACCCTTTTCAATGATTTGTAGGTAGAGTTCACGAGACTTTTCTAAACCAAGTTGTAAATTTGATGAACCATCTAAATTTGGATCATACATGAACCCCTTCCAACCCACTGTCGTACGTGGTTTTTCAATGTATGTACGCATCACGATAAAAATCTGATCTTTAACTTTTTCTTGTAATTTTTGCAGTTTTTCAGCGTACTCAAGTACTGCAACTGGATCATGAATTGAACAAGGCCCTGTAATTACCATTAGACGATGATCGTTGCCGTTAAGAATATTTTGAATAATTTGGCGGTGTTCGGCAATTTGACGTGCGAAAGAGTATGCAAGCGGGTATTTCGCTTTTAACTGGATAGGTAAACTAACTGGTGTTTCTTTTGTATTGGTTTGAGTCAGTAAAGTATTTAGGGCATTCATTGGTTTTTTCCTTGGGACTGCAATCTACTCAGTCCGATCATTTATTTGAGCGTTTTGGATCTATTCGTTGGTAAAGGTAAGCAAAAGTAAAACCAATAAAAGTTGCTAAAGTATGAATAAGTCATGTTGTTCATTTTAAGTTCCTCGATTCTAAAAAGATAAAGCATAAAAAAACCTGATCGGGGTTGCCGATCAGGTATTAACTGTGATGGGCAACTTTCTCATGCCCGAATACGCTCAGGCAACTATCTAAATTGCCAAAAGTAATAGTAAGCGTTAGTGTTCACAGATTGATTTAACATCTTTATCTCAAATATTAAAAAATGTTCCTTAAATCTAAAATACGCATTGTTGATGAGTTTGACAAGTCTTTTTTTTGAAAAAAACTTCTTATTTTTCTCGCTTACGATTTGATTCAATGATGCATTAACGAATCAACCCTTGAGGTTGCAAAATAATTAAACCAGCTCCACAAAGCACAATTAGACCACCTAATATATCCCATCTTGTTAATCCCACCTGGTCAACAAAGCGTAGCCACATAAGCGCAGTAAAAATATAGATACCACCATAGGCCGCATAAATGCGTCCAGAAGCTGCCGGATGTAAAGTCAACAGCCATACAAAGACCGCCAAGCTTAAAATAGTAGGTAGCCATAACCAAGCCGACTTCCCTTCTTTTAAAATCAGATAAGGAAAATAACAACCAAGAATTTCAGCAATTGCCGTGATAATAAATAACCCGAATACGCTCAGTATTCGGGTTATAGTAAAACTCTCAATTAACATAACTTATGCTGGTTCTGCCGTATGATGATCTTCAAATACTTCAAGTTTTAAGCCGACAGCTTTGCCATCTTCTTTTTTCACCGATACAGCCACATTACCACCATGATCTGCAAGTTCACCAAACAGAATCATTTCAGCGAGTGGTTTCTTCAAGTGCTCTTGAATGAGACGTTGCATTGGACGAGCACCCATCAAACGGTCATAACCATTTGTAGCCAACCAATCTCTCGCACTTTGATCAACATCAAGAACAACTTGTTTTTCATCCAATTGCGCTTGTAATTCTGTTAAGAATTTGTCGACTACAGACTCAATCACAGTAGTTGGTAATGCTTTGAATTGAATAACACCATCTAGACGGTTACGGAACTCTGGAGAGAAAGCACGTTTCATCGCTTCTTGGTTATCAGAACTATGATCTTGTTCAGTGAAACCAATACTCGCGCGAGAAATACTTTCCGCGCCAATATTCGTAGTCAAAACAATAATCACATTTCTAAAATCTGACTTGCGTCCATTGTTATCCGTTAAAGCGCCATGATCCATGATTTGTAGCAATAGATTAAACACATCTGGATGTGCTTTCTCAATTTCATCAAGCAACAAGACACAATGCGGATTTTTATGGATCGCATCAGTGAGCAAACCACCTTGGTCATAACCCACATACCCTGGAGGTGCCCCAATTAAACGTGAAACTGCATGACGTTCCATATATTCAGACATATCGAAACGTACAAGCTCTACACCTAATAATTTAGCGAGCTGCTTAGTAACCTCGGTTTTACCTACACCTGTTGGACCAGCAAAAACAAAACTACCCACTGGTTTATCTGGTGACTTCAATCCAGCACGAGATAACTTGATCGCTGAACCTAATGCAGTAATTGCTTCGTCTTGACCAAAAACCACACGTTTTAAATCACGCTCAAGATTTTCAAGCACTGACTTATCGTCTTTAGACACAGTTTTTGGTGGAATACGAGCAATCTTAGAAACGATATCTTCGATATTCTCAACAGTAATCAAGCTATCATCAGTTTCAGCTTTCAAACGGCGTTGAGCACCTGCTTCATCGATGACATCAATTGCCTTATCTGGCAAGAAACGATCATTAATAAATTTAGCAGAAAGCTCTACAGCGGATACCAAAGCCTTATCGTCATATTGCACGTGGTGGAAATCTTCAAACTTAGTTTTCAATCCACGTAAAATATCAATCGTTTCAGCAATACTTGGCTCATTGACATCAATCTTTTGGAAACGACGTGATAACGCATGGTCTTTTTCAAAAACCTGACGATATTCTTGGAAAGTCGTTGAACCAATACAGCGTAAAGTACCATTAGCTAAAGCTGGCTTAATAAGATTTGACGCATCCATTGTGCTGCCCATACTTGAGCCTGCACCAATGATCATATGAATCTCATCAATGAATAAAATCGCATTTGGATTTTTCTTCAATGCATTAAGCAATTGTTTTAAACGTTTTTCAAAGTCACCACGATATTTAGTTCCAGCAACCAATGCACCAATATCTAAACTATAGATCTCAGCCTGACTTAAAGGTTTAGGTGCTTTACCGTTCACAATTAACCATGCCAAACCTTCAGCAATCGAAGTTTTACCCACACCTGGATCACCTACAAGCAATGGATTGTTTTTACGACGGCGGCATAGAATTTGTGCTGTACGCTCAATTTCTTTTTCACGACCAATTAGTGGGTCAGTTTTGCCTTTTTGCGCTTCAACATTTAGGTTCAGTGTATAAAGCTCTAATGGCCCTGCATTGCTTGCGCTAGTTTCACCCTCAATATCCTCAACCTCTTCTTCAACTTGTACTTCGTCTTTACGTGTCCCATGAGACAAGTATTGAGTCAATGTCAAACGATTGATTTGATGACGTTTAAGTAAATACACAGCAAAAGAATCACGCTCTGAATACATTGCGACCAAAACATCTGCACCTTCAACAGTACGATCGCCGCCACTTGATTGCACGTGGAAAATAGCACGTTGCAAAATGCGGTCAAAACTTTCTGTTGGATGAGGAGCTTGCTCGCTATTTTCGCCAAGCTTAGGAGTATGTTGTTCTACATATTCTTCTAATTCTTTACGCAAAGAAACTATATCAGCCCCACATGCTTTTAATGCATTCACGGCTGAATCGTTGTCGAGTAGTGCTAATAATAAGTGTTCGACTGTAAGAAACTCATGTCTCTTTTGACGAGCCATGCTAACAGCCAAACGTAATGATACTTCTAATTGACGACTGAGCATGTAACCCCCTTATGCTTTAGGCTCAATCTGGCAAAGTAATGGATGACCTTGCGATCGAGCGTAATTATTAACAAGGTTTGCCTTAGTTTCCGCGATGTCTCTTGGATAGACTCCGGCAATACCTTTACCTTCATAGTGTACTGTTAGCATTACTTGAGTTGCTTGGTCAAGATTCATTGCAAAGTATTGTTGTAAAATTTCAATTACAAAGTCCATTGGAGTGTAATCGTCATTCATTAATACGACTGCATATAATGGGGGACGCTTGAGTTCAGGAGGAGCTGTTTGTACAACAACTTCACCATCATGATCTTCGTTTTGCGAATCACTTAAGCGTGGGTGGAAGTGCCAATCGACATAGCCAGACTGCTGGAAAGAAGCCTTGATATCTTTTAAGTTTGTTTGACGCTTATTTGTTCGCATAGGATGTTACTATTGTGAATTTGCTTCAGCTTGAGGAATTTCTGCCACGAAAGCAGAAGATGTTTCGACAGGTTTACCACGCTGCCAACTAAAACGTTTAATGACAGGTGTATCAGAGCTACCTGTTAAACGCACTTCAATAAATTGAGGCGTGAAACCTTTAGGCATTGTCCAACGACCTGTTAAACGCTCAAAGTCAGTAAAGTTAAAGTTCTTCGCTTCAAGCGGCACGACTAAAACTTCACTATCTTTGATCAATCTGATTTCAACCGATCCCAAAGCACGACGCTTACTTGGACTAACTTGGACTAAATCTAACTGATATTCATAAGCATTTTCAGGCAAGGGCTTAATTGCCAGATTTTGAATCGTTAAGCTTAAACCACCGCGCTGTCTCAAAATCTCACGATAGATATTACTCATACCCTCTTGCTGAGTCTTATCGGCGTTTGCTTGATTAAGTGCCTCAAACAGATCATTTGCATTGGTCACAGCCACATCACGCTCTTGCACTGCTGCATTAAGGCTTTTGTTAACTGCGTCTAAAGCTGTTTTTTGCTTTTGCACCACTTCAACCAATTGCTCCGCATCTGCATCGTAACCAACAACAGTTAAACCTTGACGGTGTCCAATTGTATAGCCGAGCGCAAAACAACCACTCATTAAAATGGCAGCACCAATAAACAAAGGCTTGTTGGTGTTTAAAAAATTTTTCTTTTGCAACGAACTTTCTACTGAAGTCGTCTGTCCAGAGTTTTGCATCGTCATCTCAGTGTTCAAGATCAGAGTCAAGACACACATTTAAATCGAAATTTAAATGTGTGTGAAGCAAAAAAGAGTTTTTTATGGTAATAAACCAATCCCTTGTAAGCCTTCATCTTCATTAAAGCCAAACATAAGGTTCATATTTTGTACAGCCTGACCAGATGCACCTTTTACAAGGTTATCTTGAGCCGCCAAAATAATCAGTTTATTTGGTTGTGGTTTATACAAAGCAATACGAAGCTCGTTTGCACCGCGTACACTACGTGTTTCAGGTGAACTATTCGCAGGCATCACATCTACGAATTTTTCATTAGCATAGAAGTTTTCATATAAAGCTTGTAAGTCTGCCTGCTTACCCGCTTCCGTTAAGTCTACATAAATTGTACTTAACATACCGCGAATCATCGGTACTAAATGCGGAACAAACAAGAGTCCTTCAAACCCACCTTTTTGTTCTGCAATCTTTTCTAGTGCTTCTACAATTTCCGGATGATGACGATGTCCTGCAACACCATATGCTTTAAAGTTATCTGCATTTTCACTGTAAATCATGCCTAAGCTTGCTTTACGGCCAGCACCAGAAACACCAGATTTCGCATCAATAATAATATTTTTTGTTTCAATCAGTGCTTGTGCTGATTTTAACAGTGGCGCTAAACCTAATTGAACAGTCGTCGGATAGCACCCAGGGTTACCAATCACTTGAGCTTGTTTAATTTTTTCGCGGTTTAACTCAGTTAGACCATATACAGAATCTTTTAATACATCTGGGCAAGCATGCTCCATGCCATACCATTTTTCAAACTGTTCAAGATCTTGTAAGCGAAAGTCTGCTGCTAAATCAATAACTTTAGTTCCAGCTGCGATCAAATCTTTGGCATGCTGCATCGCAACACCATGTGGAGTTGCAAAAAATACAACATCACACTCTTTTAATGCATCAATGTTTAAATCTGAAAATTGAAGATCTGTATGTCCACGTAAATTAGGGAACATATCTGCAACTGGTTTGCCCGCTTCTGTACGTGAAGTAAGAACTCGAACCTGCGCTTTAGGATGTCGTAATAAAATACGTAATAGTTCAACGCCTGTATAACCCGTTCCACCAACAATTCCGACAGAAATCACGTGCATTACCTCAATTTTTGAATCTATACTTGGGCAGTAGTATGACAGGATGTCCAAGCTTACAAAACCATTTCATGCTTGGTAATTTTAATTTTTTTAATTTTAACGACAATCAGATAGCACATACTGAACTGTCATAATCACATAAATATCAGCAAATAAATACCAGATTAATTTTTGGAGAGCTAGGATGCTTCAACAATCAAAAGAAAGAAAATTACGTAACTACCTTGACTTGAGCACATTAATTTTAAGTGTAGCCCTTACTGGTTGCGGAGGTGGAGGTAGTAGTAGTGGCAGCTCACCAAGTACTCCGGCACCCGTGGATCCTACACCTGAAGCAACAACTGATGTTACTTTAAAAACCCCTGTAGAAATGCGTAATATCCAGCTTAAAGTATATGACAACACCAACAATGCTGTTTTAGTGGGTACTTCAATTGCGAGTTTAAACAGCTTTAATGTCAAAATTCCTACTGCAAAATTGAATCGTTTATATCGCGTAGAAATTACAACTCAAAGCTCATCTCAAGTGTTTGACCCAATTACTTCACAATATCAAAATTTGTCAGGTATTTATCATGCATTTATTACACCAAATACGGTAAGTAACAGAACCCAATTCATCAGCCCAAGCAGTGAAGCGGTTTATCAACGAGCTGTCATACGTTCGGGACAACTTCCTCAAGAAACGGTTGACCCAACCCGTATTGAACAATTACATGTTGATTTAGCAGCTCAAGATGTCTACAAATCGTTAATGAACGCATTTAAAGACTCAGCTATTCCCAGTTTAAGCCCAGCTAATACATTAACAATTTTAAATTTACAGCAGTATTCAACCAAACAACCTATCACATATGTGGATAGCTACCTTAGCTTTGGCTATTTAAAATATTGGGCAATGGCTCATGGCGGAACAAACATTTACCAAGAACTCGTTAAAAGTTTAGCAACTGATTTGAAAGATGGATTTTTGGATGGTAAAAAACTTCATGGAGATCAAACATCCTTCACCCCTATTTTTACTGCTGCCCCCGATAATATTGATCCAATCAAAAATACACTGTTAGATATTGCAGCTAATCAAAAAGTAACGCGCGATTACTTTGGAACCAACCTAAAAGCATCTACTTTGCAATTAGCTACAGATAATTCACAACAGTCTTTAGATCAAACAGGTTATAATCTACTGGACAAGAAACAATATTCAGGAATTGTTCCTACCGTAAATTCCACTACCTTCATTCGCATTGACGGTGCTGGAGATTACCGTAGAGCTGTTGGATTTACCACCACAGCGACGTGTAATGGAGCAAACTATCCATGCAAGCAAGGCTTGACCAGCATTAACCTATCAGATCCAAACCTACCAGCTACAGACTATTTAGTGGGTCACTATGAAGACACCTCAACTGGATGTCAGCTTAATTTTCGCGCGAACGGTCAAATCGACTTAAGTAAAGGTTCACAAATTTATCGTGCTGCTTTAAGTGCTGATAGTACCGATAATTTATTGCAAACAGATGCTGCTAGTTCAAGTTATTTACTCAATTCAAGTTCAGCCGAACCAAATAACACGACGCAACAATACAACTTTATCCAATTGTCTATTAAAGCAAATAAGATCATTAGTGCTACAGCAGGTTTAGATAGCCGAAAAGCACCCGATAGCTTACAAACACCTCAACTAGAATGTAGCTTTAGTTAAGCTGAAACATACCACCATGCAGGCAATGGATTTGATTTAAGTTGTCTGCGGTGTTTTTGAAAATATGGATCGTATTTTTCGACTTCTGCCCAAAATGCAGGACTATGGTCAAAATGTTTGGTATGCGCCAATTCATGAATAGCCACATAGCGAGCAATTTGATGCGACATCAGCACCAATCCCGCATGTAGCATAATATTATGCTGGCTACTACAACTTCCCCACCGAGTTTTCGGGCGGCGAATTGTACACTCCCTATAAGCCAAATGAGTGTGCTCACTTAATTCTTTCAAAAACTCTGGTAATTCTTGTTTCGCATAGGAAATAACTGCGTTTTGCAATGCCAAATAAGGCTGTGTATCTTTAATAAATAAAGAGTTGTTTTCCCAGTCGAATTGAAAAACACGATGCTGCTTTTGAACAATCACTTGAAATGGCTGTTCTTTATTAAAGAAATAAATTTCAGAAGGAATATCAATGGACGCCGATTGGACGTTTTGTTGTTTATTCCACGTTTCGGTTAACCATTGTTCAGATTGCGCTAAAAAATGCTGAATTTGCTTCTTACTACAAAATAGCGGAACAGTAAGTCGTATAGACGCAGGCTCAACACGTAAGCGCAATTTTCGTGCTCTTACGTGTCGAACGATTTTAATCTCTGGCATTTCCACAGACATTACTGTGCTGTACGCTCTTCAATACCATTATTTGTCGCAACAATTGCGATCGTTGCTGGATTTAACGCAAAAATACCGTTAGTCACAACACCTGGTATATTATTGATGGTCTTTTCCAAATCAATTGCGTTTAAGATGTTCAAATTAAATACATCTAAAATAACATTACCATTATCTGTAACTACACCTTCACGATAAACCGGATCACCACCTAAACTGACCAATTTACGGGCTACAGCTGAACGCGCCATTGGAATCACTTCTACTGGAAGTGGAAAATCACGTCCAAGTTGATCAACCCATTTTGAATCATCAACAATACACACAAATTTCTTAGCGATTGATGCAACGATTTTCTCACGTGTTAATGCAGCACCACCACCTTTAATCATATGCATATGGCGATCAATCTCATCTGCACCATCAACATAGGCATCTAGGCTACCTACATGGTTCATATCAACCACTTCAATACCAAGTTTTTTAAGACGATCAGCTGTTGCTTGAGAACTTGCCACAGCTGCTTCTAATTGTAATTCAGGTAATAAATCAATTAGAAAGTTTACGGTACTTCCAGTCCCAACACCCAAAATGCCACCTTTGGGTAAGTGTTTTAAAGCAGCTTTCGCAGCTGCTTGTTTCTTTTCATCTTGGGTTCCATATAGGCTCATTACATCACTCAACTATTTTTTGACATTTATGCGCCAATAAACGGCGCAAATGCACAAGGGTTTGCTACAATAATTTCCTATTTTAAACTGTAATAGGGAAGATGAACATGCTGTCTCGTGTGGTACGACAAATTTTACAAGCAACGGTTTATGATGTTGCAATTGAAACACCTCTCGAAGCAGCTCCACGAATTAGTCAAAAATTAAACAATACAATTCGTTTTAAGCGTGAAGATTTACAACCCGTTTTTTCTTTTAAATTACGCGGTGCCTATAACCGTATTAGTCAATTACCAAAAGAACAACTTGAACGCGGAGTAATTTGCGCCTCTGCTGGTAACCATGCTCAAGGCGTAGCTTTGTCAGGTCAAAGACTAGGAATTCCCGCTATTATTGTTATGCCGAGCACAACACCTGACATTAAAGTTCAGGCTGTTAAACGCTTAGGTGGCCAAGTTGTGTTACATGGCGATAGCTTTGATATCGCAAATAAATATGCTCAACAACGTGCTGAAGTTGAAGGTCTTGTATTTATTCCACCTTATGACGATGAACTTGTCATTGCAGGTCAAGGCACAATTGCCAATGAAATATTACGTCAATGGCGCGATGTAGAATACGTATTTGTTGCTGTAGGTGGTGGTGGCCTTATCTCAGGTGTAGCGGCTTACCTTGGTGAAGTTGCACCGCACGTAAAAGTTATTGGTGTTGAATATGAAGAGTCTGCTTGTTTAAAAGCAGCTTTAGAAGCAAATGAACGTGTAATTTTACCACATGTAGGCCTATTTGCAGATGGTACAGCTGTTGCACAAATTGGTGCTTTACCATTTGATATTATTCGTTTGCGCAAATCTGATAATTCAGGA
The DNA here is from genome assembly GCF_031196995.1 of Acinetobacter sp. 12966. NCBI lineage: Bacteria > Pseudomonadati > Pseudomonadota > Gammaproteobacteria > Moraxellales > Moraxellaceae > Acinetobacter > Acinetobacter sp. 12966. The sequence continues at coordinate 28,188 of NZ_JAVIMC010000010.1, forward strand.
CCGATTGTTGATCCTGATATTGTCACTGTGAATACAGATGAAATCTGTGCAGCAATTAAAGACACATTTGATGAAAACCGCAGCATTGTTGAACCTTCTGGAGCAATGGCTTTAGCGGGTATCAAAAAATATATTCAAGAGCATAAAATCAGTAATAAAAATATGGTGTCGATTGTTTGCGGCGCCAATATGAATTTTGACCGCCTACGCTATATTGCCGAACGCACCGAGTTAGGTGAGCAACGTGAAGCGATTTATGCAGTTACCTTATCTGAAGAAAAAGGCGCATTCTTAGGCTTCTGTCGTGCTTTACAAGGTCGCAATATCACTGAGTTTAACTACCGCGCAAACAATACAGACGAAGCGCAAGTATTCGTCGGTATTAGTTTAAAAGGTGGAGATGCAGAGCGTCATGAAATTTTAGAGCAACTTAAACAGCAAAACTATGTAGTTGATGACCTTTCTGACGATGAAGTTGCAAAATTACATATTCGTTATTTAATTGGCGGTCACGCAAATCTAGATGATGAAAGATTGTTCCGTGTTGAATTCCCTGAACGTCCGGGTGCGCTCTTAACATTCTTAACTCGTTTAGGTCCAACCCACAACATTACCCTCTTCCATTACCGTAACCATGGTGCGGCAGAAGGACGTGTGTTAGTGGGCTTACAAGCAACTGATGCGAAACAAAATCCTGATGGATTGATTGAAACACTCGAGCAGATTAATTATCCGTATGCAGAAATTACTGATAACGTCGGCTATAAACGTTTCTTAAAATAATCTTTAGTTTTGATAAAAAGCCGACAAAGTTGTCGGCTTTTTTATACAATTCTTTTATATTTCTATCATCTTTACATTGCCGCTCTTTATCTTAAAGAAAATATCCTTAAAAATAATGATCTAACTCGGGAAAAAGGACCAACATGGCACAGTTCGCAGTCATTGGCTTAGGTAGTTTTGGAGCAACAGTTGCCCAAGAACTCACAAAATTAAATCATGATGTTATTGGCATCGATACGGTGAAAAAGAATGTTGAAAATCTTGCCGATGTTTTAACTCATGCCGTCATTGCTGATGCCACTGACGAACATGTGCTTGACGAACTGAATATACAAAATTGTGACGCAGTTGTAGTCGCAATTGGTGAAGATATTGAAGCCAGTATTTTGTGTGTGCTGAATTTAAAAAATCTGGGAATTGAGAAAATTTGGGTTAAAGCAAAGACCAAAGCTCATCACACCATTTTGTCGCACCTTAATATCAATAAGATTATTCATCCTGAAGAAGATATGGGGGTAAGAGTTGCTCAAGCTCTGAACTACCCTATGGTAAGCCGTTATATGTCTTTAGAAGATGATCATTACATTATCAAAATTGAGATCCCAGACAAACTTAATGGCATCAATTTATATGGCATTATGCAGCAAGCGCCTCAAGTCAAAACATTGCTCGTGAAAAGACAGCAACAGATTTTGTTTGAGACTGAAGAAAATTTCACTTTGCAAACACATGATATTCTTATTTTAGAAGGTCATCTACCTCAGTTAAAGAAACTTTCTAACTGCTTCATATAAGAAAACGAACTCTAGAATATGTCTATATATCCCAAGCCCCATAAAACGTTAAATTTAAGCCCGCCTTCACTTTTAGCGTTAGGTTTTTTAGGCTTCATTATCTTTGGTACTTTATTGCTTAAACTGCCATTTGCCAATACAGGCAATGTCAGTTGGATGGATGCGCTGTTTACAGCCACTTCAGCAGTAACAATTACGGGTTTATCTGTTTTAAATATTCATGAGTCTTTTACCCTGTTTGGGCAAACTATTATTTTATTACTAATCCAATCTGGCGGTTTGGGGTTTATGACTTTTGCGATATTGGCGGCATTAAGCTTGTCTCCTAAAGTCGGTCTTAAACAGCAAATGATGGCTCAAGATAGTCTCGGACAAACGAGTCTATCAAAAGTTACTTTTGTTGCTAAAGGAGTTGTTACCTACACCCTTATTTTTGAACTGATTGGTACAATTATTCTCACGACTGCTTTTACACCAATATACGGGTTTGCACGTGGTTTATATTATGCAGTTTTTTACAGCATTTCCTCATTCAACAATGCTGGTTTTTCATTGTTTTCAAATAGCTTAATGAATTTTCAAAGCAACTATATTATTTGTATAACAATTAGCATTCTTTACACTATAGGTGGTCTTGGTTTTTTAGTGCTCATGGATATTAAACAAAACAAAAAATGGAAAAAACTAACACCAAATAGCAAGCTTATTCTTATCACTATTGCAATTATTAACCTAGTCGCTTTTATTTTAATATGGGCTTTAGAAGCTCAAAATCCGGCAACTTTAGGGATGTTAAACTCAGGAGAACAAGCATTAAATGCTTGGTTTCAAGCAACAGTTCCACGATCTTCAGGCTTTAATACCATTGATACGGGTGCAATGACCAACAGTAGTTCCTTACTGATGATGTTACTGATGTTTATTGGTGGTGGTTCACTGAGTACAGCTGGTGGAATCAAAGTTGGAACCTTTGTCATTTTAGTACTTAGTGTAATTTCATTTTTACGCCGTACAGATGAAATTAGAATATTTAACCACTCTGTATCTCATGAAACGACCTATAAAGCATTAGCGGTAACTGCTATTACGAGCATCCTCATCTTCATGGGCTTCTTTATTCTTTTGCTTTTAGAGCCTAAAGCAGATTTTATGAATTTGCTTTTTGAGGTTGTTTCAGCAGCATGTACAGTAGGTCTTTCTCGTGGAATCACACCAGATTTACATAATGGTAGTTTATTCATTTTAAGCTTACTCATGTTTGCTGGACGGCTTGGCCCTTTAACACTCGCCTATTTAATCGCTACTCCGAAAAAGAGTCGACTCAAACATCCTCAAGCCAATATTCAAATTGGATAATAAAAAAGCCGCTTTAAAAGCGGCTTTTTTATAGGTTTTTAGTACCAATTCAGGAGTGATACACCCAAACCAGCATAAGTTGCTCGATGGTTATAATCAATCAAGCTTTCACCATAACCGTTAAACAATTGGAAATGTCCACGCAGCTTGCCACTAATCGGGAAAGCCCAGTCAAACTGAACAGCGCCATGAGAATCATCACCACCCTTCAACGAATGACGCAGCATTAGAGAGAAATCATTCTGCTTCCACTTATAAAACGCTGTTAAATCACCACGGCCGATGTAATCTTCCATATCCGGGTTATTATCATCTTTACTATCTTCTTCAAGACGAATCCATGGACGAAGCATTAAAGCAAAGTTACCCCGCTCCAATCCAACATTAAAGATGACACGGTTCCAGCTACGAGATAATGGATCTGAACGACCATTTGACTGATGGTTTAAGGTAACTCCAAGCAAACGCCCATCTAAACCAAGCAACTCGTAGTTCGTTCTAAACATTAAACTTGCTTCTGGCTCATAGTTCGTTTCACGAAATGGACGAGATTCTTCAGCATTAAACGTCTGCCAACGTGAAGATTGGGTATAACCCACCCACAAATCGCCATTATTTCCAAAAATATTTTCCCAAGCTTTCGTTTTCAAAGAAATCTGAAACTTACTTTCTGTTGATTTCAGATTCTGAGCATCCGTTACAGTATTATTTGGATTTGGACTACTTGGGAATTCATTCTTATCACTGGTCCAAAATACGGGTAATAAATAGACTGGCTGATAAGCACGAATATTCCAAACACCTAGCTTACTTTTTTCTGATAACTCCCAACGTTGATCCAACAAAGAAGTAGTAGGTTCAAGTGTAGGCGCTTTACCAATCACTTTAATATTACTAACCGTATCTACAACCTTCTCTTTCAATGTTGTTGGCTGAACAGCAGGCTGATCAATTTTTTTAACAGGCTCAGGTACTACCGCGGCTTGCACAACTGGTAGAGCTGCTGGTTTAAATACAGAGTCGTAACAAGCCAGACGATCAGCATTTGAAGCAAGAGCAACACATGCATCAACTGTCGCAGGGGTTACAGGTGCCAACGTGTCAGCATATGTCACAGACGCACATAAACAGCTAAGCACGATTCCCATGCTCAGCTGTAAAGATGTGCGTTCAAATTGTCTGAACGCCATGTTCATCTCCAATTTTTATTTTAATTAACTTGTTGAATGGTAAATCCTAACTGCTGCAATTCATCGCGTTTTGCAAATGGCGCAACTACAGCTTTTACAGGAGTTTGCTCTACTAAATATTGACGAGCAACACGTTTTAAATCATCCAATGTTACATGCAACAATCTTTCACGCAAAGTACGGCGGAAAGCTGGTGTTCTTGCATGCAACAATGCATAACATGCTGTAATCGCTTCACCTGCTGGAGAGCCTGGTTTATCCATACTTGCCACTAAACCAAGAATCGCCTCTTCAAGTTGATAAGGTTGTTGCTCTGTATTTAATAACCATTGCACGCTTGCTTCAAAGTCCTTAAAAGTCTCTGCTAAACGTGGATCGCGGTAGCTAAAGAAACGGAATGAGCAGGCATTTCCATCATAACTAGCACCGCCGCCATAAGCACCACCTTTTTCACGGATAGCACTGTGTAAGAATCCATTACGTAAATAAGCTGCCAATACCATTAATGGAGCTGCATCTGGATGCGACACTTCCACAGCCTGATATGCAGAAGCACAGAATTGAACATTTGCCTGAATTAACCACGCTTCATGGTTATTATCATTGGTTTGTTCTACTTGAGTTAACTCAGTTGTAGCTGGATTAACGTTCAATTTATCCCAAACATTCTGAATTTCTTCAACCAAACGTTCAGATTGATGTTCTTCACATACAAGTAAGAACTGTTTAGGTGCTTGCAACAACTTACTATGAATACGTTTTAATTCTGCAATCAGCTCATCGTAAGCGGCATCATCTTGGGTAATTTTAGTAACAAGCTCACCCAGCCAATTCAATGCACCTAAACCCGTGTTTTGATAGTCACGTTGAGCCAGGGCACTCATGTTACGAGAAGCAATCTGCATCGCATAGCTGTGACCTGAACCAGATAAACGAGATTGCCAACGTGTTTTACGTTGTTGCAGTAACTCGATAATTCGTTCTTTTTCATCAAATCGAAGCTGTTCAAATGCTAATTTTAATAAATGAATTGCATCAAATTTCTGAGTCAACGATTTAGTCGTTAAAGTCAGCCAAGCACTAATTTTATCTTTATCATCAACTTTACTACGTAAAGAAGCGCCCATTCCTAAACCACCACTTACAGCGGTTTGCAAGTTTTGTAGTTCAAGATAGTCATATTCGCCTGCACCTACTTCACCCATCAAAATAGAAAGCAAATTGAAGTAAGGTGACTTCACAATATCTTCAGGAATCTGAATGAGTACTTGTTGATAGTAAATGCCGTTAGTACCCGCATGATACAAGTTCAACGGCGTATCCATACGATTACAAATAATTTCACGTAACTGACCTTGCACAATATGTAAGTCAGCAGGTACATCTTCCAAACCTACTTTTGGCAATAACTCCAGATTATCAGGAGTATCTTGACGTTCCTCTAGGGCCTTGGTTTTAGCAATGATTTCAGCTTTATCAGCGTCTGTTAGCTTTTCACCGATAGCTGCTAAACGAGCTTTTTCCGCTTCCTGCTCTTTTACAGACTTGGTCGGATCTGGAACTAAAGTCATCTGTACGCGATGAGGGTTGTCGAGCAAATGTGTTTGAATCAGATTTGATAGCCACATTGGGTCTTTCAACTCTTCTTTAACCTGCGCAATTGCGCTGTCGACGTCCCAAATTTGAATTGGGTCATTATGGTGAATCGCACCACTTAAACCATTTAAAATTAGACTTAAACCATACGGTGTACCATCACCATTAATTTCACGTTGATGTAACTCGATTTGATGCAAAATTGCATCGACTAAATTACTATCAATTGGTTTAGCAGCAACATCACGCAGAATATTTAAAACACCATCTCTAAAGCTTTGAGCATGTTCAGGATTTGAACCTTGAACGCCACAGTAGAAAGTCATTTCAAAATTACTGTCATCTACGCCCATTAATGGACCTGTAGATTGAGCATAACCACAAGTTTCTAAGTAATGACGTAGTGGCGAAGCTGAATTTTCTAATAAAATCCCTTCAACTAAACGCATTCCTAAACGCAATTTAATGTCGTTTGCTTCTGGTAATAACCAAGATAGAACATGATAAGTTTTATCCTTTAAATCATCACTATCAACACCATAGTTTTCCGTTACTTCAATTGGCGCTGCTAAGCGCTTTTCGGGCTTAGAATATAGAGTTGTTCCCGCAGAAAATTTATGTAGGGCTAGTTTTTCAAATTGGTCTTGCAGCTCGTATGCTGTTTGATTACCAAAGGTCATGAATACAGCATTACTTGGGTGGTAATGTACCTTATAAAAATCGACTAACTGCTCATACGTTAAATCAGGAATATCTTTCGGGTCACCACCTGAGTTGTAATGATAGGTGGTTTCAGGGAATAAATGATGAGCCAACTGATGGTAAAGTTGGTCAGACGGTGCACTCATCGCACCTTTCATTTCATTAAAAACAACACCTTTATATACAGGTTGCCCATTTTCAAGTTCAATACGAATACCTTCTTGAGCAAAATCAAGTGGATTCAAATTAGCAGCAAATGCCGCATCCAGATAAACAGAGAGTAAGTTTTGGAAATCTTTTTTGTTTTGAGTAGCAAATGGATACGCAGTCCAATCTGCTGCTGTAAACGCGTTCATAAAAGTATTTAAAGAACGACGAATCATTAAAAAGAACGGATCACGTACCGGAAACTTTTCAGAGCCACACAAAGCCGTATGTTCTAAAATATGTGCCGTGCCTTTAGAGTCCATAGGCTGTGTTCTAAAAGCAACAAGAAATACATTTTCATCATAATCAGTTGCCAAGTGATAATGCACCGCACCTGTGACTTTATGCTTATATTCAGACACTAAAATATCTAATGCTTCTACATGGTGCTGACGTAGCAACTGAAACGCAGGGTGAACAGTTTGAGAAATGGTTTCAGTGACATCTACAGTCATGTGATCTCCTAACATATCGGATAAGTGAATAAGTCTCATTATAGCCTGAGTCAGCTTGAGATTGGCGAACAAAAACCAAGTAAAATACTATGTTTTTGTTGAGTATTAGTTTTCATTGGCATAGCTTTGATATCAAGCACATAGCGATGAATGTTTTATCCTACCAGAACAAAAGCTTTTAATTCTATGTATATGATAGACATTGAATAAAAAAGCTTATCAATTTTATTTGGCTGACCTACCTCGAATCTAAAAAATATTCATACAACAATATTTTTCCACTAACTTTTGATTTAACTGAATTTTATTCAACAAACTACAGCAAACCCAAGCAATGGTGTAAACTTAGCAACCTGATTTTTTATTTTGTGACAACACATATGGCAACTGTAGATCTTTTTGCAATTGGTAATGCATTAATCGACCAAGAATTTAAAGTGTCTGATGATTTTCTTAGTCAGCAAGGCTTGCAAAAAGGCACAATGCAGTTGTCCGATGGCGACACTCAGTCTGCTCTTTATGCAGAGTTAAAACAGCATCAAGATTACAAAGGTCAAGCAAGTGGTGGTTCTGCTGCAAATACGACTGTGGCCTTTAGTGCATTAGGTGGAAGTGCTTTTTATGGTTGCCGCGTTGGTAACGATGATTTGGGTTCAATTTATCTGCAAGGTTTAAATGAAGCTGGCATTCAAACCACTCCAAAATCAATCAGTGAAGGCGTGACAGGTACCTGTATGGTACTCATTAGCCCTGACTCTGAACGTACGATGCATACTTATCTAGGTATCACTGCTGAACTCTCTCAAGATCAAATCGACTTTGAACCATTAAAAACAGCAAAATGGCTTTATATTGAAGGCTACCTTTCTACAAGTGAAACAGCGCGTAAAGCTGTAAAACAAGCCAGAGAAATTGCAAAAGCAAATGGTGTTAAGATTGCTTTATCCCTTTCAGATCCTGCGATGGTGCAATACGCTCGCGAAGGCTTAGAAGAACTTATGGATGATGGCGTAGATCTACTATTTTGTAATGAACAAGAAGCCTTAATGTATACAAATACAACAACTGTAGAAGACGCTCTTGCGCAATTACGTTTTAAAAATCATACAGTAGTCATTACACAAAGCGCTAAAGGTGCTTTGGTTTCTAATTCTACTCAACATTTCCATGTTGCAGGTCGCCACGTAGAAGCGGTTGATACCAATGGTGCAGGTGATGCATTTGCAGGCGCATTCCTTTATGCCCTAAACCATCATCAAGATTTGAATGCTGCTGCACAGTTGGCTGTCTTGATTTCTAGTGAAGTTGTTTCTCAATTTGGCCCACGTTTAGCGATTAATGATTATGCTAAACTTCTTGAAAATTTTCAGAAGGAATGTGCTTGAAATGGAAAGGATCTGTATGACGGAAGAAGTTCCTGAGCGTGAAGCTAGAGCTTTTGACACTTTACAAGGAACTACTATTTTCATTACGCAACGTGATGGCGCATTCTATGCTTATCAAAACTTATGCCCTCATTTGCAAACAGAGCTTGAATATTTAGAAAATCAATTTCTCGATCAGGACCAAGAATATATTCAATGTTCTACCCATGGTGCTTTATTTACAGTGGAAACAGGCGAATGTATCTCAGGACCATGTTTAGGTGATTTTTTAAATAAAGTTGAGATTAAAGTACATTCAGATGGCGGTATCTATATCGTAGACTGAAGCGATCAACATTAGAGTTTCTGCCATGGCTGATTTCTTTTTCAATTATTATCTTATGCCATTTCACTTAAGTGTAGTGGCTTTGATATTACTCAGCGTGGTAGAAACCATTGGTATGTATATTGGACTTCGTCCAAGTCAATTACTCAAAAAAATTGCGCCTGTTTGGCTTTCTAACTCACCACTACTTAACGTTAAATTTTCTAAAGCCTTAATTTTCGTTTTTTTACTTATAAATTTTAGTTTTGCAGGTTATTTTTTACAGCTTTCTTTCTTTGCAATCCAACATTATTTTATTTCACCATTTTATTTAATCGTCCCAGCCCTTGTCATCGCAATCTTTTTTACTGTATTCATGATTCACTGCCTTGACCAAGTAATTAAACCAAAGCTTACTCATACAAATTATAATCTTTTAGGACGATTAGCGACGGTTTCCAGTGGTAATGCTAGACCTGGGTTTTCTGCCCAAGCGCGAGTGCGTGATGAATTTGGCCAGCTCCATTACGTTCAAGTCGAACCAGAATACGGCGAACTCGAATTATACTCTCAAGTTATCCTTGTCAGAGTGCATAAAAGCCATTATGTAGCCAAGAAAATTTCTGTATCAAACGATCTTTTCGCCCCCGATTAAATTCTTACTACTATTCTATTTACTTACTGCTTTGAGCAGGCTTTATTACGCCTATATTTTATTATTTTCTTTTTAATTAATTATTTATTATTCCAACCATTTTAGTTTGAAATATAATTTATAAATATAATATACAACCATTTTAGTCGGTATTAAATTAAAACAAACCATTTTAATCAACTTAATATTTTTATTTACAAGTGTTTTAGTAGGATTTAATAATTAATTCAAACTATTTTAGTATAGTATTTATTTTAAAATATTAAGTGATTGTTTTTTATAAATTAATTATTTAAATATTCATTTAAAATATATTTAATGTTTATTTTTATTATATTTTGATTAATAATAAAAATAATATCAAATGAGGTTTAATTTATGAGCCTTAATTTTAAAAATCTTAATGGTCGTTTAGTTAAAGAAATCACTATTATTCTAATAATAAAAATAGTGCTCCTCTTAACGATCAAACATATTTGGTTTGATGCTCCCACCATCCCCAAAAATTTTGACAATCAGGTCGCCGAGCATATTGCTGGCGATAACATTTCCCACATTAAGGAGACCCGTTGATGATTTCTGAAAGCGTGGTTGATCTTTCGCGGTTTCAATTTGCGATGACCGCAATGTATCACTTTCTTTTCGTCCCTTTAACTCTAGGTTTGGCATTTATTCTTGCCATCATGGAAACCACTTATGTCATTTCAGGTAAAGAAATTTACAAGGATATGACTAAGTTTTGGGGAAAATTATTTGGTATTAACTTTGCTTTAGGGGTAACAACTGGCTTAACCATGGAGTTCCAATTTGGAACAAACTGGGCTTATTACTCACACTATGTAGGTGATATTTTTGGTGCTCCATTAGCAATTGAAGGCCTTATGGCATTCTTTCTTGAGTCTACATTTATTGGTTTATTCTTCTTCGGATGGGATCGTTTAAGTAAGGTTCAGCATCTAGGCGTAACATGGTTAGTCGCTCTCGGGTCGAATATGTCAGCGCTTTGGATTTTAGTGGCGAATGGTTGGATGCAAAACCCTGTAGGTGCTGCATTTAACTTCGAAACGATGCGTATGGAATTAGTTGATTTCGGCGCGCTTATCTTTAACCCTGTAGCTCAGGTGAAATTCGTCCACACTGTATCTGCGGGTTATGTAACTGGTGCAATTTTTGTACTCGCCATCTCAAGCTATTATTTACTTAAAAAACGTGATCTTCCTTTCGCACGTCGTTCATTTGCAATTGCTGCCATTTTCGGTCTCGCATCTACGCTTTCAGTGATTTTGTTGGGTGACGAATCTGGTTATGAGCTAGGTGATGTTCAAAAAACTAAACTCGCTGCGATCGAAGCCGAATGGGATACTCATCCTGCCCCTGCTCCGTTTACTTTGTTTGGTGTACCAAACCATGAAGAGATGCGGACAGATTACGCAGTTAAAATTCCATATGCATTAGGTTTAATTGCAACTCGTTCAACAACCAAAGAAGTTACTGGTCTTAAAGATCTCATGCAACAGCACGAAGTTCGTATTCGCAATGGTATGCTGGCCTATGCTGAACTTGAAAAATTACGTGCAGGTGATCGTTCACCAGAGTTATTGGCCTCTTTTGAAAAAAATCAAAAAGATTTAGGTTATGGCCTACTTCTTAAGAAATATGCACCAAATGTAGTTGATGCAAGCGAGCAAAATATTAAAGCTGCTGTAAAAGATACTATTCCAAATGTTACAGCGCTATTTTTCTCTTTCCGTGCAATGGTTGCCTCTGGCTTCTTGATGCTATTACTCTTCATTTTAGCGACTTGGGCCGTAGCAAAAAGAAATGCTGAAAACAAACCTTGGCTACTTAAATATGCATTGTTTGCTCTGCCGCTTCCTTGGATTGCTGCACAAACTGGTTGGTATGTAGCTGAAGGTGGTCGTCAACCATGGTCTATTGGTGAAATCTTACCAACACATCTATCTGCTTCTAGTTTAAGTACTGGTGACGTGTGGGGTTCAATTATTGCGCTAGCAGCGTTCTACACCGCTCTTTTAATTATTGAAATGTATTTAATGATCAAATTTGCTCGTTTAGGACCAAGTTCTCTACACACTGGTAAATATCATTTTGAAAAGCAAGAGCCGAAAACAGCTGTTAATGGGGAGGCTTTATCATGATTGAATATGAATTATTGAAAGTCATTTGGTGGGTGTTAGTTGGTGTACTACTCATCGGCTTCGCACTTACCGATGGCTTTGATATGGGGTCTATGGCTCTTATGCCTTTCGTTGGAAAAACCGATAACGAGCGTCGTGCTGCAATCAATACCATTGCCCCACACTGGGATGGTAATCAAGTCTGGTTTATTACGGCGGGTGGTGCATTATTTGCTGCATGGCCAATGGTCTACTCAGTCGCTTTCTCAGGCATGTACTGGGCACTCTTATTAGTTCTATTTGCACTTTTCCTAAGACCAGTAGGTTTCGATTATCGCTCTAAACTTGAAAATACCAAATGGCGTAACTCTTGGGACTGGGGTCTGTGCATCGGTGGTGCTGTTCCAGCGCTTGTGTTTGGTGTGGCATTCGGTAATTTGTTTTTAGGTATTCCTTTTAGTTTAGACAGCACTTTACGCTCTGAATATACAGGCAGCTTTTTTGCTCTTCTTAACCCCTTTGCTCTAGTTTGCGGTGTAGTAAGTTTGTCTATGCTTTGTGCACATGGAGGTGCGTGGCTCATGCTACGTACTGATGAAGCTTTAAAACAGCGCTCTGCTAAAGCTACTCAAATTATGGCAATTATCTTTTTAATTTGTTTCCTTGTAATCGGAGCATGGCTGTATTTCGGGCAAGTGCCAGGTTATAGCTATGCTGTTGCTATAGATCCAAATGCTGCGCTCAACCCTTTAGCTAAAGAGGTGATTACCAATAGCAATCCAGGTTGGATGAACAATTACAGCACCTATCCAATCACTAAAGTTGCCCCTGTTCTTGCCATATTAGGCGCAATCATTGCAATTGTTGCATCTTCAAAAGCAAAAGCAGGCCTAAGTTTTACTGGTACAAGTTTAATGATTGTAGGAGCAATTTTAACTGCTGGTTTTGCCCTATTCCCATTTCTACTTCCGTCTAGTATTAATCCTAACTCTAGCTTGACAATGTGGGATGCTGTATCAAGCCACCTTACTTTAGGCGTTATGACGGTTGCTGCCTGCATTTTTGTTCCTCTTATTTTGATCTATACCAGTTGGTCTTATTACAAAATGTGGGGAGTCATCACTAACAAACATATCGAGTCAAACTCGCATAGCTTGTATTAAGGAGAAAACTATGTGGTATTTCGCATGGATCCTAGGCATTTTGATGGCATGTTTTGCGGGTGTACTCAGCGCGCTTTATATCGAACATCATCAAGATTTAGATGAGGAATAAATGATGGCAAAAGCAATGACAGCATCAAATCATCGAAAAGCTCAAGCATTTGCAATGGCCCTTTCTTTTCTGTTGGCATTGCCTCTTGCTGCAATTTTATTGGTTTACCCTTCACTCATGCTAGATGCTAATGGGCACTACAATCATAGCCAACTTATGCTGGTCATGATTGGTATTTCTGGTGGATTTATTTACGGAGTGGGTTTCGTACCAAACTTCTGGTTATGGAAGTGGTTATTTAGCCCATGGGTGGCTTGGCCTCTCATGCTTTTAGGCTATTACATCTGGTTCCTAACCTAAATCAAAAAGACCTCATCTGAGGTCTTTTTTCATTTCAACCAACTTAATAGGTACTAATATTAAATTAATTTGATTGTTCAGCTAACCATGCCATAAATTTTTGACGCTCAGCTTTAGAAGCTTTTTGCCAAGTTTCAACTAAACGTTGATCATTCGTTTGGGCTACACCTGTTACAGGCATAGATGTTGGAGCTGGTACAGCCACCTGAGCAGAAGTAGGTTTAGCAGAGGCATACACTGCCTCAGGCTGCGATTTAGATGATTTAGTCGTAAAGTCAGTGACTTTACCCAACAAGCCAGTTGCAAACCATGGTTTTGCCTCATTGTTTGCACCAGTTTGTTGTACGATTAATTCATTATTAGCGCTGTACAAAGCCACTGTTGGTTGCTCAGCATATTTCTTAGCCTGTTCAAATTGTTTTGGTGCATCTACCATTGCGAGCTTATAAGTTTGCCCATCTTTGAGAGCCGGAGTTTGAATTGTAACTACTCCAGATTTAACAATGTCATGTTCCCCGCTTAAATGTTCAAAGTATTCTTGGTAGCGCACACTTAAGCTTGTTTCACCAGCATCGACTTTATAATTATTTTTAGATGAACGAAATAACCCAGAGTTGACTTCCTGACCATTCACCGCAAGGATTACAATTTCCTCTGGCGCTGTAATTGTAACTGCTGAAAATACCGAACCGCTGAGTAATAAACCAATTGCAGCAACACCTAATCTTAAAGTCATCTGTCTCTTTCTCTGTGTTTGATAAGCTATTAAATCATGAGCAATATGCAATATGATTGTGACTATTTTATGACAAAGCAGTTATCGACTAATTTCTTGATTTATTATTTTGAAATATGTATTTGAATTTCATAAATTTTCGTTTTATGTATTCCTCCTATTCATTCTAAAAATATAAAAAAAGCACCTAAAATAGGTGCTCTTTTTTAACTTCAATTAAATTAATTGAAAGTTTTGAAACGATCAGCATCATTAATAAATGCTTTTTCACCTGCTGGTGCTTCAACTGAACCAAATACTAATTGAGCACGTAATTTCCAAGTTGCAGGAACATCAAATGCTTCAGCTGCATCTGCATCAACAATTGGGTTATAGTGCTGTAAAGATGCACCTAAACCAAGCTCTGAAAGTGCAGTCCAAGTTGCAAATTGAGCAATTGCACTTGAATGTTCAGACCATACTGGGAAGTTGTCTGCATATAATTCGAATTGCTCTTGTAAGCTTTTTACAACAGCTTGGTCTTCATAAAATAAAACCGTACCAACACCAGCTACAAAGCTATCAATTTTTGCATTTGTACCTGCAAAAGCATCGGCAGGAACAATTTTACGCAAAGCTTCACGAACTAAATTCCAGAATTTAGCATGAGATTCACCGTATAGTGTCACTACACGTGAAGATTGTGAGTTAAAAGCTGAAGGACTATGCTTAACTGCTTCACGGATAGTTTCTTCAATTTTAGTGCGATCTAATGCAACGTTTTTACCAATTGCATAAATTGTACGACGGTTTTTAATTTTATCTAAGAAAGTAGACATTTTGTTATTTCCTACCTATTGATTTGACCAAGGGCCGTTGTTTGGGAATGAATACAGTGTATTAAAGTCATTTTTCATAGTCAGCATTAAAAATATGACAGTTCGTTTTATTTTCGCAACAATAAAAAAAGATATACATATAAAAAAAGCTTCACGATTTAGTGAAGCTTTTTAAGGTTACCAACCAATTTACTTATCGGTTTCAAACAGTGCAGCAACAAAAGATTTAGCCGAGAATGGTCTTAAATCATCAATTTTTTCACCTACACCAATAAAACGAATTGGCACATGGGTACGGCTTGCAATATTAAAGAGTACACCGCCTTTCGCAGTTCCATCCAGTTTGGTAATGGTAATACCCGTTAAACCTACGGCTTGATCAAACTCTTGTACTTGGTTAATCGCGTTTTGACCTGTGCCTGCATCTACTACCAACATAATTTCATGAGGTGCAGTTGCATCAATTTTTTGCATAACACGTTTAACTTTCTTGAGTTCTTCCATCAAGTTACTCTTATTATGTAAACGACCTGCCGTATCCGCAATTAATACGTCAATTCCTTTAGCACGAGCACTTTCAAAGGCATCAAAAATAACAGAAGCACTATCAGCTCCATGACCTTGCGCTACTACGGAGATATCGTTACGTTCGCCCCAGATCTGTAATTGCTCAGTTGCTGCGGCACGGAATGTATCACCAGCGGCCAACATCACTTTTTTACCTTCACCTTGTAAACGTTTGGCCAACTTGCCAATAGTTGTAGTTTTACCCACTCCATTTACCCCAACCATTAAAATCACATACGGTGATTTATTAGGGTCAATATGCAATGGTTTAACACGTGGAGCCAACAAAGCAACCAACTCTTCTTGTAACGCTTTATATAAAGAGTGGGAATAGATCAAATCACCACGAGCTGTACGCTCTGTTAAATTGGTAATGATCGTTTTTGTTGCTTCAACACCAATATCTGCAACCAATAATTGCTCTTCGACTTCTTCAAGTAACTCATCGTCAATTTCCTTTCCGCCAATCAAGATATTGACCATACCATCAGCGAAATTACGACGAGTTTTGGTTAAACCTTCTTTCATCCGGCCAAAAAAACCAGTTTTTGGTTGTTCAGCCGCTGTTTCTGTAGAAGCTAATTCAACTTTGGCTACTTGAATATTTTCTTGTGATTTAACAGGAGATTCAACGATGGGAACATCGATAGCAGGTAAATTAGGTAATGTGACATCGTCATCACCGATCTCAGCATCTATCAAGAATTTATTTTGCATATTCGATTGTTGCTCCATGCGGATTCCTTGAAAAGCAGCGTGTTTAAAAAGATAAAGTTTAGCATAAATTCAAAATTTTGCCTGTCACAATAGTGCTCAAAAAGCTTTGGAAACCAAGATTTAACCTGATTAACCTATTTACTGAGTATCTTCCTGAGCAAGTGCTGGATATTGTCTAATATGAGCACCTTCAAATTGATATGCATGCATTAACTTTAAATACTCTGCTCTATGAATTTCAGATTGAGCTATTAGCAGCTCAGCCATATCCTGAGTTTTAGGATAAGTGGCCTGATGAGAGAGTTGTATAATTCGTTGATATTGTTCCGGACTAATAGGCCGAAGTAATGCTAAATATGACAGCACAAAAATACAACCAATGACAATAACCACAAATAGGTTAAAACATTGATCAACTTTTAACTCAGACTTTAATTTAAGAAAATTTTGTTTGAATATGAGCATGACCTACCTCGAATTAGTGTAGTGTAGGGTTCAATACTCATAAGCACAAGATCAAACATCCAGTAAGGCCAAGAATCATACCTTACTGGATCATAATACTTAGCTTATTAGCGAACGAATAACGGAAAAGTATAAAATTGCTGCAATAATCACCAAGACTAAAAACATCGCAAAAATACTTAACCCTTCTTCAGCATCTGCTGGATGCAGTTCATCTTCGTCGGCGATTTTTCTCAGTTCACCATCATAAACTTGATAAAACCAGTTTTTTTGTGAAGGTTCCAAATGCCGTGCAAAGTCAAATACCCTTTTGCGCTGAGCAAGACAATAATCCCCTAAATGGATCTCTTGATGAAAGATCGCTTCGTCTAATAGCTTACGATGATAATGGGCTAGTTCTATGATTTGTTCCTCTCTTGGTGGAGTATCAAAAACAAAGCCATCAATAGTATTTGTCATATTTTATTCTCCTTGTCTTTTATTCTCATATTGATTTTACTCAAAATTATTTGTGAATAATGTTTAATCATGTATCCTAATAGTGAATTAACTGGTATGCACCAATAGTTGACAAATCCATTAATTTGTAATATTAGTTTAATAATTCTAAGTTAAATTAATTTAAAGGCAGTGGCCTTTAGAAAAAGTAATCATAATTACAATAAGGAGTTTTCTATGATTCAACGTATCTCTCATCATGATTTAGAACATGTGTACGCAACTGCAGTAAACACAATTCACTCTCAAATGAATTTTCAGGATGCGGTTGCACAGTTAGAAGAAGTTGCTCGCGCTGGGCACGGTAAAGCTGCTCTGTTTTTAGCAGAATTGTATTATCAAGGTTTCCGTGTTGAACGTGACTCACTTAAAGCACAATATTGGCAAAAGTTAGCCACAATGCAAGCATAAAGAAACGTCACTTAGGTGGCGTTTTTTTATGTCTGTAAAAATTTGATATAAACCAATTTATCCCTTATCTCTTCTTGCGCTTCACTAAAGCTTTAATCGCTTTGTTTTGCTCAGGTGGCGTTTTTCTATACCTGTAAAAAACCCAAAGTTATCAATTTGTCTAAAGCCTTACTTCGCCACTTCAGTCATGGCTCAGGTGGCGTTTTTTTATGCCTGAATAAAAATTTCTCTAAATATAATTCACTACGGACTTGGTTTGTATTGTATTACACCATAGGCTTTAGCCGCTTTAAGTAAAGGACATGAATTTCACAGTTGGAATATTTGTTTACGATTTGATACCTGTTTAAACTGAAATGTCATCTGATTTTTTTATAATAAGCAAGACAAGTTAGAACCTTTAAATTCACAATGAAAAGTTTAAGTAATCTACAACCGGTTTCAAGAGACTTGATGATTAAGATTTATATTTTAAGAACCATGATGTATTGCGGGGTTCTTTGGGGATTATTTCATCAAGGATGGGCAATTAAATCAGATCAGGAAGACTTTATTTTTCCTTTTTGGCTTAATGGTTTGCAGGCACATCGCTACGCAAAAGAGCATTGGCCACATTACAAACCAAGAAGAATTACACCTAAAGATTTCCATGAGTCTTTACTACCAACTTTAACTCGACTCAACGTCACTCCTGCTTTGTTTAATTCATCTCATAGAAAATTAAAGTTATCTACACAGCAAATGCAACATTTCTTTTTCAAACATCCGCATTGGCAAGGAGCATAAAACTTTTCTTTAGTTTCCTACTGATCAATATAGAATGCTTTTTGAACGCTTGAATGTGAAACTTGTATTTGAATGACTATCAAGTCTTTGCATTTTTATAAAATCAAGCTAATTTAAATCAAAATGATAAAACACAGGACAGAAGAAATGACAATCGTTGCACAAGTAATCACGAACAAATCAGAGCAAGATATTTTTACAATTTCTCCAGAAGCCACTGTCCTTGAAGCAATTAAGATCATGGCTGATAAAGGGATTGGTGCACTCGTGGTAGCTGAAGGAGAAAAAGTTGTCGGAATTTTATCTGAACGTGACTACACGCGAAAAGTAACGCTTATGGAACGTTCATCATATAGCACCACAGTCGCTGAAATTATGACATCCAAAGTACTTACAGTAAGCTTAAATAACACGGTTGAAGAATGTTTACAGCTCATGACAGATCGTCATTTACGTCACTTACCTGTATTAGACAATGAAAAACTAGTTGGATTTATCTCTATTGGTGACTTAGTAAAAGCAGCAATGGAAGATCAGAAAAATCTCATTGAACAGTTAAAACAGTACATTTCTGGTTAATTATTTCGCATAAAAAAAATGGGCATTTATATGCCCATTTTTTATTGATATAAAAAACTTAAAGATAATTATTAATTAAAGCGACTAAACGCTCTAGTAAGTCATCAGCCTGTGCTTGAGTCATATTAATTGGTGGCAATAAACGCACTACAGAACCAGCTGTAACATTAATAATAAGCTTGTGTTGATCACGAGCAATTGCAACGAGCTCAGCACAGTCTTTAGGCAATTGAATACCAATCATCATACCAAAGCCACGTACTTGCACATTTTTATGTGCCAATTGCGCACGTAATTGATCAACAATATAACCACCAACAACTGCCGCGTTTTCTACAGCATTCTCTTTTTGGATTGTATCAATTACTGTATAAACCACACGAGAACCTAGCACTGTGCCACCATAAGTAGACCCATGGCTACCAGGTCCTAATAAGCCAACAGCTTTACCTTGGGTCATTACCGCACCTACTGGAAAGCCATTACCAAGTCCTTTCGCAGTCGTCAAAACATCAGGCACAATGTTTGTATACTGATAAGCAAAATACTTACCGGTACGACCGTTACCTGTTTGGATTTCATCTAGCATCATTAGCCAGTTATGTTGATTACATATGGTGCGGACTTCTTCAAGATAGCTAAAGCCTTGAGGTGCTGTATTAATACCGCCCTCACCTTGAATAGGTTCAATCAAAATCGCAACAATATCTGGGTGCTGTAAAGCAGCTTCTTGAATTGCTTCTACATCACCAAATGGCACGCGAATAAAATCCTTGGTTAAAGGAGCAAAACCATCTTGTACTTTCTTATTACCAGTAGCTGAAAGTGTTGCTAAAGTACGACCATGAAATGATTGCTCTGCCACAATTATCTTTGGGGAGCTTACACCTTGTTGAGTACCAAATTTACGAGCAATTTTAATGGCACCTTCATTTGACTCAGCACCACTGTTTGAAAAGAAGATCTCTTCCATCCCCGAAACTTCAGCAAGCTTCTGAGCAGCTGCCGTTTGCCAAGGAATCTCGAATAAGTTACTTGTATGCACAAGTGTTGCAGCTTGTTCAGCAATTGCTTCTGCAATGACTGGATGCGCATGACCTAAACCACATACAGCAATACCGGTTAAAGCATCTAAATACTCAGTGCCATCTTCGGTATATAGATATGCTCCTCGGCCTCGTACAAAACTGATCGCTTGGCGACCATAAGTAGCCATTAAATGTGATGGTTGATCAGGTTGTATTGGAGCTAGGGTAATATCATTCATAACGAACTCTGTCTGTATGAGGTTTTAGGAAGGGTTTATATAAGCAAAAACTAGCTCTGATGAAAAGTCTCATCACTCATTTATCTAAAATTTCGTCCGCTTTCCGCTATCACTTCGGTTTATACAATAAAATATTGAATATTCAATGCAACTTTAAGTAATCAGGTGGTTTGCAAAGCGATGTAAACACCCCCTATAATGCTGCTAGATTAGTTGAGGATCTCTTTATGACTGAACAAGCACGTGATACTGAAGCGTTAATCCGCGATCAAATTGCGAAGCATCCCGTTTTACTTTACATGAAAGGCACTCCACAGTTTCCACAATGTGGTTTCTCTGCACGTGCTGTAGAGGCGCTCAGTCAAATTGGTCGTCCATTTGCATATGTAAATATTTTGGAAAACCCTGATATTCGTGCAACCTTACCAAAAATTGCGAACTGGCCAACATTCCCGCAACTTTGGGTAAATGGCGAACTTATTGGCGGTAGCGATATCATGCTCGAAATGTTCCAAAATGGCGAATTAAAACCATTAGTTGAGCAATACAGCGCAGCGCCAGAAGCGTAAATAATAAAAAAGCCAATCAATAGATTGGCTTTTTTATACTCTCAATTTCAACGATCACTTACGCCAACATAGCGAAATAAATTTTCCACACCTAAATCAGATTTTAAAATAATTAGATTTTCATAAGTTGTTGTCGTGAGAGCTTCAAAAATATTCATATTCGGATCTTCGTGCAACTCATCCACATTTTGATTCATACACTCTTCAAATCGATCAGCAATAAATTCAAACCCCAAATCCATAGCAATAAATAAAGTATGTTCACATGGCTGAATATATTGTTCTTGCGCCCAGTCAATTATTGCTTGTTTGCAAAATGGACATTCAATATTCGCAGAAGCATCGTTAAGTTCAATCAATTGATAATGCATTAGATTTGAAAAGAATAGAAAATTCTAGTGTAAAAGAAATTAATTGAAAGTTCTAGAAAAGGCTAGAACCACTCATCAAAAAACACACAATAAAATTACATTGTAATGACAATATAATTTCAAATTCTCAGTTAAAGGAAATATCTTAGTATATGTTTTAATTACAAAAAATTTAGTTTAAGAATTATCGTTGCAAAAATAATAATGTAAAATCATGGTTGTTGCAGAAATAGGATATTTTAATGCTCACTGATCTTGATGATTTTTATTGTTTTGCTCTCGTCGTTGAGCATGGTGGTTTTAGTGCCGCTGAGCGTGTAACGGATATACCAAAATCAAAACTAAGTCGTCGTGTATATAGCCTAGAAGAAAACTTAGGTGTTCGCCTGATTCAACGCAGCTCTCGTCATTTTGCTGTTACAGATATTGGGATGGATATTTATAGACATGCTCAAGTCATGATGAATGCTGCACAAGCTGCTCATGATTTGGTTGATCATCTAAGCATTCAACCTAGAGGTGTTGTAAAGGTTAGTGTTCCTGTTGATATTGCTCAAAATCAACTGCCTAAAATTTTGCCTGCTTTCTTAAAAAAATATCCAGAAATTCGTTTGCAACTTATGGTCAGCAATCGTCGAGTAGATGTCATTAATGAAGGAATTGATATTGCTTTACGTGTTCGCTCAAAACTTGATGACGATCCAAGTTTAGTTCTTAGACAATTTGCACTTATTGAACAGAGTCTATTTGCAAGTCAGGCATATCTAAATGAATTTGGAGATATAAAAAATCCAGAACAACTTAGTGAGCATCGCATTTTAAGTTTGTCGGAAGAGCATCTTGATCAACAATTCCTTTTGCACGGTCCAGACAATCAGCAAAAGAAAATCAAAGTCAGTCCTATCGTAATGGGTACAAATATCCATATGTTGGCGCAATTAGCGAGTCAAAACTGTGGCATCGCTTTATTACCTGAGAGCGCAGCAGAAGATTTTGTAAAATCTGGGCAACTCCTACCAATCTTACCCGAATGGAAAGCACCACATGGTGTATTCCATGCAGTTTATCCATCACGCCGAGGGTTACTACCTGCTGTACGAGTATTTATTGATTATTTGGTAGAACATCTTTCCGAGCATTAAAATGAATGAAAATAAAAAAGTTCGACAATTATCGAACTTTTTTATTATTCAAATTGTAGGGTAGTTTCCTACACCTTCCGGCCAAGGCGTTAATAATTCAAAGCCAGTATCTGTTACTGCAACCATATGTTCCCATTGAGCAGATAGCGAAAGATCCTGAGTAACGACGGTCCATCCATCATTTAACTCTTTTACCTGTGGCCTACCTGCATTAATCATAGGTTCAATAGTAAATACCATACCTTTCTTTAAGACCATGCCTTGTCCGCGTTGCCCATAATGCAAAATATTGGGTTGCTCGTGATAAACCTTACCAATCCCATGTCCACAATATTCGCGGACAATACTATATCCCTCTCGATGAGCAACCGACTGAATAGCATAGCCAATATCGCCTAACGTAGCTCCGGGCTTAACAGTATGAATACCTGCAACCATTGCCTCATATGTTGTTTCGACAAGTTTTTTTGCCTGTGGATTTACATTACCCACAAAATACATACGGCTCGTATCACCAAAATAGCCATCTTTAATAATGGCAACATCAATATTAATAATATCGCCATCTTTTAAAATTTTATTGGGTGATGGTATCCCATGACAAACAACTTCATTTACTGATGTACATATTGTTTTAGTGAAACCATGATAACCCACATTCGCAGGAATAACTTTTAAAGTATTTACAATATAGTCATTACACAGGTTATCTAAATATTCAGTAGATACACCTGGTTTAATATATGCCCCTATCATTTCTAAAACTTTCGCAGCAAGACGTCCAGAAACTCTTAACTTTTCTAGATCTTGTTCAGTTTTTATTGTAACAGTAGAAGCTCTCATTCGGTTTTATCCTCGTAGATACTGCTTTTACAATACCTACAAAAATGTAAGTTAATTTAGAATATTTTAGAACGGATATAGGATAGGCTGGAAGCTTTATATGCCCAAATATTCAACAGTCATAATAGAAATTTATATTTTTATTCTTGCATAATTTCTTTAAAAAGTCAGATATAAAAAATAATTTCCTAATTTCTTTCAATGGTTTTTCAATTAGATACCTTAACCAGTTGATATTTTTAATATCTACTAAAGGTTTTTATGCTCTGAAAAAAATCTTTTTCACATAAAATACCGCTTGATCATGATCTCTTTTGCTCTAAAATTCCTTCTTTTTTATTAATTTTAATTTATGCAACATCTTCGTACTGGAGATATTATTGCCCTAGGTTTTATGACCTTTGCTCTTTTTATTGGGGCTGGCAATATTATCTTTCCTCCCATTGTCGCTCAACAAGCCGGTGATCATGTATGGCTAGCCGCTATAGGCTTTTTGATTACTGCAGTTGGTTTACCCGTAATTACCATCATGGCACTCTCTCGTATGCAGGGTTCCATTGAAATTATTAGCTCTCCTTTAGGTCGTGTAGCAAGTCTGATTTTAACCGTAGTTTGTTATTTATCAGTAGGCCCTTTATTTGCTACTCCACGTACAGCTACTGTTTCTTACGAAATTGGTTTTTCTTCTTATTTTGGGACATCAAGTACTAGCCTTTTAATTTACAGCGCAATTTATTTTTCTTTTGTAACTGTAGTTTCACTTTATCCTAACAAGTTATTGGATACAGTTGGACATGTACTGGCCCCTCTAAAAATTATTGCTTTAGCAATTTTAGGCATTGCAGCAGTTATGATTCCTGCGGGTTATGTTCCTGCTCCAATCAACCATTACGTTGCATCTCCAGTTTCGGAAGGTTTCGTAAATGGTTATCTCACTATGGATACTTTAGGCGCACTAGTATTCGGTATCGTAATTATTCAAGCGATTTATTCGCGTGGTGTTACTGATAAAAAATTAGTAACTAAATATGCAATTATTGCCAGCCTTATTTCCGGTGCAGGTCTTACTTTAGTCTATTTAAGCTTATTCAAATTAGGTGTAGGTAGTCACGAAGTTGCGCCAAATGCAGCAAATGGTGCAGTAATTTTACATGCATATGTTCAACATGCTTTTGGCAATATGGGTTCATTATTCTTAACTGGCCTAATTTTTCTGGCATGTATGGTGACAGCGATTGGCTTAACTTGTGCTTGCGGTGAGTATTTTGCACAGTTAACTAAATTGCCTTACAAACTTTTAGTATTCATTTTAGTTGGTTTCTCTTTCATTATTTCTAATCTTGGATTAACCAAACTTATTGCTGTATCAGTACCTGTTTTAAGCGCAATTTATCCCCCTGCAATTGTTGTGATTATGCTGAGCTTCTTTTGGAAATTTTGGCAAAAACCTTCTTTTATTGTCGGTTCGGTAACAAGTATTGCTTTAATTTTCGGTATTATTGACGGTATTAAAGTTGCTGGTTTTGGAGATTATTTACCTGAATTTCTTCAACACTTACCTTTAAATGAACAAAACTTAGCTTGGTTGATCCCATCTTTAATTGTTCTAGCAATTACCGTAATTATCGACAAAGTTAAATTTAAAAACATTTAATTTAGTGTCTCTTTTGAAATCGAGTTTTACCCAAACATGATTTTATATATTGAATAAAATGCTGAGTTTACCCAACCGGCATTTTATTTCCACACTACTTTCAATGACAAATCAACTATAGATATAATCATTTTTTACTGTAAAATTACACTAAAATAATTTTTAGCTTACTGGGAAAGAAGAGCAACAATGAAAAGTAAATATTACCTCACACAAGCCGATGCAGAGTTTTTAATGGAAGAAGCTCAAAAATATGCAATTGAGCACAACTTTAAAGTCAGTATCGCTATTGTTGATGAAACAAGTTCTCTACTATTTATGAAAAGATTAGACGGCGCTTCACCTTTATCCTCACATTTATGTTTAGAAAAAGCAAAATGTTCTTCAATATCAGGTAGACCTTCAAAATTCTATGAAGAACTACTACAAAGTGGGCGCTTAGGTTTTTTAAGCATGCCTAGCGCGCAAGGAATGTTAGAAGGTGGAAAACCAATTATTTATGAAGGCCAAATTCTAGGGGCTATTGGTGTTTCTGGCGTTCAATCTTTTGAAGATGCAGAAATTGCTCAACATGCGATTGATACTTTTTTGAAAAAACAAAGTAATTAAACCAATTCTTGCAGAAAAGAGAAATTATTATAATTTTCACTTAAATATTTCTCTTTTCAAAAATATTATACATTTTATACAAAAATATTTAATATTTACCTTTTTTATACCTTAACTATTTATAAACATAGAGCTTTTTATAAAATTGCTTAAAATTTTTTCTATTGACTATTGAATTGAACTAAAAATAGAAGTACAACATTAAACTTATTCTTGACTAAAACATTCGGTTTTAGCGCAACCACAAGGAGGGATGGAGATGTTATCATTACATTTCAACAAACAAGTCTTCATTAACACTCTGAACAGCAAAGATTCAGTTGTTTATGGAGTAACACCGCTTGCTCTTATGCTGACTTTACTGTTTCAAGGTATGATTAAAGGAAATCTGAAACCCGAATACTTTATGTACGCGATGGTTGTTTCTTTCATATTTTGTGTGTGGGCCTTTGTCGATCATAAGATGCGAAAACTAGCTAAAAGACGTCTTAGTCAACAAAACTCGAATACTTAAAAAATGGATGAGCGATCATCCATTTTTACATACCTAAAAATAAAAAAATTGTTCCGATAACTAAAATAGCCGTAGCTACTAGTTCAGTCACAATCAATCCTAACATCATCAAAGACATTAGCCATGAAGGCAAGCTAAAACGACCTAACTTGTGCGGACGTTTAAATTGATTTGTCGTATCCTGTAAATAGCCGTGTATGATATAAACCAAAATTGAAAGGCTAAAAAATAAAATATTTGCGAATACACACAACAGAGCAATATTTTCATTTAAAACAGTATAATAGCTTAATACAGCTAGAATTAGGGTAGCAGCTGCATAGAGCAAACTACTTCGATGAGCGATATCCACATAATAATGCGCACGACTTAATGCTGAACGGCGTATTTGCCAATATTTCCATACCCCAGTTAACATCCCTATCCATAAAAATACGCCACTAAACACAATTGCAAGCTGTACAGCTTTCGATAAATCCATCTTTTTTCCAATTATTCGTTTTATTGAAAATTTAATGAGCTATATAACATAAATATTGACTTTGCAGTCACATTTTAATCAAGTTTCATTTTGGAACTCATGTAAATTTAAAGTCATCAATAAACCAATCTTTACTTAATATTATGGATAACACTTTTGAATCATTTTGGATGACCTGCAAAGACGGTTATCAACTTGCAGCACATTTTTATCCAGCTCAATCCCCAAAGTCAGCAAATCCCGTGTTGATCTGTCCGGCAACAGGTATTACCAAAAACTTTTATCATTCTTTTGCTAACTGGTTAAGTCATCAAGGCTATGATGTATTAAGCTTTGATTTCCGTGGAATTGGAGATTCATTGCATGGGCCGTTAAAGCAAAGTACTGCAAGTATTAATGATTGGGGAGTTTTTGATATCCCTTGTGCAATTGATACCTTACTGGGGAAAACCGAAGCACAGCAAGTTACTCTTCTTGGCCATAGTGCTGGAGGACAGTTATTAGGAATTGTGCCTAATTTTCATAAAGTAGCAAAAGTTATCGCGGTCGCAGGTTCCACTGGCCATGTAAAAGGTCTTAAAGGTAAAACCAAGTTTTTAGCACCAGTAATGTTCAATGTCATATTTCCAATTTCTAGTGCTTTTAAAGGTTATGGTGCTACTCAATTTATTGGAATGGGAGAAAACTTACCTAAAAAAGTCGCCCAACAATGGCGAGAATTTTGCAGCCATCCTGGCTATGTGAAAAATGCTATTGGTAAAACAATCCACCATGATTTTCATACTGAAATTATCTGCCCTATTACTTCTATTTGGGCAAGTGACGATGAAATTGCAACCAAGCGTAACGTTGAAGATTTATTAAAACTTTATCCTAATGCACCCACAAAAATGCTAGAGCTAAATCCCGTGAAACTTGGGCATAAATCAATTGGGCACATGCTAATGTTTAAAAAATCACACCAAAACTTATGGTCACTTTTAGAACAGGAAATCCAATACTAACCTATTCATCTTTTACTTTTGCCTCTATACCCGTAATCCGGTATAGAGGTTTTTTAATATTATTACCCACTTCTTTTATAAAGTTACTTTATTAACCTAATAATTATCATAAGAAATTAAAATATATTAATCACCCATTCCTTTGTATTAAAAACAAGCATTTTTTACGTAAATACGTCGATATAGCTTTAAAGTTCTGCTATCGTTATTTATACGAAGCTGTTGTTTAAAAACGGTTAAACTAACCTATTTTTAATACAAACAGCTTCTTTTTTTCTGTTTAGCTAAACCAAAGAAATTGTTCAAGGATAAGTATGCTAGCACTAGAGCCTCGACATATTCATATGAATCAACATGCTGTTGATAAAAAGCATGCATTACAGTGTCTAGTAGATATATTGGTAAAAGATGGGTTAGTTACACCTAACTACATTACAGGACTCATCAATCGGGAACAGCAAAGTGCCACCTATTTAGGTCAAGGTATTGCTATTCCCCACGGTACCCCCCAATCTCGCGAATTTATTTTAGAAACAGGTATCCGTTTAGCTCACTTTCCAGAAGGAATAATATGGGATGGTGAAAACAGAATTTATTTAGCTGTCGTGATTGCAGCAAAATCTGATGAACATTTACAAGTTCTACAAATATTAACTCGAGCTTTAATGCATGATGTAAGTGAACAGGTAAAAAATGCTAAACAACCTGAACAAATTATTGAAATCTTACAAGCTCAACCATTATCTTTAACTTTACATGAGAATTTAATTCAAACTGAAATTGAATCTCAAGATATTGAAGATTTATTTTGGTCTGCTTCTCAGATTCTAAAAAAACACAATTTCGTAAAGTGCGGTTTTCTAAGTTCACTTGACCCTGATCAAGTTATTCAACTACAAGATCAAATCTGGTCTATTTCAAGCAGTAAGTTTGTTCAACAACCAGCAATCAGTATTGTAAAGCCCCGCCATGCTTTAGACCTAGGCGGACAAAAATTAAATACGCTAGTTTGTATAGCTGCCAATGAACAATTAGATAGCCAGAGATTTAATCGACTGATTGATATTCTGTTTAATCCAGAGCAAATTGCACAATTAGACCAAACACAAGCACCAAATGAAATTGCTAAAATCATTGGTGCAGATGTTATTCCCGATTGGCCCCACCGTTCTGTTGTACTCGCTAATGCACATGGATTACATGCTCGACCAGCAACTCATTTAGTAAACTTAACAAAAAGTTTTCAAGGTGATATCCAAGTCGCAGTAGATGAAGGCAATTTTGTTTCAGCTAAAAGTTTGACACGTCTCTTGGCTTTAGGTTGTAAACGCGGCCAAACTTTACGTTTCATTGCTGAACCAGAAACGGATGCAGTTGAAGCTTTAGATAAAGTTATTCTGGCAGTGCAACAAGGCTTAGGTGAAGAAGTTGAACCTATAAAATCTTCAGACATCAAAGTAGAGCAATCTAGTGAAATCCCAAGCCATTCAAAACCACTTAGCACAAATACAGGAATTGCTGCTTCAAGCGGTTTAGCTTTTGGCCCTGTACATGTAATTAAACCTAAGGTTTACCAATATGAACGCATGGGCTTAAGTGTCAAAGCAGAAAAAGAAAAACTTGATATTGCACTTCACGCAGTTAAAAACAATATTCACCAAGTTATTGCAAAATCTGAAGTGGCTGAAATTAAGCAAATCTTCCAAGCACATTTGGAAATGCTTGATGACCCAGATCTTATTAATGGTGTTTATCAAAAGATTAACCTAAATCTTTCTGCTCCTGCTGCTTGGCATGAGCATATTGAAGCAGCAGCCAAAGAGCAAGCAGCTTTACCAGATCGATTATTAGCTGAGCGTGCTACAGACTTACGTGATATTGGTGATCGCGTTTTGGCTCAACTCTGCGGTGAGGTCATCATTGAAGAACCTAAAGAACCTTATATATTGATCATGTATGACGTGGGACCAAGTGATGTAGCCCGCCTTAATAAAGATCGTGTAGCAGGTATTTTGACCGCCGTAGGTGGTGCAAGCGCTCATAGTGCTATTGTTGCTCGTGCTCTAGGTATCCCTGCAATTGTTGGCGCTGGCGATCAAGTACTAGATATTGAGCAAAAAAGTTCTCTTTTAATTAATGGAGATACTGGAGCTTTTATCTTAAATCCTAATGCTCAACAAATCGAACAAGCGAAACAAGAGCGAGAGCTTCAGAAAAAAATTCGTGAAGAAGCTGAACGTCATAGCCACGAACCCGCGATTACACTGGATCAACACCAAATCGAAATTGCTGCCAATTTAGGAAAAGTTCAAGCGACCCCTCATGCAGTAGAATGTGGTGCCGAAGCAATTGGCCTACTTAGGACTGAACTTGTTTTTATGGCTCATAGTAGTGCTCCGAGTGAAGCTACCCAAGAAGCAGATTATCGCATCGTTTTAGATGCTCTTGCAGGCCGTCCCCTCGTAGTACGTACGCTAGATGTAGGTGGTGACAAACCACTCCCTTACCTTCCAATTGCTGAAGAAGAAAACCCATTTTTAGGATTGAGAGGTATTCGTTTAACGCTAAGACAGCCAGAGCTGTTGCGTCAACAACTTATTGCTCTGCTTAAAGCTGCAGATGACCGCCCTTTAAGAATTATGTTTCCAATGATTGGACGTGTAGAAGAATGGCGTGCTGCAAAAGCTATTCTTGATGAAGTTAAAGCGACATATCCATGCGCCGACTTACAAATTGGGATCATGATTGAAGTTCCTTCTGCTGCTTTACTTGCACCTATCCTCGCACAAGAAGTGGACTTTTTCAGTATCGGAACAAATGACTTAACTCAATATACATTAGCCATTGACCGTGGACACCCTATTCTATCGGCAGAAGCAGATGGGCTACACCCAAGTATTTTGCAATTGATTGATCAAACTGTAAAAGCTGCACATAAGTATGGCAAATGGGTTGGTATATGTGGTGAACTCGCAGCCGATCCAAAAGCTGTGCCCATTCTAATGGGCTTAGGGGTGGATGAGCTTAGTATGTCACCGAATAGTATTCCTTTGGTTAAAGCCCAAATTCGTACACTTAACTATAGCCAAGCTCAAGTGCTTGCAAAGCGTGCACTTGAATGTGATAGCGCTACTGCTGTACGTCAGTTATCCGAACAAGAAATGTAAAGATTAGGAATGGTAATGGCTAAAGTTTTAACAATTACTTTAAATCCTGCAATTGATGTGACTATACAACTCAATGAGTTACAGATAGGTGAAGTAAACCGCCAAGAATCTGTAGAAATACATGCGGCAGGCAAAGGTTTAAATATTGCACAAGTTTTAAAAGATTTGGGGCATGAAGTTGTTGTTTCTGGTTTTCTAGGAGCAATAAATAGACAGATTTTCGATGACCATTTTAAAGAAGCTCAATTTCAATCTGAATTTATTTATATTGAAGGTGAAACTCGCCAAAATATAAAAATTGCTGAACATTCAGGACGTATGACGGATTTAAATGGAAAAGGTTTTTTCGTATCTGAACTAGATAAGAAGCACCTCTTCCAAAAAATTGAAATGATTTTGCCTCTGGTAGATGTGGTTGCTATTGCTGGAAGCCTTCCGCAGGGATTTAGTGTTGATGAGTTAAAACAACTTATTAAACTTATTCAAGCGCAAGGGAAAAAAGTTGCACTAGATACAAGTGGTAAAGCGTTGGTTGCTGCCATTGAATGTCAGCCATGGATGATTAAACCAAATACAGATGAGTTAGTAGAAAGTTATCAGCTTCCTGCTACAACCTATGCTGAACAAAAAATGCTTTTTGAAAACCTAGCCAAAATTGAACATGTCGTTATTTCGATGGGTGAAGACGGTGTAAACTGGTTACATGACACTCACCCACTTCATGCCACAGCACCTAAAGTAATAGTTAAAAGTACAGTTGGTGCGGGTGACTCTCTTTTAGCAGGTATGATTCATGGCTTATTGAGTGGCTTCTCTGCTGAAGAAACATTAAAAACTGCTACAGCAATTGCAAGTCACGCTGTAACACAAGTAGGCTTTCGTATTCCTAATACTGAAAAGCTAAACCAATTAAAAGCCCAAACAACAATCAATTCATTGAGTGAATCTGATGCCAACTGCTAAACGTTTATTATTTGTTATTAATAGTCCGCAACAGCAAGTCAATGCTTTGATTTTAGCTCGTAAGCTTGCACAAGTCGCGTCCCAACAGGGTTATCAAAATAGCATTATTTCACTTGATGAATTCGAAGTGAATGAAAGCTTTGACCAAATTATCGTTGTTGGACAACGCCCGAAAAATCTTAATATTTTTGGTACGCACCCTTTATCTTTTATTAATATTGAAGAGATCAAAAGTGATGCTCAGTCAGCTCTTCAAACTGCTTTAGATCATTTTAAGTCTGCTCAAGACTGGCAAAATGATAATAGCTTATCAGCATCTACAGCTAAAAAATTTGTTGCGATCACTGCATGTCCTACGGGCGTTGCGCATACTTTTATGGCCGCCGAAGCTTTACAGCAAGGTGCAGAAAAACACGGTTATGATATTGAAGTAGAAACTCAAGGTTCCGTTGGCGCAAAAAATATCTTATCACCTCAAGCTATTGCTGATGCAGACATCGTTATTCTTGCGACTGACATTGAAGTTAATACAGACCGTTTTGTAGGTAAACGTGTTTATAGATGTAGTACAGGTTTTGCTCTAAAGCAAACAGATAAAGCTTTCGCCGAGGCAATCAGTAATGCGCAAGTTTTAGAACAAGGTAAGCAACAAACATCTACAGAAAATAAAGATAAAGCCGAAAAAGTTGGCGTATATAAACATCTCTTAACAGGTGTCTCTTATATGTTACCAATGGTGGTGGCAGGAGGTCTTTTAATTGCCCTCTCTTTATGCTTTGGTCTCAATGCAGCTGAGCAAGCAGGCAGCTTACCAGCCATATTAAAACAAATCGGGGCCGCAGCATTTATGCTTATGGTTCCAATGTTATCTGGTTATATTGCCTACTCAATTGCTGACCGTCCTGGTCTCGCACCTGGTTTAATTGGAGGCTTACTCGCTTCTCAGCTACAAGCAGGTTTTCTAGGAGGTATTGTCTCTGGTTTTCTTGCAGGCTATATCGCACTTTTTATTGCAAAAAAACTCAAACTTCCTACAAGTTTAGAAGCACTTAAGCCCATTTTAATTATTCCGTTATTAGGTACATTATTTGTTGGCCTTATCATGTTTTATGTGGTTGGACAGCCCGTAGCGCATATTTTTGAGCTAATGAAAGATTTCTTAAACAACATGGGTACAACAAATGCCGTGTTAATGGGAATTATATTAGCAAGCATGATGTGTATTGATTTGGGTGGTCCAATCAATAAAGCAGCTTACGCTTTTACTGTGGGGTTACTGACTACAAATACTTATATGCCTATGGCAGCCACGATGGCCGGTGGTATGGTCCCTGCTCTTGGTATGGCTATTGCGACTTTCATTGCTAAAAATAAATTTAGTACAGGAGAAAAAGATGCAGGTAAAGCAGCTTTTGTATTAGGTTTATGTTTTATTTCTGAAGGTGCTATTCCCTTTGCAGCTAAAGACCCTATGCGTGTAATCCCAACATGTATTTTAGGTGGAGCTGTGACTGGCGCACTTGTTGCATTATTCCATTGCGAGTTAGTTACTCCTCACGGCGGTGTATTTGTTCTTTTAATTCCAAATGCAATTAATCATGCTTGGCTATACCTTGCTGCAATCGCTGCTGGGAGTGTGGTTACAGGCATAAGCTATGCTATTGTTAAGAAAAAAATAGAAGATAAAACAGCAACTATTTCATAATTAAAAAGGGAGAAAATAAATTCTCCCTTTTTAATAGTCATTCATTTTATAGAACTTATATCATTTGATTTGAACAGCTCTTGCCATAATGTGTGCAGGCACTTCTTCTGCCAACATTACAGTTAAAGATGGTTCTTTTTGCGACTTAGTAGATAAATTTTGCGATTCTAAAACTGCGCTTACATCTTTTGGAGCTAATCTAAACATGGCACCTGTTGCAGGATCTACAATTAAAATGCCAATTAGCCCACCAAAAAGAATATTACCAAAATACCATCCACTTAATGTACCCGTAACTTCTACAGTCTTACTTTGATAACCTGCTTTACTAAAAGTGACCTGATAACTTTCTGGTTTAAAATAGCCTGCTCCCTTTTTCAAACTTACGGTTGCTGGAGTTTGTCCAGTATGGATTTTTATTCCTTTACGATTTTTAATCTCAATGGTCGCAGACTCTGGAACACTAGTGAAAGTAAGTGTTTGAGAAGAACCAGAAACTATAGTTGCGCAACCATTAATTCCCACAGTTAATGCAATCAACGAACTAATTAGTAATTTTTTCATCATTAAGCTCAAAGAGTTATCAATATTTATTGGAACGCGCACTATAATAAATGAAACAAAAAATAACAATTAAAATACATTTCTTTAGATTAACTATTGAACATTTACTAACATAAATATTATTAAAATTATAATTTATAGATAAAAATAGCTCTATTTCAATAGCTCATTATCTCAAATTACTGTTGAAATTTATTAATAAAAATCAAATACTTGAAACATAAGGCTGATTTTATTTTACTAAATAATAGATGTTTCATGTTAAATGTATGGTAAATTTTACCAATATCAAAACAATACAAACCATTGATATACATAAATATTTATTATTTAAATATATTAATTTTTCATAGTTATGACTTTAGAGACAAAAACTTTCTCGTTCAATGCCACGGTCAAATCATAATTTTTTTTCTACGATGCCTTTGCAAGCAACATCGTTCAATTAACGAGCAAGCAAGTTTAGATGTAATCTCATATATCTGTTCAAAGAGTTTTAGGTCAGGCCCTGATAAGCAGTATGAACCTTTAATAATCTTTGATTATAGAGGAAGAATATTTGCAGTCTATGCAAAGTAAAGTGGCATTCATAAAGATAAGGACAGTTAAACCATGTCATTGTTAAGTGAAGCTATATAACTTTTGCTCAACAAGTAAAGTCCTGATATAACTTGCTTGATGAAACTATATTTTTCAACTATTAAAGATAGTTCACCAGAAATGCGATCCACCAAGGTATGGGGAAAAGTCAATGACAAAGAAGTATGCGCGTTTTTTACCTACAACAGAATCTTTCACTCTTGAAGATTTTCCATATTATTGGATTACTCAAGTACATGCTCAGTATGTACAAAATATTGATAATGCTTTAAAAAAATATGGTTTAGATAACTCACGTCGACGCATTATGTTGGCCTTAAGCAGCAAGCCTCATGCGAGTGTTTCTGAACTTTCAGATATGATTATTTCAAAAATGTCGACCACCACAAAAATTGTTTATCGTTTGAAAGATGAAGGATTGGTTGAGACCTACTCTTGCCAGACTGATGGTCGTATTACTCGTGTAGTACTTACAGAAAAAGGCACTGAAATGATCAATAAGATCAATGACCTAACCAGTGTAGTACTTGAACAGTCTTTTGAAGGTATTACTCCTTTGCAGTTAGAAAAAATGATGGAAAGTTTAAAATTACTTTTAAAGAACCTTTCTCGCTAAGATGAAATAAGAATCTATTTATAAGCAATAGTTAAGCTCTCATTACGAGAGCTTAACTATTTTAATGTCTCTACTTTGATATTGAGAGAAATAGCATCCCACATAAAATAATCAATTAACCTTCTATCTGTTGACTTGAGCTCTTAAGTCCAGTAGAAATTCTCTTTCAATAACTGAATAGCAAATTTCGGAAAATGGCTAAAAGAAAATACAAAAGTGACAAATTTCAGGTACGTCGTATTAACCGTAGCTGGTGGGTACTCGAGAAAGAGCTTGAATCAAACTGCTATTTAAAACATGAGCAAGTGGCAACAAAAACCTTAGCAAACAACTACGCCGATGATTATATCGAACAATACTATATGAACTTGTACATTCAACAACAGTTGAAAAAACCAGAAATCGTATAAAAAGCCTTTTTGGCTTTTTTTATTTTATATAGATTTAGTTTATAAAAACTAAAAATTATGAATAAAAAAAACCTACATCTTGGGGAAAATGTAGGCTATAAAATGCACAAAAAGGAAATATATATCCTTTTTGACAAAAGAATTTTACGATAATATAAGCTATTATTTTATATTACTTTTGTAAACTTAATAGTGCTTATTGTATTTATTTAAACTCTGTTTAGGATACCTTTATTTATATATTGTGAATAAAATTTGATAAATCAAATTTATTAATTTTTTAATTTACTACTTTTCATCATTACATTTAGTTTCGTTAAAATAAATACATAAATATAATTATAAGTTTCTGTTTTAATAAGTTTTTTACAAAAATAAGCATAAATATTTTTTTTACTTAACATGAATAAAAATCAATAAATAACAAAAACATAAATTAAATATTAAGTATATATTGGTTTTAATCTCCCAATTTTAGTTCAAAAAAAGCACACTTAAAATTTATTTATCGCTGTTTTGATTACTACAGAAAGATTACAATAACGACTAATAAATAGATTAATCAACTTGCAATCTTTCTAGGCATGTTATGACTTCAATGTCGAACAACACCCAAAAGCATTTTATTGTTGAGCAAATTCCTCTACCCACCTGGGTTAGTGATGAAAATGGCTTGATATTATATTGCAATGTAGAGTGTACAGAATATTGGCTGGATACCTTTTCTCCATTGCCTCAGCGATGGCTAGATTTTATATATCCTGTCGATTTAGATGAAGTCAAAAATAGATGGCTCGAAGCAATTCGCCTACAAAAAAGAATAGAATTTAAATGTCGACTTTTACAAGTTGAAAATGAATATAGATGGTGCAAACTCTCCATCCAAGCTTCTAAGTATCGCGGCCTATCTCAAAATAATGAATGGTATGTTAGCTTTTTAGATATTGATCACGATATTCAAGAACAACAAAACTTACAGAAGAACATTGAAATACAAAATCAAATGTTAGATATCAGTGTAGATTGCATTAAGGTGCTTAATGTAGACGGCACAGTTTCACATATGAATAAATCAGGATGCCTCGCTTTAGGCATCCCTGTTGATGAAACAGAATTTGGAATGAAATGGCTTGAGTTATTGCCACCTCACATTCGTAAACGCGGGCGGGTCGCTTTAAAAAAAGCCCTTCAAGGTAAAGTTGCCAGATTTGCAGGAATGAGCTGCTTACCAGATCAAGATCCTGAGTATTGGGATAATATGCTTACCCCTATTCATCGGGAAAATGGAGAAATCAGACAAATACTCTGTGTCTCACGTAATGTTACTCAACAGCATTTGGCAGAAAACCAACTTAGGAATATGAGTGAGAGAGATGAACTGACGGGGTTATGTAATCGACGCTCATTTAAATTTCAGCTTAAACGTACCCTTGCCTATTCAAAAGACACGCAAACAAGTGTGGGATTACTTTTAATTGACCTCGATCATTTTAAACATATTAATGATACTTTGGGTCATAGCGCAGGTGATCATTTATTAAAAGTTTTATCCAAACGCTTTAGTCATTGTATGGATGATGAAAGATGCTTTGTTGCCAGATTAGGTGGCGATGAGTTCGCAGTTATTATCAATAACCTCAAATCTGAAAACGATGTTCGTGAATTAGCAGCAATTTTACTGCAACAGTTAAATCAGCCAATTACTTATTTAGGAAATGTATTAAATGGTGGCATGAGCATTGGGTGTGCGATTTATCCCCAAGATGCTATAGACCAGTCAGGTTTACTTAGTTGTGCTGATATGGCATTGCATGACTTAAAAGCGCGTGGTCGTGGTGGTATCCGCATGTATGATCCGTGCATGATGCAAATGACTGAAACTGTCGCTTCTCAGCTTAATTTAGCTCGCCAGTTGATTCGTCATCATACAATCCAGCCATACTATCAACCTAAAGTAGACCTAAATACCCATCGTG
Organism: Acinetobacter sp. 12966; assembly: GCF_031196995.1. Classification (NCBI taxonomy): domain Bacteria; kingdom Pseudomonadati; phylum Pseudomonadota; class Gammaproteobacteria; order Moraxellales; family Moraxellaceae; genus Acinetobacter; species Acinetobacter sp. 12966. The sequence goes on from NZ_JAVIMC010000010.1 coordinate 65,360, forward strand.
TAGTGGGGTTTGAAGCTTTATTGCGCTGGCATACAACCTCAGCACAAAGAGGTTATCCCGCACAAATTGCTGAAGCTTTTAAAGATTATAATTTAGCGAGTAAAATTGGTGAAACAATGCAACACCAAGTTTTACGTGACATAGCCAAATGGATAAATCTTGGTATTAAGCCGCTCCCTGTTTCATTAAATGCGGCTCCAGTTGAATTCTTGAGAGACACCTATGCTGAAAGGCTTTTGAAAAAGATTAATCAATTTCAAATACCGACTCATTATATTGAAGTTGAGGTCACCGAACACATGCTAGGTGATCGTGGTTCAGAATATGTAATCCGTGCACTTAATAAATTAAAGCAACATGGTGTACGTATTGCACTCGACGACTTTGGTACTGGTTTTTCATCATTAACACATATTCGCGACTACCCAATTGACAGTTTAAAAGTAGATTGTAGTTTTATACAAAAGATGCAACACGACCCATCAATTTACGCGATTGTTCAGGCAATTGGTTTACTCGCTCCAAATTTATCACTTGGACTCATCGCAGAAGGAATTGAAACTCCAGAACAAGAAGAGTTACTTCGTCAATTTGGATATAGCATTGGTCAAGGCTTCTTATTTGAATCGGCTATAGATGCCAATCAAGTCATTTCAATACTTAAACAGAATCAACCTTACTTAGTAAGCCATTACAATCCCTGAAGATAAAACATTTAATAAACTTTCTGGCTTTTATTCATACTAAAAATAAACAATATTACTTTTAAAATTGTTCATAATATAAGCACAAAGATAATAATTCGGTGTTTCCACACCATACATTGTCAAAGGACAATAAGGAGCAATATATGAGTTATCACCATATCTTGGTTCCAGTCGATGGCTCTCCTACTTCACTCATTGCTGTTAATCACGCAACAGCAATTGCTAAAGCCTTTGGTAGTAAAGTGACTCTAGTATATGCGCTGACCATAGATCCTTTCATTTCTGTAGAATTTATTGATAGTACAGAATTAGCACAGGATTATTTTAATAAAGCTAAAGCATCTATTCAGAGTATTCTAGACGAGGCTAAAGAACAATTTAGCAAACATGGAATTTCTGTTGATACAAAAATTGTTGAAGGTCAAACAATTCATACAGAAATTATTAAAGCAGCTACTGAGTTAAAAGCAGACTTGTTAGTCATTGGTTCTCATGGTCGAAAAGGCTTTAAAAAATTCTTCTTAGGAAGTGTCACTCAAGCCCTTTTAGGAGAAATTCATTTACCAGTATTAGTCGTAACAGAATAGTTTTACTGAAGCTAAAAAAACCGATCTTTATAGATCGGTTTTTTAATGGACTGTATTACTTAGCCTTATATGTAAACTTAATGAGAGATCCTGGATTCTCTAATGTATTTGTTACGGAGCCATCATCTTTTTGAACATTCCCAGCTGTATCCGTCAACACGTATAAAACATTCCCGTCTGGACTCGCAATCACATCACGATAGCGGTTATTGCTTTTAAACATCGGCACCGCATCATCATAAGTAGTACTGTAAGTTGGATCTAGCTTAATACGGAAAATAACACCGCGTTTTAGAGATGGAACCAATAATGTATTTTCCCAACCAGAAATTGCTTTTTTGCCGCCTTTATAGACATAGGCAGATGACGGCGCAACTGTTGGCCAACAAATATAGGTCATCTCTCCACAAGTTGGATCGTTATAGTTGTAGGTGTCTTGAACGGTATATAAAGTTTTTAATGGTGGGACAAAGTTTTTACCAGTCCATTCAGATTCTTTCGTCACAGGAACCCCTGCGGCTACTTTTACTCCGTTCTGAGCTAAATCCTTAATTGACTTATTGGCTGCTGTTGAATAATTTGCATAAGCATAGCCGCTATCGTCTTTATAACCAGCTACGTTCGGCCAACCATAGTTGCCACCTTTGACAATGAGATTAATTTCATCGTCAGAGTTTGGACCTTGTTCAGACTGCAACAATTTACCATTTGGAGTGAATGCTAAGCCCTGCGGATTACGATGCCCGAGTGTATAGATATGGCTAACCACTCCATTAAAACTTGGATTATCTTTTGGAATACTTCCATCAAGATTTAAGCGTAGTACTTTACCCATGTAGGTGTGATAGTCCTTGCCATTCAGCTCTTGTTGAGTCGGCGTATGTTGTGCTTGATTTGGCAAGAACAAATAAGCAAGCTGGTTACGCCCTTGGTCACCAATCGTATAATAAATCTTTTGATCTGGACCAATGACAAGACGACCAGACTGATGGTCTTTCGATGATGGTAATCCTGCCAATAAATCTACTGGCTTCTCAAGCGTATCTGTTGACTTATTATAGGTATATCGACGAATAATAGTTTGATTCGGTAGCTCTTTATCTGTAGATTTCGGATTTTTAAATGTACCTGAAATGTAGATATAAGGATTATTTTTAAAATCCGGATGGAAAGCAAAGCCTAATAAACCATTTTGTCCATCAGCATCATTGACAATCTCTGGCACCTGAAAAACTGTCTTTACACTGCCCGACTCAGGATTAACTCTTAAAATCTTGCCTGTTGCCCGCTCAGTTAACCAAATTTGATTATCAGGCCCCCATAACAAAGCATGTGGCTTATTTAAATTAGATAGAATAACTTTCTTGTCAAAGTTTTCTGTTTTCGCCTTAGCGAATTGAGATGGAGTAAGAGGAACATCAGCAAATGCTGAATTGAGAGTAACTAACTGAGCGGCGCTTAATAAAGCAATTTTTGCCAGTAAATGTTTATTCATGAGTCCACCTTATAAAATTGTCAAAATTTTCCGAGAATTTTTAAACCTTTACGGATTGGTTTATACAAGTTCTCTATATGATTTGTATTATGATGAATAGCAGAACTATTAAAATCCAAATTTATGAAAGGCTCTGTTGCATAAAAGTAGCTATGCAATTTGTGTAACTAGCATTTTTAAATATCTTTAAGCTTAGTAGAATTAGGTTAGTCAACCTTAAAAACTTATGTTATTCTTCGGGCACTTTTAAATGCCTCAAATCTCTATACCTATGACACTTACGCCACCTTAAGTTTATTTACTCGTCTCATCCGTAAATAACTCATCACTGTTTAGTGATGTGGTGTAGTCGCTTGTGTTGGTATATCACATCACTAGCCTTTTAAATTTAGAACTTAGGCTATTTCTCATGTTATCCAATGTCCGAGAACAATGGTTCTCTAATGTCCGTTCAGATATTCTTTCTGGTCTTGTTGTTGGTCTTGCTTTAATTCCAGAAGCAATTGCATTTTCAATTATTGCGGGTGTAGATCCAAAAGTCGGTTTATATGCCTCTTTTTGTATTGCCGTTATTATCTCTTTCGTAGGCGGTCGTCCGGCTATGATTTCGGCAGCTACGGGTGCCATGGCGTTGGTTATGACAACGCTCGTAAAGGACCACGGGCTTCAATACTTATTTGCAGCGACAGTATTAACTGGCGTCATACAGATTTTGGCCGGATATTTCAAACTTGCCAAACTCATGCGCTTTGTTTCCAAATCAGTGGTCATTGGATTTGTTAATGCACTCGCTATTCTCATTTTTATGGCCCAATTACCGGAATTAATAAGCGTTACATGGCATGTCTACTTACTAGTAGCAATTGGTTTAGGAATTATTTATCTTTTCCCCTATATTCCAAAAATTGGAAAGTTCTTTCCCTCACCCCTTATTTGTATTGTAGTAGTCACATTACTCGCTATTTTTTTAGGGTTTGATGTTCGAACGGTTGGTGATATGGGTTCATTACCAGACACTTTGCCAATATTTCTGATTCCTAATATTCCTTTTAATTTAGAAACTCTTATTATTATTCTTCCATATTCTTTAGCGCTGGCTGCAGTTGGCCTACTTGAATCCATGATGACTGCAACAATTGTTGATGAAATGACAGATACTTCTAGCGATAAATTTCAAGAATGTAAAGGTCAAGGTATTGCTAATATCGCTTCAGGTTTCATGGGGGGTATGGCTGGTTGTGCCATGATTGGTCAATCAATGATTAATGTAAAATCTGGTGGCCGTACACGTTTATCCACTTTTTGCGCAGGAATATTCTTACTTATTCTAGTTGTGTTTTTAAGTGACTGGTTAAAGGTTATTCCTATGGCTGCTTTGGTTGCGGTCATGATTATGGTATCGATCAGTACTTTTGAGTGGAGCTCTCTAGCACAATTTAAAAATAATCCTAAAAGTAGTAATGTCGTTATGATCACTACCGTTATTGTAGTGGTTGCGACCCACAACTTAGCGTTAGGCGTATTAACTGGCGTATTACTTTCAGCACTTTTCTTAGCAAATAAACTGGAAAATGATATTCGTATAGAAACTTCATTTGAAGATCAAGCTCGTCTATACGAATTAAGAGGCCAAATATTTTTTAGTTCTTCTGAAAAATTTATGCAAAGTTTTAACTTTAACGAAGATGCTAAAGAAGTCATTATTGATCTTACCCACTCACATATTTGGGATGTGACTTCAGTTGCGATGCTAGATTCAGTAGTGAATAAATTTCAAAAAAACGGTATTAAGGTAACGGTTCGCGGTTTAAATGAAGCCAGCTCAATCATGATTGATAAATACGGTACTCATGCAAAAATCTAAAAAAGGTCCTTCGGGACCTTTTCTAATTTAAATAACTGCTTTTACTGAGGAGATTTATATAACAACCGATTTGGGCTACCAGAAGGATTTTTTACAACATTACTACTTGCTTGATTTAAAAGATTGGTCGAGATTGTCTGAGGCGTTGCAGTGGGCGTACTTTGCAACATTTCAGCTACGACACCGACAACATGTGGAGCTGCCATTGAAGTTCCATTCAAAACTTTAGTTGCTGTATTACTCCCAATCCAAGAAGAGTTAATCTGGCTTCCAGGCGAAAAAATATCAACACAACTTCCATAATTAGAATAACTAGCTCGAGTATCTGTACTATCTGTAGCAGCAACAGTAATTGCCTTACTTACTCTGGCTGGTGAAGTACTACAAGCATCTGTATTCGAGTTTCCTGCAGCCACAACCATTACGTAACCATTATTAAATAAATTTTCTACTGCACTATCTAAAGATGTGTTTGCTTCACCACCTAAAGACATATTCACTTGTATTAAAGCTTCTTAAAAACTTCAAGATATCCATAAATAAAATATAAACAGTGAATTATAAAAATTCTTGCAAATTTCAATACTAGCTTCAACTAAAATAAATTTACCATTTCTTTAACTATATGTATTCAGTATCAAATATGTAAAGATATATTGCAAAAATATGTGATAATCAAGGAAATGTACAGTCTTTTAAATAGCCATAATTAATAAATACCAAAATCAATTATATTCTATATTTTTTTAATTTTAGTTCTGGCAGCTCAACCTTACACCCAGCTAAATGATGCCTACAATTAATGCTATATTCGATAAAGCCATCTTTAATAAAGTAATTACAACATTCATTTATACTTATGATGGGATCAAATGTCGGTTTTTCCAAGTGACCATTAAAAAACCATTGGTTGCCGTTAGAGAAAGGATAATGTACAGGAATATAATGAAGATATCCGCAAACAGGACACATATGTTTATACATGCCTCCTTCGAAATACTGTACTTTCATCAACACTCCTTTAAAAATAAAAAAGACAACTCACAAGAGCCGACTAAACCAATTATTTGCAGATGATATATATTATTAAACTATACGCCATAGCCTTCTCTTTTTATTTTTCTGTGTTTAATTTATCTAACCTATATGACAAATTCATGAAGTTCTGAGCGTAATCTCACACTCTGTCAGTTTGGTAAAATATATTTTATATAATCCATTAATTAAATGATAATTCCAGTTAAATAATGAAAAGTAAATACTATTTTTTTATTTAACAGAGGGCTATGTGATTAATTTATTTGAATAATTAAATAGATATTACCGCCATATCCAAGAATAAAATTCGCTTTATATTATTGTTTTTAAAAGTCAAATAAAAAAGTCCGTATCTTGGGAAGCTACGGACTTGAAACTCAACTAAACAACAGCTAAACATTTTGCCGCTTAGTGAGAAAGCACTATCTTTTTAATCTAATTAAGTTCTATAGTCAGGTCAATAAGAACACTTAATTTTTATAAAAATCAGGTTGAGTTGTGATTGATCTCACATTTTATCTTCTAATAAGTTTAATCTGTTTTTCTTTACTCAATTACATTCTATTTCAAACAATTAAATTAAAATATTATTAAAGTAATGATTTAAAATAGAATAATGGTTAACTCCAGAAATAAGCTTGAAAGAAACAAAATCCTGATCTTGCCTTTTCTTCATTTCAAAATAATTTTGGCTTTGCCATTTCAACTCATCAAGTTCGAGTTCACCACAGAAAATTGAACATGGAGTAGTAACTCGTTTTGACTGGTGAACAGGGCTATATTTTAAGATATCTTCGCTTGAAAGCGTGAGAGCATGATTTAAATGGGTACTTTGTATAGGTTCCAGATCATAAATTCCACTTAACAAAACCATCTCAGATATCAGTGGATGACCTAAGAACAAGGCTGCTAGATGTGCTCCTGCCGAATGCCCAACTAAAACTACCTCATCAGTTTTCCAGTCTTGCTCTCGAATAAAATCGAGAGCTTGATTAACTTGAGAAGCAATATCTGAAATTTTACTTTGTGGTGCCAAATCATATTCTAAAAGAACACACTGGGCTCCTTTTGCTAGAACATACAGTACGATGAATCCAAAATCTGATTTATCACACCATTGCCAATATCCACCATGAATAAAAATAACAGTCTTTTTGGCTTGTTCTAATGGGAATAAATCTAAAGTTGACCTTGGGTGCGTCCCATATTGAATATCTGCGATATGGGTAAATTTTTGATAGCTCAACAAGCTTGTTCTTTTAAATTCTGCCAATATTTCATGTTCATTCGCTACGGTTCTAGAATTATCATATGGTCGCATAGGTCTCTCACTTCAAAGATTCTTCATGACTATTTAAAGCAAGCTTGGCTGATGAACGTTTGAAATAATAGAAAAATGTAAGAACAACAACTAATGGGACTCCAAACTGTAAAGTTGACTTAAATTCATTGGTAAACCACGTTGTGATAGTAATACTCAAAATTGCGATTAATCCCAACAGTGAAATTAACTGGCTCGCTGGAACCTTAAATTTTAACTGTTCTCCTTTTCGTGCCATATTCCTTCTAAAAAACATATGGGTAACAAAAATACTGCCCCATGTGAACAACGCACCAAACATAGATAAAGCAATCATGATCGGGAAAGCAGAAGCTGGGTTAATCGTATAAACAATACTCGCGACTCCAATACCTACTGCTGACAATAACAATGCATTAATTGGTACACCATTATGACTAATACGGCCAAATAGTTTTGGTGCATCACCAGCTCGTGACAAGCTAAATAGCATACGTGTTGAGATATACAACATACTATTCATGGCTGATAAGGCCGCGACAATTACAATAAAATTTAAAATACTGTCCGCATATGGAATGCCTACAATTTTCATCACCATCACAAAAGGGCTGGTCGCGTCGGCTCCAATTAAAGTTGACCAAGGAACAAGTGCCACAATAAGAAATAAAGACAGTAAATAAAATAGAATTAAGCGAATCGCAGTACTTTTAAAAGCTTTCTTAACAGCTCTTTCCGGATCTTTAGCCTCACCTGCCGCAACAGCGATCATTTCAATACTTAAATAACTAAATATTGAAATGATTACCCCAATCCAGACTCCACTAAAACCATGAGGGAAAAATCCTCCATGCTCGGTTAAATTAGAAAGAACCTGATCTGTGCCCCCATGACTTTGGGTCAAAATACCAATTGCTAAAAGAATAAATACAATAATTGCAAAGACTTTTATGGTCGAAAACCAATATTCAACTAATCCAAAAGCTTTAACACTATAGGCATTAACAACGAGTAAAGTTAGCGAGAAAAAGGCAATCCAGACCCAAGAACCTACATGTGGAAACCATAATTTCATATAGTCAGCAACTGCTGTAATTTCTGTACCGACCGCTAATACAATACACGCCCAATAACAATAACGGACTAAAAAACCCGCAAGAGGACTTACATAATGCTCAGCATATGCTCCAAATGAGCCTGATGTAGGATGCTGAACCGTCATCTCAGCCAAACAAGCCATAATAGCAAATGCGATTAAGCCTCCAATGGCATAACTCACAATGACGGCTGGGCCAGCAAAGCTAATTGCAAACTTGCTTCCCATGAACAGCCCTGTACCAATCGCTCCACCAATTGCAATCATTCCCATCTGTTTTGCGGATAATTTTTTATGTAAACCCGCTTCTCGATTTTGTATTTCATCAAAACTGCTCATAGGCCCTCCTAGCCATTTTCTAATGTTGATCTTTAACGATCAGGTCACTTCACTACGCACCAGATAACGCTCATTTTTCCATTCACTATTCAGCATGATTTGCTTAAGTTGTTGTACGGCATTCCAAATATCTTCAAACCCTAAATATAAAGGTGTAATTCCAAAACGTAATACCTCCGGCTCTCGATAATCCCCAATCACACCACGAGCAATCAGCGCTTGAATAATTTCATAACCGAACTCATGTCTATAACTGACATGACTACCACGATATTTATGATTTAAAGGTGTAATCAGTTCAAAACCAAACTGGGCACACTCTTGTTGAACAAGTTGAATAAACAAATCAGTTAATTTGAGCGATTTCTCGCGTATTTGTTGCATATCAGCTTGTAAGAAAATATCGACACCACATTCGATTAGACTCATAGAAATAATGGGTTGAGTTCCGCACAAGTAACGGCGAATACTGTTAGCTGGTTCATAATGCTGAGCCATATCAAATGGTTTTTTGTGGCTCCACCAGCCTGAGAGAGGTTGCCAGAACTGATCACGATGCTTTCGATTTACCCATAACAACGCTGGAGAACCTGGGCCACCATTTAAATATTTATAAGTACAACCGATGGCAAAATCACTATTGCTCTGATTAAGATCCATAGACACCGCACCAACTGAGTGACATAAATCCCAAATAATCAAAGCATCTTTAACGTGAATTTGTTGATTCATAGATTCCATATCATAGAAATATCCAGTCCGATAATTCACATGAGAAAGAACAACTACTGCTACATCTTTTTCTAAAACACGAGATAAATCATCTGCACCATCAATTAACTCAACTTGATAGCCCTGATGAATCAAATCTATAAAACCTTCAATAATATAAATATCGGTTGGGAAAGCATCTTTTTCTGCAACAATAATTTTACGGTCTGGAAATTTTTCAGCTTGAATTTTTACCGCTGCTGATAAAACTTTGAATAAATTTAATGTTGTGGAATCTGAAATAACGACTTCCCCTTTTTCAGCACCGATAAGCTGCGCGACTTTATCTCCGAGTCTAGTCGGTAAGCCCCACCAATCTGCTTTATTCCAACTATTAATAAGATCCTCACCCCACTCTTTGGCAATAATATGCTGAGCAACCTCTAATGATTTTTTTGGTCTTGCACCCAAAGAATTACCATCTAAATAAATGACATTTTCTGGTAGTGCAAATTCATCTTTAAACTTTTTGAGTTCATCTTCCTGATCCCAATAGAGGCATTGTTCATGAGTAATCATTTGTTATTTCACCTATTTTCAACATTTCCTTTGTATTTGAATTTTATCATGCCAATTCTTTCGATTTATTCGATAATATTTGATTAAAATTTGCTATTTTCGTATAAAATTCGAATTAAAATTAAAAAACATGGATGAAATTCGAAAATGAATGTAGATGCAATTGATCTTAAAATTTTGAAGTACTTACAAGATAATGCTCGGTTAAGTAACCAAGAACTGGCCGATCTCGTTAACCTTTCGGCTTCAGCTTGTCATCGGCGAGTTAAAATTTTAGAAAGCAATGGTGTAATTGAAAAATATCAAGCGAAAGTTAACTATGAAAAACTAGGTATAAAAATTGAGGCAATAGTCGAAATAAAGCTTGCCCAACTCACAGAAAATGATCACAACTTCTTTTTAAGCCAGATCAAAAATTTTGATGAAGTCATTAATGCATATATTATTACTGGTGAATCTAATTATGTTTTACACGTTGCGACCAAAGATTTGAGTTCTTTTTCTCATTTCGTCATTAATACCTTAAATAAAATAAAAGGTGTAGTGAGTATCAATTCCAAGATCATTTTACAAAAGATTGTGCAAAAACCACTTTGATCCCTTATTTTTAATTAAAGAGACATCTCATGATCGAAACAAAGCGTTTAATTTTAAGACAGTGGAAAGAAAGTGATGTTGAGCCTTTTATAACAATGGGCTTAGATCAAGATGTTATGCAATTTTTCCCAAATCTATTAACACCCCAAGAAAGCCATAATTTAATTCAAAAAATTTCATCTCTCATTAATGAAAATGGTTGGGGTTTCTGGGCAGTAGAATTAAAAGAAACTCATCAATTTATCGGGTTTATTGGCTTACATAGTCAACCTGAACAATTTGACTTCTCTCCATGTGTGGAAATTGGGTGGCGACTTGCAAAAGAATTCTGGAAACAAGGTTATGCAACTGAAGGAGCAAAAGCAGTTTTAGACTATGGTTTTAATGTACTGAAGTTAGATAAGATCGTTTCATTTACCGCTAATATAAATACACCCTCTCAAGCTGTCATGGAAAGACTTGGAATGCACAAAGTTAAAAACTTTGATCATCCCAAGGTTCCTTTCCATCACCACCTAAAAGCACATGTGTTATATGAAATTACGAGCTCTTCATTTAATTTTTGCTTAAAGTTAAAATTTTAAATTATTAATAAAAATTTTCTTAATCATCGAAATCATAGCCAACAGATGTAGAGCACTCCCAATACTCATGGATTTTACTCGCGATATCATCTTTTCCCATTGTAGTGAGTACATAAAAGAGTTTAGCCTCTTTATTTTTTCTTAGTATTAAGAGGTTGTAGTAATCATACTCAGGCCCATTAAGACCTAATGTTGGCTGTGCTTCACAGTGCTTTTCTGCTTTGTAATGCCATTCAAGCTTATAAGTATCAAGACCATCAGCAGCATTGATTACAATACCGTCATTGGCTCCGCCAATAAATCCAATTTTCATTGCTTTCTCTAAATTCTTATTAAGGTTAATTTTAAATATAACTTTAAACAAGTATCCTTCAATTTATAAAATGTATGTCAATACGTATCCTATGTAAGCAAAATTAACCATAAATATAGATGACTTTTAAGATTTCTTAATTGCAAAACTTTGGCTGCCTATTTTTACTTTAAACACAGGAAAAGTTTTCTATTAAAAAGCATTTATTATTGTTTTTTGTTTGCAAAATTACACGCTATAATTTTCAAATCATTTATCCTCCCTACCCATCACATTAATCAAAACACCTTTTGAAAGAATTAATGGGTGGAGTTTTAAATTAATTTTATATCTCGAAGTTTCTTTAATTAATGATTTTAAAAAGGATATATGGTAGATGTGTCTTAAAAAATTTGCTTTAAATGATTTTGGAGATATTTAGATATGTCTAAAATCGTAATGTTTGACATGGATGGTACGCTATTAGATCTCGCTTTTGATGATTTCATTTGGAATGAATGTCTTCCCAAGCGACATGCAGAGATACATCAACTTCCACTCGACCATAGCCAAAAAACACTATATCAGTTTTATCAATCACATAGACATACGCTTGTTTGGTATTCATCAGCTTATTGGACCAAAACTGTAGGCGTTGATGTACTCAAATTACAGCAAGAATTTCAGACAAAAATTCAAGCTCGCTCAGGTTGTATTCAGCTTCTGCAGGAACTGAAAGAACAAGGATATAGTTGTTGGTTAGTTACAAATGCTGACCGTGCAAGCTTGCGCCTAAAGCTCGATAATATTGCAATTGAACACTTCTTTGACGTAATTGTATCGAGTGAACAAATTGGTTATGCAAAAGAAGATATTCATTTTTGGCAAGATCTCCAAAAATTACAACCTTTCGATCCAGACGCAACCATTTTTATTGACGATACAACTCCTGTACTCAAAACAGCAGAAAAATTTGGTATCAAACACTTGTTTACTATCTTGCAGCCCTCAAGTCTAAAGAATGCAAGAAAGCATGAAGATTTAGAATATAAAGCACTAGATCGACTTACAGAATTGCTGTCTATTTTGAATCAAATTGATAGAAAGGATAATGATGTCAAAATCGCTTGAAAACGATGCTGTAGAGACCATGCGTATCGACAAATGGTTATGGGCTGCTCGTTTTTTTAAAACTCGTTCAATTGCTAAAGCAGCAATCGAAGGAGGTAAAGTACATCACAATAATGAGCGTGTAAAAGTTTCCAAAGAAATTCGTGTTGGAATGGAACTGATTATTCAACAAGGTTTTGATAAAAAAACCGTTGTCGTAAAAGCGCTTTCGAACACACGTGGTCCAGCACCAGTTGCCCAGCAACTTTATGAAGAAACAGAAGTAAGCATTGCTAGACGGGAGTTGATTGCATCCCAACGAAAATTGCATAATCTTGCTCGACCTGATCATAGACCGAGTAAAAAGGATCGTAGACAGATTAATCGGTTTAAACAGGACAATGATCAGCACTGGTCGTATGGTGATGAATAAAAACGTCGAGTTGTGTCGCACACACACAGACAACACATAGAAGCTATAGAAAAAATCTGTCACTATTAGCCCTGTGAAACAAGTTGAGATTCAATGCATCCACTTGGGTTAAACGTGATGAACTTAGAGTATTGAGGTTTTTGAGATGGATGAGAATAAAAGCAAAGCATTACAAGCCGCGCTAAGTCAAATTGAGAAACAATTTGGCAAAAATACGGTGATGCGTCTCGGTGACAACACTGTTCAAGCAGTTGAAGCTGTATCTACAGGTTCTTTGACTTTAGATATTGCATTGGGGATTGGCGGTTTACCGAAAGGTCGTATCGTTGAGATTTATGGTCCAGAATCTTCTGGTAAAACCACAATGACTCTCCAAGCGATTGCACAATGTCAAAAAGCTGGTGGTACTTGTGCATTTATCGATGCAGAACATGCATTAGATCCACAATATGCACGTAAGCTGGGCGTGGACATTGATAATCTACTTGTATCGCAACCTGATAACGGTGAACAGGCTCTCGAGATTGCAGACATGCTAGTTCGCTCTGGTGCAATTGATTTAATCGTTGTCGACTCAGTTGCTGCTCTTACTCCTAAAGCAGAAATTGAAGGCGAAATGGGTGACTCTCACATGGGCTTACAAGCTCGCCTAATGAGTCAGGCACTACGTAAAATTACGGGTAACGCTAAACGCTCGAACTGTATGGTTATTTTCATTAACCAGATCCGTATGAAAATTGGTGTAATGTTTGGTAGCCCTGAGACTACGACTGGTGGTAACGCATTGAAGTTCTATGCTTCTGTACGTTTAGATATCCGCCGTATTGGTCAAGTCAAAGAAGGTGATGAAATCATCGGCTCTGAAACTCGAGTTAAAGTTGTTAAAAATAAAATGGCTCCTCCATTTAAAGAAGCTATTTTTCAAATCTTGTACGGTAAAGGTACAAACCAGCTTGGCGAACTTGTAGATTTAGCTGTACAACAAGATATCGTGCAAAAAGCAGGTGCTTGGTATTCGTATCAAGGCAATAAAATTGGTCAGGGTAAAAACAACGTTATTCGCCACTTTGAAGAAAATCCTCAAATGGCTGGAGAAATTGAAAAAATTATCCGTGAACAACTGCTAACTACGGGTACTAATGGTGCTGTACAGGTGGAAGATGAAGAAGAAGATCTTCTATTAGAGTCTTAATTATCGCTTATAAGTCTTAAAACGCCCTTCGGGGCGTTTTTTACAAGGAAATATTAAATATGTTCAAAAGAACAGAAGAACAGTCCCAACAACGCGCTTTGCTTACAGGTCAACGTTTGCGCTCATATGCTTTTGCTTTATTGACTCGTCGAGACTATTCGAAAGCAGAACTTATCGAGAAATTGAATCGTTATGCACAAAACCCTGAAGAGGTTAAGCAACTTGTTGAAGAGTTATCTGAGCAAAACTATCAAAGTGACCAACGCGTTGCAGAACTAACATTGGCTAGCCAAATTCGCAAAGGTAAAGGCCCAAAACGTATTAAACAAGCTTTAAAAACAAAACAAATCGAAAATGATTTAATTGCAGATGAAATTCATAACATTGATTGGGTAGAACAGGCTTATCAGCTTAAAGTTAAAAAATTTGGTGAAGAAGTAGAAAAAGATCCTAAACTTAAAGCAAAACAGATGAGATTTTTACAGTATAGAGGATTTGATTTAGATGTAATTATGAAGGCAATCCAACGAAGATCGGATTAGAAGATGGTGGCAACCCCACTAGCAAAACTTCGGCACATCATAGATCTGCTACCGTTGCTACCTTCCGGTCCTGGCGGGGTTCACAGAGTACAATTGCGAAGCCACCAGCGGGGCTACCATTGCAAAACAGAGTATAGAGATTTTTAAAAGAGTTGCAAGCCTTCTTCTCAATTTTAAGCAAGTTTATGTTTCAATTGATTAATTCATCGTCAAAAACATATAAATTCCTAGAATCTCTTATCTTATATTCTTTCTTGATACTTATTTTGAATAAAATATGCTTGAAGATTGTAAACTATTCTTGCATTTATATTGTTAGCTGTTTTAATTGCAGTGATCAATTAAAACCTTAGATAGCTAATGTGAATAGTTTACATATTCCCTTGTCAAGTTAGCTTTTACATAAAATTATGGACCTATACTCATGCGATTGATGAAGCATTCTTTATTATTTATTGCCTTAATGAGCACTACTTCTCTCTATGCCAATATTCCAATTGAATCGCGCGGTTTAAGTCAAAGTGGTGGTAGCTCAACTAACACTTCATCGAATAACGCTTCAGTCCCTAGTAATCTAAATTGGGAATTGATGCAAAAAAACCAACAATTAGAAAATGATATACGCACCTTGCGCGGTCAGTTAGAAGAACAATCGAATGATATTGAACAATTGAAAAAAGAGTTATCTAATCGCTATACTGATTTAGACCAGCGTTTGGAATTACTTAATCAAAAAGTAGATCCTGAAAGTGCAACACCAGACAATACAACTAATAGTGATGCTACAGCTACTGGAAGCTCAGAAGCCCCACCTACCGACAATAAAGCAACAAGTACTACAACTTCTGCAAGTCAAGTTACTTCCCCCTCACAAACGCAAGTAACACAACCAGCTTCACCGCCTGCTACACAAAATCAATCGAACCCTGTAGAACTTGAAAAAGCAGCTTATACTGTTGCTTTAGATGCCTATAAACAAGGTGGAGCAAAAAAAGCGATTGCTCCAATGCAAAACTTTATCAAAAATCATCCTAATAGCGTTTATACAGGGAATGCCTATTTTTGGTTAGCCGAGTTTAATTTAGCAACTGATCCTGTAAATTATAATGAAGCTAAAAAGAACTATAATGTAGTCGCTACGCAATATCCAAATTCTAGTAAAGCTCCCCGTGCGCTTTATCAACTCTACAGTATTGCCAATGATGTCGATAAAAACACTGTATCAGCAAACCAATATAAAGCTAAAATCTTAAGTCAGTATCCAAAATCGGAAGAAGCCAAATTTTTTAATAAATAAAAGTTTTTAAGAAAAAAAGACACCGCAGATTGCGGTGTCTTTTTTTGAATATCTAGGCTTAACGCACAATACCACGTTCTGATTGCTCAACAGAGTCAATTAATAATTGAGCTTCTGGAACATTCGGCAGAATATCATTTTTAATCTGCTCAACAGCTTGAACAGAAGTCAGGCCTGATTTAAAAATCAATTTATAAGCTTCTCTAAGACCTTGAATTGTATCCTTAGACCAACCCTTTCGGCGCATACCTTCAATATTGATACCAAACGCATGTGCTGGATTACCAGATGCCATAACATAAGCTGGCACATCTTTTAAAATTAAAGATGCTCCACCAACCATACTGTAAGAATCGATTTTACAGAATTGATGAATTCCTGAATTACCACCAATAATGACATGATCACCAATATGGACGTGTCCAGCAACACCTACATTATTTGCGAAAATATTATGATCACCAACAATACAGTCATGCGCAATATGCGTATTAACCATCAATAAGTTATGACTACCTATTTTAGTTAAAGCATGATCTTGTACAGTTCCTCTATGTAAACTGCAATGCTCACGAATTAAATTATGATCTCCAATCTCTAACCAAGTTTCTTCACCTTGATATTTCAAGTCTTGGCAAACCTCACCAACACTTGCAAACTGGAAAATCTCATTATTTTGACCAATTTTGGTAAAACCACCAATTACAACATGTGAATGTAATTTAGTACCAGCTCCAATCGTCACATTTGGACCAATAATACAATAAGGTCCTATCTGGACATCCGGGGCAATCACTGCAGATGGATCAATAATGGCCGTAGAATGAATTAAATCGTGATTGCTCATGCCTGCTCTGTTTTTTGGTGTGAAATCATAATTTCAGCGGTTGTTGCTACAATACCGTCAACGGTAGCCGTACAGTTATATTTGTAGATACCGCGTTTTTGCATTACTAATTCAGATTTTAATACAAGTTGGTCGCCAGCAACTACTTGTTTTTTAAATCTAACCTTTTCTGCACCAGCAAAGAGGAATAAAGAACCCGGTTTTGGTGTCTCGTTATTCATAATAAAACCCAGAACGCCTGAAACTTGAGCCAATGCTTCTACAATTAAGACACCTGGCATAATTGGGTATTCTGGGAAATGCCCTTGCAAGAACTCCTCATTAATGGAAACATTTTTATAACCAACAATACTATTGTCAGTAACTTCAGTCACACGATCAACCAATAAGAATGGATAACGATGCGGCAAATATTGACGAATCGTTTGAATCTGCATTGGTAATTCAGGGATGGCAAATTTAGGTGTAGTTGACTCGGTCATAATATTCTATTTACGCAAATTAAAAGTTGATTCAAGAGACTCTATTTGAGCTTGTATATGATCAAGTCGTTTAGTGATTTGGGTCAATGGCACATCTGCTAATTGTCGCAAGCGTACAATCGTCTTTTTCCAATGACTATTTTCAAACAATCCAATTCCTGAAGAATAAGTACCAGCTTCAGAAATATTTTTTGTGACCATTGACATTCCAGTTAAAGTCACATTATCAGCGATTGAAAGGTGACCAGACACACCGCAGGCTCCTGCAAGAATACAGTTTTTGCCAATTTTAGTGCTTCCAGCAATTCCACATTTAGCAGCAATAGCTGTATTGGAACCAATATGAACGTTATGTGCGATTTGCACAAGATTATCAATAATTACCCCATCTTCCAAAATCGTATTATCTAGTGCCCCTCGATCAATACTACAATTTGATCCGATGCGGACATCATTACCAATGATCACTGAACCTAATTGTGCGATACGATGCCATTTCCCTTGATATGGTGCAAATCCAAAGCCTTCACTACCAATTACAGTACTTGCATGAACTCGAACACGATCAAGTAATTTAGCTCCACCCGTAATAGTGACATGAGAATCGATAAAACAATCCTTGCCAATTTCTACATTATCATCCAGACGAGTATGAGACTGAATAATCGTGTTCTCACCTACTACACAATTCTCACCAATTACAACGTAATGGCCAATATATGCTTTTTCAGAAATAATTGCAGAAGTATGAATTTGAGCAGTACTTTCAATACCTATTGATGTGATCTTTTTATCAAAAGCATGGGTAAGGATGGCAAAAGCCAAATATGGATTATCAACAATAATAAAATTTTGTTTATCAGTAAGCTGTTCTTTAATAGAGCTTGTAACAATGTACGCACCCGCACGGCTAGTCTTTGCTTGATCGATATACTTTTCGCCATTTACGAAAGTAATATGAGAAGGTTCAGCATTTTCTAAACTTGCTAAGTTTATAAATTGAAGACTACCCGCACCGACTAACTCACCATTCACTAGGTGAGCTAGTTCATCTAAACGATAATGTTGCACTTTCATTAATTTATTTCATTGAATTAACCTTTTGTATCATTTTATCAGTTAAATCATATTTAGCGTCATAGGCAACAGTCGAATTTTTATTCAAAATAAAGTCAAGATTATTTTCTTTTCGTAATTGTTCAGCTGCTTGCTTCACACGACTCTCGAAAGTTGAGTTCATTCCTTGCAAGCTAGTTTGAACTTTAGACTGCAAACCTTGTTGAGTTGAGTTAAATTCATTTAATTTCGACTGATATTGAGTCTGAAGCTTTTTAATATCATCTTCTTTCATTTTTTGCCCTTGGGTTTGGGCTTGACGTTGAAGACCTTCTAACTCTTTACCCAACTGCTCAAGACGAGTTGTTGTTGGTTTAACAGATTGATTTAAACTTGCATTTTGTTGTTTTAAATAAGTACTACTTTCAACAACTTTAGCAAGATCAATAACGCCATAACCAGCTGCATTAGTCATAGCAGAAACTGTAAGGCCTAATCCCAACATTAATATATTTAATTTTTTCATCTTAATTTGTTTCCTTATTTCATTGCTTAGTCAAGTCGTACTTAGAAAGTACGACCGATTTCAAACTGAATCTCTTTAGTTTCATCACCAGGCTTATCATTTAATGGGAAGGCATAGCTAAGAGATAATGGCCCAATCATGGTAATCCATGTAAATCCTACACCTACGCTATAACGCATATTGCCTAAATCAAAACCGTAATTGTCTTCACAGTATTTTTTAGCATCTGCGATTTGCTGACCATTCATAATCATAGAATAAGAACCAACGTCACATTTAGTATCAAATACTTGACCACCTTCAGCAAATAACACTGGACGTACTTGGCGAGTCCAATCTCCTTTAAAAGGTAATGGTAAAGCTAATTCAGTACCAAATTGTACAAGAGCGTTACCACCTACTTCTTCTGGAGAACCGTCATTTTGCTTGGTTTCTTGTAAATTTACACTTGCATACTTAGGACCCAAGGTACTGTTATCATAACCGCGTACAGAACCATAACCACCTGCATAGAAGTTTTTATAGAATGGTAAATCATTACCATAACCAAGTTTACCGTAACCACGCAGCACGAAACCTGTGTCTTTAATTGGCCAGAATGCCTGTGCATCATAAGTTGCTTTTTGATAATCAACATCACTACCTGGCAAACCAATTTCCAGACCTACACGATGTGACATACCTGAAGTAGGGAAAATTGGTCTATTTAAGGTGTTATATGACCAACCTAAATTTAAGTTATATGTAAAGAACTCACCTTCAAATGCATTATTATATGGAATTGGTGTAACAAGGCATTTACCAGTATATGTAACCGCTCCTGTAACTGGATCTGTAGTTGTTTCCAACTGATCTGATGGGCAGTAAGTATCTTGACCTGTCGCCTTACCCCCATTCGCTAATAAATAATCACGAACATAGGTAGACACATAAGGACCCGTCGTTACTTTAGTATTATCAATACCAACCGAAGCACTCAGGCTTTGGTTTTCATCAATAGGATAACCAAAACTTAAACTACCACCAAAACTATCGGTAACATAGTTATTAACGTTATAGTCATCATTTAGCTTTGTTTTACGATAGTAAACGTTATAACCGCGGCTTACCCCATCAATCGTGAAGTAAGGGTCAGTAACACTTAAGTTATAGTAGTCTTGAGTTTCAGAACGAGATAAATCGATCGAAACACGATTACCCGTTCCCATAAAGTTAGTTTGACTCAAACCTGCTTGGAAGGTGATACCACCACTTTGCGAGTAACCTACCGCTAATGTCGTAGTTCCCGAATGCTGTTCTTCAACATTTACGTTTAAATCCACCTGATCTGGTGAGTTTGGAATACGAGCTGGTTTAATATCAACTGTTTTGAAGAATCCTGTACGCTCTAGACGAACCTTAGACAAATCAATTTTTTCATTACTTGCTAAAGCGCCTTCCATTTGACGCATTTCACGACGTAGTACTTCATCAGCAGTTTTACTATTACCTGTAAAGTTAATACGACGTACGGTTACTTGCTGGCCTGGGTTTACATAATAGTTTAAGTCAACAACACCCGTTTCATTATTAATCTGCGGAACAACGTTCACATCTGCAAAGTAATAACCAGCATTACCATATTTACGCAATAACAACTGCTTAACAGCATTTACTTTTTCTTGAGAATAAGTATCGCCATCTTTATAGATTTTTAAAGCTTGCAGTTCTTCAGGTTTATAAAGTGCATCACCTAAAAACTTGGTTTGACCAAATTTGAACTGACTACCTTCCTCTACAGCAACTTCAATAAAGATGTTCTTTTTATCTTCACTAATATTAAGCTGTGAGTTATTGATATGAAAATTGATATAACCTTTATTCAGATACATCGCACGCAAAGCTTCAAGGCTCGCTGCCATTTTCTCTCTAGCATAACGGTCATTACGGGTTACAACTGAAGCCCAACCGCTTTCTTTAACTGCGAAAGCTTGCTTAATTTCACTGTCTTTAAAAACTGTATTACCAATAATATTGATATTAAAAACTTTAGCCGCCGTACCTTCATTAAAATTTAATTTAAGTTCAACACGGTTATTTGGACGAGCTATCGTATCAACAGTTACATCAGCATCATAACGGCCTTGCTGAGTATATTGCTGCTCTAATTCGGTTTCAATTGTTTGTAAAGCTGACTTCTTAAAAACTTCGCCTTCAGCAATACCCATTTTTTTGAGGCCTTGCTCTAACGCCTCTTTAGGAATAAGTTTGTTACCCTTAAATTCAAGTTTTGAAATAATTGGGCGCTCTACAACATTAAAAACTAAAGTATCGTTATCTCTTGATGCTTTAATATCGTCAAAAAGTCCAGTGGCATACAATGTTCGAATTGCTTCTGCGATCATCGGTTCATTAACGCGATCGCCACTGTTGATTGGCAACATGGTAGAAACATTTGCAGGAGTTAGACGGACCAAACCATCTATACGAATATCTCGAACAACGAAATCATCAGCTGCATATGCTTGTTGTACCGCTGCCATAGCGCTAACAAGTGCCAAAGGCATTAAAAAATGTGTGTGCCGCATGCCAGTTTTTCCAGTAAGTTATAAATCCATATACGTTTACAAACGCATAAAATCGTTAAATAAAGCTAAAAGCATCATACTACCGAGCAGTACCATACCAATTTTTAGACCAAACATTTGTATTTGTTCAGAAACAGGCTTCCCACGAATAGCTTCAATAATGTAATAAACGAGATGTCCACCATCTAGCATTGGAATTGGCAATAAATTTAAAATTCCAAGACTTACACTCATTAAAGCCATAAATGAGATAAAAGTCTGCCATCCCATTTCTGCACTTTGTCCCGCTACTTTCGCGATTGTAATTGGGCCAGAAAGATTCTCTAGACCAATCAATCCCTTAACCATTTTTACTATTGAACTCAATATCATGCTAGAGATTTGGCTAGTCTTATCTAACGACATCTGGAAAGCTTGTATTGGAGTATATTGAATTGTTTGCTTATATTCGTCAGGAATTGTAATTTTTCCTGCATCGCTTTTTACGCCTAAAACCCCACTCACTTGCCCCATGTTGTCACGCTTTCCTTGAGGCATGACTTGCAAATGAACGAGTTGACCATTACGCAACACATCAATATTAAGTAACTTTTCTGGTGAATGTTGTACGACTTCCACAACATCAAACCAATCCTTCATTACTTGACCATTAATTGAAACAATACGATCACCAACCTTCATTCCTTGACGAATTGCTGCCCCATCTGCAGTCAACTCAGTTACAACAGCAGGAATAACTGGACGATAGGGTGAAAAACCCAATACATCTAAAGCTGATTCATTTTGGTTTTTTAAAAAATCTTTAATCGGTAAAACAATATTTTTCTCAGTGCCTGCACGATCTACATCGATATTCAAGCTACCAGTTTCACCTACACGATCAATCAAAGCAAAGTTAAGTTTTTCCCAAGTTTGCGTTTCTTTTCCGTCAACAGCAATAATCTTATCACCTACTTGTAGTTGAGCAGTTGCTGCTGGCGAGTTAGGTATAACTTTACCCACTCTAGTGTTTAGTTGTTCTTGCGCTGGTAAAAATAAAATCCAGAAAAGTAAAACAGCAAAAATCAAGTTAATTAAAGGTCCAGCCGCAACAATTGCTATACGCTTCCATGGTTTTTGACGGTTAAATGCATAAGGTAAATCTTGCTCTGCAACATTACCTTCGCGCTCATCGAGCATTTTTACATACCCGCCTAAAGGCAAAGCTGAAAGTTGGTACTTAATTCCAGATTTTTTTGATGTCCATTTAAGTAATGTTGGACCGAAACCGATGGAATAGACTAAAACCTTAACACCGAGTTTTCGCGCTACCCAATAGTGACCAAACTCATGAATTGCAATTAATGGACCGAGCAAGAGAGCTGCTGCTGCAATCATAAATAATGCGCTCATTTTCAGCCTCCTATACTTGATATATACTGCTGTGCTACATGTCGTGCTACTTCATCTTTATTTAAAATAGACTCGATATTATCAGCAACTGAGTTTTCCAATTTTTGCAAAGTATGCTCTACCACTTGTGGGATATTTGTAAATCCAATCTGTTCCTTTAAAAATGCAGCAACAGCAACCTCATTTGCAGCATTTAAAATAGTAGGTGCTAGCCCTCCTGCACGCATTGCCTGACGAGCTAAATCCAGTGCTGGAAATTTCTGGATATCCGGTGCTTGAAAATTAAGCTGAGAATACTCAAATAAATCTAAAGCAGGAACACTAGTCTGTAAACGTTCTGGCCATGCTAATGCATGAGCAATCGGTGTACACATGTCTGGATTACCCATTTGAGCCAATGTTGAACCGTCAACATATTGCACCATAGAATGAATAATACTTTGTGGATGAACAACAACTGTAACAAAATGTTCAGATATTGAAAACAAATGGCATGCCTCAATTAACTCCAACCCTTTATTCATAAGAGTAGCTGAGTCAACTGAGATTTTCTGCCCCATAGACCAGTTGGGATGCTTACAAGCCTGTGCGGGAGTAACTTTTTCTAATTGTTCTAACGAATGGTTTAAAAATGGTCCACCTGAAGCGGTCAATAAGATTCTTGATACACCCTGTTGCGGTTGTCCATTTCTTTCAGCTTCTAAATAGTTATGAGGTAATGATTGAAAAATAGCGTTGTGTTCTGAATCTACCGGTAATAATAATGCCTGATGATCACGTGCTGCTTGCATCATGATTTCACCAGACATGACCAAAGCTTCTTTGTTAGCTAGCAAAACGCGTTTACCAGCTTTTACAGCCGCCAATGTTGGCAATAAACCTGCAGCTCCAACAATTGCAGCCATAACTACATCAACATCTGGATGAGATGCGATACTTACCAGCCCTTCCTGATCAGTCAAAATTGCAATATTTTGTAATTCTTTTTTTGCAAATAAAGCTACTAATTCGTCAACTTTTTGCTTTGGAACAACTACGACTTTTGGTTGGAATTGTTTACAGATATCAACCAATTCAGGAATTCGACTATGAGCTGAAACTGCAAATACTGAATACTTATCAGGATGTTGATTTAAAATTTTTAAGGTACTTTGCCCTATGGAACCGGTTACGCCCAATATGCAAACAGATTGTGTCATTTATAAATCTACACCAATAAGTTTTAATATATACATTCCCGTTGCAAAGATCGGGGCTGCAGCAAGTAAAGAGTCAATACGATCTAAAACACCACCATGGCCAGGTAGCACACGTCCAGAATCTTTAATACCAGCACGACGCTTAATCATTGACTCAAACAAATCACCTAGAACTGAACCAAATACTGTAATCAGTGACAAGATAAGAAACAGGATTTGCTGTATTAAAGTTAAATTTAGATATTGGTATTGCACAACCAACATTACCAGTATGGTCGTGATAATACCACCATACAAACCTTCTACTGATTTGTTTGGACTTACAGTTGGTGCTAATTTTCTTTTACCAAATTTACGACCAACAAAGTAAGCACCACTATCTGCACCCCACACGAGTAAGAACAGATACATTAACCACCATGGCGAACTTTGCCAGACAACAAAAATTGAAGTTACCGCCGCACAAACTAAAATAATGCCAATTACATATAGAGTAGCGTTATACCACCCATCAAATTCAGGAAAAGATTTGACCCAATAAACGCTTACAAGCCAAGTCAAAATTGAAGCTGACCACAACAGTAATGCAATATCATGGAAAAATAGAGCAACGCCTGAAACGAATGCAACAAGCAGACCGTAGCACCAAGCTTTTGGCTTTACAGCATTTACAGTTTCATGGGGCATTAATTTATACCATTCATACCCCGCAACCCCTGCTGCTACAATCATAAGAACCAACATTGGATAATGTGATTGCGTAGCAAACATACAGCCTAAAACAACTGCGACAAGTACCAATGCGGTAACAATCCGCTCTAACATTATAAGTTCTCTATTTTCTCTTGCTGAATTTGTTCAGATGTTTTGCCAAAACGACGTTCACGCCCTGAAAAAACATTCAATGCATGATCGAATTCTTGTACTGTAAATTCTGGCCATAAAGTATCAGTAAAATACAGCTCAGCATATGCTGCTTGCCATAACAAGAAATTAGATATGCGATAATCTCCACCTGTACGGATTAATAAGTCCACAGCTGGCAGATCGTTTAGACTGACATATTTTTCGAACAAATCAACATTTATTTGATCAGCACCAAATTCACCACGGGAAACCGCTTCAGCAACTTGTTTTGCTGCATTTGCAATATCCCACATCCCACCATAGCTCACAGCAATAGTTAAGGTCATTGTGTTATGGTGTGCTGTCTGTTGCTCTGCATCTTCCATTAAGGCAACTAGGTGTGACGGTAATCTGGAACGATCGCCTATGAAACGCAAAGCAATATTAAATTTCTTCATGCGAGGTATTTGCTCATGAATAGTTTCTTCAAGAAGCTTCATAAGCAGATCGACTTCAAATTGTGGTCGATTCCAGTTTTCACTTGAAAATGCAAAAACCGTTAAAGCATGAATACCTGTTTTTTTACAATGTTCAACGATAGGATCAAGAACATTTTTACCCTCTCGATGTCCATCACCTTTTTGCATTTGATTTTTTTTTGCAAAGCGGTTGTTGCCATCCATGATGATGGCAACATGCTTAGGAAGATGATACTCTTCTGAATCGGTCATAAAATTTAGACCTTCATCAATTCTGCTTCTTTCGCTGCAAGACGCTTGTCTACTTCTGCAACATATTTGTCAGTGATTTTCTGGATATCATCACCTGCACGGCGCTCATCATCTTCAGAGATTTCTTTCTCTTTTAATAATGCTTTGATATCACCTAACACATCACGACGAATATTACGAATTGCAACTTTTGCATTTTCAGCTTCGCTACGCGCAATTTTTTGCATATCACGGCGTGTTTCTTCAGTTAATGCAGGTAAAGGTACACGAATTGCATCCGCTGTAATCGGGTTTAAACCAAGATCACTCTCACGAATTGCCTTATCAATAGCTGAAACCATGGTACGTTCAAATGGCTGAACAAGAAGTGTACGAGAATCTTCAACACCAACGTTTGCCACTTGATTTAAAGGCACATCAGAACCGTAGTAAGGAACCATTACCCCATTTAAGATTGATGGGTGTGCACGGCCGGTACGAACTTTAGCAAACCCTAGTTCCAAAGACTCAAGAGTTTTTAACATACGCTGTTCGCTGTCTTTTTTCAGATCGTTAATCATATGATCTACCTTACTTATTTATTCAAGGATGTTTTAACAAATTTAATTTAGCGCTAGTATAAAGAGCTTTCGTCAACACGTACATTATTTAGTAACGCGCGTACCTTCTTTTTCGCCCATGACTACTGACAATAGCGCGCCTGATTTATTCATATCAAAAACTTGTAATGGCACATTATGGTCACGACATAAACAAATAGCGGTCAAATCCATAACACCAAGTTTTTCGTCCAATACCTGATCAAAGGTTAAATGATCATATTTAACTGCATCCTCGTATTTACTTGGATCTTTATTATATACGCCATCAACTTTGGTCGCTTTTAGAATTAAATTTGCTTCAATTTCAATTCCACGTAAGCAAGCTGCTGTATCAGTTGTAAAGAATGGATTTCCTGTACCAGCAACAAAAACACAAACTTCACCCTGACTCAAGTGACGAATAGCATCACGACTTGAATAAGACTCAACTACTGTACCAATTGGTAATGCAGACATAAGGCGAGTTCTGATATTACGGCGAACCAATGCATCACGCATAGCCAAGCCATTCATTACAGTTGCAAGCATACCCATTTGATCGCCTGTTACACGACCAACCAAGCCATCTTTTTGCAACTGACTACCACGATACAAGTTACCGCCACCAACAACGATACCCACTTGCACACCTAAGCCAACTAAGTGAGCAATTGAAAGGGACATTTGATCAAGAACTTGGGCATCAATACCCATATCTTTGTTACCTGATAATGCTTCACCAGATAGTTTTAATAAAATGCGTGAATAACGGGGGCTAATTGTTTCCGCCATGAGTTTGCTCCAAAACCTCTTAAACTGAATGCTTTTTTGAATCGTTATCGATTAAACCGACTTAATTTTAATTAACTTTGCAAATAAGTCGTATTCATCCGCATCGGTGATTTCGACTTCCAACATATCGCCTGGTTGAATAGTGCTCTTATCGATATCTTCTACAAAGACATTACCGTCAATTTCCGGAGCATCGGCATAAGAACGTGCAACAGCAACAGGATATTCATCTTCCAAACTATCGACTAATACAGTCATCGTTTGACCAATACGTTTTTGCAACTTAGCAGCAGAAATTTGTTGCTGCACTTGCATAAAGCGCTCGTAACGCTCTTGCTTAATTTCTTCAGGC
The DNA here is from genome assembly GCF_031196995.1 of Acinetobacter sp. 12966. Classification (NCBI taxonomy): domain Bacteria; kingdom Pseudomonadati; phylum Pseudomonadota; class Gammaproteobacteria; order Moraxellales; family Moraxellaceae; genus Acinetobacter; species Acinetobacter sp. 12966. Next base: position 92,494 of record NZ_JAVIMC010000010.1, read on the forward strand.
ACATGATCGGGTAAATCATTTGCCGTAGCGCCTTCTACTGGTGAGTAGGTAAAGCAGCCAACACGATCAAGTTCAGCTTCAACTAACCAATCGAGCAATATTTGAAAATCTTCTTCAGTTTCGCCTGGGAAACCCACAACAAATGTAGAACGAATTACAAGTTCCGGGCATTTTTCACGCCACAATTTAATTTTTCCGAGTGTATTTTCACTGTGAGCCGGACGCTTCATTAACTTAAGAATACGCGGGCTTGCATGTTGGAATGGAATATCAAGATATGGCAGAATTTTACCTTGTGCCATTAAGTCAATAACCGCATCAACATGTGGGTATGGATAAACATAATGTAAGCGCACCCAGATACCAAGTTGGCCTAGTGCTTCACACATATCAAAGAATTTTGTTTTAACAGGCTGGCCATTCCAGAAATCAAGTTTGTACTTGGTATCTACACCATAAGCTGATGTATCTTGCGAAATAACCAAAATTTCTTTAACACCTGCTCTTTTAAGCGCAGCAGCTTCTTCCAGTACACTTCCAACTGGACGCGATACTAGATCGCCACGCATACTTGGGATAATACAGAAGGTACAACGATGGTTACATCCTTCAGATATTTTTAAATAGGCATAATGTTTTGGTGTTAAGCGAATTCCTTGTTCAGGAACCAAATCAACAAACGGGTTGTGTTTAGGAGGTGCCGGTACATATTCATGCACAGCTTCCATTACATCTTGATAAGCTGCTGCACCAGTAACCTTTAAAACGTTTGGATGCATTTGACGAATTTTGTCTTCGTCTTTACCTAAGCATCCAGTAACGATTACTCGACCATTTTCACTCATGGCCTCGCCAATTGCATCTAGCGACTCTTGTACCGCAGATTCGATAAAACCACAGGTATTAACAACAACTAAATCAGCACCATCATAATCTGATGCAACTTGATAACCTTCAGTCTTTAACTGAGTTAAAATTCGTTCAGAATCTACCAATGCCTTAGGACAACCTAAAGAAACAAAACCGACTTTGGGGGTCTTCATGAATCTGCGCTCCACTTGAATGCGCGTATTGTATGTCTTTTCTTGTCTCAAGCATAGGTGGAAAGCCTACTCTTTGTGTAATGCACCAAAATACGACCAACATTTGCACCAAAACTCACCTTTGCACCAAGTTGGATCATGTTATTATCTATATTCAAGCCATCAGTTTTGATCAACCGATATAAAGACCGATTTCAGCGCGTTTTTAAATACTTTAAAACTTTAAAATAACCCATAAACAAAGTTGGCGTATATTTTGCATCGTTCATGTTCTATAACGGTGAAAATCCGATAACCAATGAAGATGCCATTGCGCTATTTTAAGACAGGAACGATTCGCTAATGGATCAACACAACCCTATCGACTATCGCCTATTGGTAGACAATTTAACTACTGCGATTTTATTGATCGATGGTAACTTGAATATTTTTTACTTAAATTCTGCCTGCGAAGCACTATTTGACATTAGTTTGCTTCGAGCTTCAGGACAGCCGGTTTTGAACTTACTTCATGCACCAGATGATACTTTTAATACACATGAAGCTTTATTAAACACCATAAAAACGGGTCAACCTTATACTCGTCGAGAAGCGGTTATTAATGTCAACTTTAAAGACCTTCATGTTGATTACACAGTGTCTCAATTAAATGCAGGTAAAAGTTATCACCCATTACTCTTGCTTGAGCTCAACCCGATTGATCGCATGTTAAAGATTTCTAAAGAAGAAAATCTGGTACAACAACATCAGGTGGCTAGGCAGCTTGTACGTGGCGTGGCTCACGAAATTAAGAACCCACTGGCAGGTATTCGTGGTGCAACTCAATTACTCGCTCGCAGTTTAAACGATAAGAGTTATGCTGAATTTACAGATGTCATTATTAATGAAGTAGATCGTTTAACTAACTTGGCAGATACTATGTTGGGTTCTAGACAACTCCCAAGTTATGAAAATGTTAACGTACACGAGCCTTTGGAGCGAGTGCGTTCACTTATCGCCAACCAGACAAAGAAGAAAATTAAAATTATACGGGATTATGATTTGTCTTTACCCGATGTTAATGCCGATCGTGATCAATTAATACAAGTCATGCTCAACATTAGTGTAAATGCAATTCAAGCCATAACAGAAAACAAAGCATTTTTTATAGATCACGAACCGGAGTTAATTCTACGTACACGCATACAACGTCTTGTCACGATTAACGGTGTACTAAATCGATCTACAGTGCGAGTCGATATAGAGGACAATGGACCAGGCATTCCTGAAAGTATTTTGGAGTCAGTATTCTATCCATTGGTTACTGGACGAGCAAAAGGTACTGGGCTTGGCCTGAGTATTGCACAGAATATTATGCATCAACATAACGGAATGATTGAATGCCAATCTGTTCCTGGAAAAACAATTTTTAGCTTATATTTACCTTGGGAGTCAGACCGTGTCGCGAAATAAAATATGGGTTATTGATGATGATCGCGCCATGCGATGGGTATTGGAAAAGACCTTTAAAGAGGAAGGTTTTGATGTTACCAATTTTGAAGAAGCTCAAACTGCGCTGGAACGTTTGCACCATGATGCTCCCGATGTCATCTTAACTGACATCCGCATGCCTGGAATTGATGGTTTAACTTTTTTGTCTAAAGTCAAAAACACCCATCCAGATTTACCTGTCATTATTATGACAGCACATTCTGACTTAGAGTCTGCTGTATCAAGCTATCAAACGGGTGCATTTGAGTATTTACCAAAACCTTTTGATATTGATGAAGCTTTAGCTTTAGTCAATCGCGCGATCCTGCACATTAATAAACTACAACAGCAAGAAGCTACAAAAACAGCCTCACCTCTTCAATCAACAGAAATTATTGGTGAATCTCCGGCAATGCAGGAGGTTTTCCGCGCCATCGGTCGTTTATCTCAATCTCATATTACTGTTTTAATTAATGGTGAATCAGGTACAGGTAAAGAACTAGTTGCGCATGCTTTACACAAGCACTCCCCACGCCGTGCTAAGCCTTTTATTGCTTTAAATATGGCTGCAATTCCAAAAGACTTGATTGAAACCGAGTTATTTGGTCATGAAAAAGGCGCTTTTACAGGAGCAAACACTCAGCATCAGGGCCGCTTTGAACAGGCAAATGGTGGAACATTGTTCCTTGATGAAATTGGTGATATGCCATTTGAAACTCAGACTCGATTGCTTCGCGTACTCGCTGACGGGGAGTTCTATCGTGTAGGTGGACATATTCCCGTTAAAGTAGATGTTCGAATTGTAGCGGCTACACATCAGGATTTAGAAAAGCTGGTAAATGAAGGTCGCTTCCGTGAAGACCTATATCACCGCTTAAATGTTATTCGTATTCACATTCCTAAACTTGCTCACCGTAGCGAAGATATCCCGATGCTTGCGCAGCATTTTCTTGCTCGTGCAGGCAAAGAGCTTGGTGTAAGTCCAAAAATCTTACGCACTGAAACAACGGACTACATGCAACAGTTACCATGGCCCGGTAATGTTCGCCAACTAGAAAACACATGCCGCTGGTTAACTGTAATGATCACTGGTCGTGAAGTTTATCCAGAAGATTTACCATCAGAGCTTAAACAAGTTCCATTGCAAAAGAATAGTGATTCTGGACAACCTGCACCTTCATTTGAGCGTATCTCCTTACACCATTGGGATGAGCTACTAAATCAATGGGCCATTCAAAAGCTTAAGAATGGTGAAATGAAGATTTTGGATATTGCCACACCGATGTTTGAACGCACATTGATTAACGCAGCTCTACAACAAACACGTGGACGCAAACGTCACGCAGCGGAATTATTAGGTTGGGGTCGCAATACCTTAACACGCAAATTAAAAGAACTTGGAATGGATTCTGCAGATGATGATGAAGAAGATGAGCACAAGGTTACTCAAACTGAGGCCTAAAACACTTATGCGTTAACTTCAGAGCGGTTAAGTCATTCTTAGCCGCTTTTTTTAAGATCGGATTTCCATTAAATTTTAAAATAAACACGAGGTTACATCATTTAATCATTTCAAAAACAAACTAACCCCATATTTTTTATTATTTTATTTGCTTTAATTAGTTAATTACTGTTCAGCATATGATCTAAAAAAATAGCAATCAGCATCCTTAAAGATAGTTTTGCTATACTAAATAAGCAAAGTTAGTCGTAATTATTAAATTTTATGCATGATTCAGTCATGGATTCACATCATCTTGTATGTGAAAAACCTCAAACACGCCGCGGTATTGAACGTCGTTTAGCCCTATTGTTAAGCGCGACCGAGCTGTTTCTAGAGAAAGGATATGATGCAGTATCTCTTGATGATATTGTCAATCATGCAGGCGGTTCTAAGGCGTCAATTTATAAGTATTTTGGCAATAAAGATGGTTTATTTACAGCAATTTGCGATTACCGCCGCGAAATGTTCTTTAAAGATATTTGTGTACCATTTCAGCCTTCACAAAGCTCTCTACGCGATTATTTAGTTCAAACTCTGATCCGCTTTTATACTCATATTATTCAACCTGAACACATCGCTTTTTTACGTCTAGTTATAGAGCAAACACAATGCAATGCAACTTTGAGTCAATATCTATATGAAAAGTGCGCTCTAGACGTACAAAACACAATTGCTCAAGCACTTCTCTTCTCTCACCAAGCAGAAGAAATTTTTTGCGCATCTCCAGATTATTCCTCTTTAATGTATTTTGGAATTTTACGTGATATCGAATGGCGTATGATTATGGGAATGCCACTTCCACCTAATGAGAAAGAAGCTATTGATTATATTAATTATTGCGTAGATATTTTCTTAAAAGGCCATCATAAAGTCTAATTCTTTTGCATTTTAAAATGCTTATAGTATAGTAGACTTCTTTTTTCCCACATCCACCCAGCCAACAACAGATAATTGTTATATTTCAAAACAATTATTATGGAGTAGCTACATGGCTCTAAGACATTTCCTGACTTTACGTGATCTATCCACTCTAGAACTTAATCGCATTTTGGAACGCGCAAGCGAGCTTAAAAAAATGCAACATGACAATAAGGTCTACCAACCTTTTGTCGGTAAAGTATTGGGAATGATTTTTGAGAAATCAAGCACACGTACACGTATCTCTTTTGAAGCAGGTATTAACCAATTTGGCGGTAGTGCGATTTTTTTATCGCCTCGTGACACACAATTAGGCCGTGGCGAACCAATCGAAGATTCAGCACGTGTAATTTCAAGTATGCTTGATATTGTGATGATTCGTACCTTTGGTCATGACATTGTTGAACGTTTTGCTTCTTATTCAAAAGTGCCTGTAATTAACGGCTTAACTGATGACCACCACCCTTGCCAGTTATTAGCAGATTTACAAACATATATTGAACATCGCGGCAGCATCGAAGGCAAAACCGTTGCTTGGATTGGCGATGGTAATAATATGTGTAATTCATACATTGAAGCTGCACACATGATGGGTTTCAAACTCAAGATTGCATCGCCAAAAGGATATGAACCTAAACCTGAATTTTTAGCGGAGTTTGGTCATTGCGTTGAGCTTTATGATAATGCGGAAGATGCAGCAGTAAATGCCGATCTCATTGTGACTGATGTATGGGCAAGTATGGGCCAAGAAGAAGAACAAAAACTTCGTGAAAAAGCCTTTGCTGATTTTCAGGTTAACGAAAAATTAATGGGTCTTGCTCACCCAGACTGTTTATTTATGCACTGCTTACCTGCTCATCGTGGCGAAGAGATTTCGGAAACCATGCTCGATCATAAAAATGCAGTGGTATGGGATGAGGCAGAAAACCGTCTTCATGCTCAAAAAGCTTTAGTCGAATTTTTATTGAATGAAAATCTAAAAGCTTAAGTATTTAGAAAAAAACAGCATCTTTATGATGCTGTTTTTTTATTTTTATAAGACTTGTAGTTCTCTAGTTAATTATTTTTAAAATTTTGATAACGTTGTCGAATATATAAACACTCTATATTTCAACTCTGATCTAGAATCGTGTATAACATTCTACACAATAAGCTAAGCCTACTCTTGTAGAGTGCGATCATGACAACCGTTGAACAATCATTATCCCAAATTCCCACATTTTCAATTATTCATGAACATTTATTTAGTTCAGCCCAACCTTCTGTCGAACAACTAAAATTGATTAAAGAGTATGGGTGTAGTACAGTCATTAACCTTGCTTTAACTAATGCTTCAAATCATCTTGAAAATGAAGATCGTATTTGTTTAGACCTTGGTTTAAATTACATTCATATTCCAATTGATTGGGAGATTCCTTCTGCTGAGCAGTGCTTATTAGTTTTAGATTTGATTGATCATTTAGTGCAAAATGAAATTGTTTGGATACATTGTGCCAAAAATAAACGTGTAAGTTGCCTTATGTATGTCTATAGACAGTTTTATATGAATATGGATATGCCTACGTCTCAAGATTTATTGCACGAAATTTGGGAACCAAACGAAACTTGGACTGGACTCATTCATAGTATTACCTTACAGCTACAAGGCCGTAAGGCAACTCTAGAACTTCAGCAATCTTTGCAACAGGCCGATCATTTAGTGTGATGAGAGACTAAAACAGTCGCTGTTGCCAAAATGCCTTCTTGACGACCGGTAAACCCTAGTTTTTCGGTTGTCGTTGCTTTAATGCTAATTTGATTAATATCTACATTTAGAACGTCAGCAATGCTTTGGCGCATTTCTAAATTATGCTTAGCTAGTTTTGGACGCTCACAAGCCACCGTAATATCGGCATTATTTAACTGATATCCGCGGTCTAAAATTAATTGATAAACATGCTTTAACAATACTCGACTATCTGCGCCTTTGTATTCTGGATCAGTATCAGGAAAATGCTGTCCAATATCTCCAAGCGCTAAAGCGCCTAATAAAGCATCACATAGCGCATGAAGTACGACGTCACCATCCGAGTGTGCTTTCAAACCATGTGTATGTGGAATTTGAATACCCGCCAATGTAACGAAGTTCCCCTCTTCAAAGGCATGTACATCTATTCCTTGTCCAATACGAATCTGAGCAACCATATAAATTATTACCTTCCATAAAAACTTAAGAAATCTTGTATTCAGCCTTTCTGTTTCGCTATAGTACACCTAGCAAAGTAGACTGAAAGTATAAGCGATCATGCTGTCTAATACTGATATGAATCAATTGAAAAGATTAAGTTTTGTCGTGACACTGAGTTGTTTATGTTCACCTCTTGTCTTTGCAGAATCAATAGACTGTTCCAATACTGGAACTAAGCTTAAAATCTGCTCAAAAACATTTAGTGAATCAAGAAAGCAACTCAATAATAAATATCTTTCTGCATATTTAGTTACTGATGCCCCCTTACAGCTTTTACAGGATACACAAAAGTTATGGTCTAAACATACTCAGCAATGCAAGAGCAATACATGTATTCAACAACAGTTTGATTTACGTACTGATGACTTAAATTTTTATGCGTCGCTTAAGCAAACGCTTACCCAACATTATCTTAAGTTTGAGAATGGACATATAGCAAATCAGCCTGTACACATTCAAGTCCATCAACTTGCGAAAGACAAAATCAAGATTGAAGGGATAGCATACCGCAGCCCAAATAATCGCAAAGAAACTCAAACGATTTCATTGATGGCGTATAGTTCGCCTGAGCAAAAAAGTGAAATTTTAGACAATGAGCACAACTGTAAATATCAGTTTAATTTTCAAAAAGCTTTACTGAAGGTAAAAACTCAGCAAAAAGGCTGTGAACGTTTCAGTGGAATCTACCGCTTATATGATTAACGCTTAAAATAAAAGCCAGTGCTTAAACACTGGCTTTTTAGTTCCTACACTGGATATTTTTGTGCAATATCCTGACCCACTAGAACTGCGGTCGCCGCAGACAAAGTCCAACCTAAGTGCCCATGCCCTGTATTATAAAAGACACGAGGTTGTTTAGATTGTTTTACTACTGGCAGCATATTTGGCATCATAGGCCTTAACCCAGCCCAAGGCACCACATGCTCTGTGGAAATATCAAAATTACGGTTTACCCAATTCACTAATGGTTGAATACGATCAGCCCGTATGTCGCGGTTATAGCCATTAAACTCAGCAGTCCCTGCCACACGCAGTCGATCTTTACCTAAACGAGAGGTCACAATTTTTGCACTTTCATCTAACAAGCTCACCCAAGGAGCATTCTTCACACTGTGCTCATCTTTTAATTGCACTGTAATTGAATAACCTTTTACTGGATACACATTTACTCGCTCACCAATCATGTCGGCAAGTTGATAACTCCCTACACCACCACAAACCACAAGTACATCACCTTCTAGCTGAATGTTGTCGGACTCAACCAGATAGGGATGCTCAGCACTTGGCTGACAAGTTACGACTACTTTGTCTGCGCTGCACTTAATATCCATAACTTCTAGGCCGAACTTATATTCAACGCCATATTGTTTAGTCTTCTCGGCCAAAGAGGTTGAATATTTATGAATATCACCCGTCGCATCACTTGGTGTGTAATAACCACCGAAATAGTCACCCGTCAAAGATGGTTCTATTATTTTCATTTCATCAGGTGAAACCGAATAGCGCTCCAATGTACCTTTGTTCAATACATTATTAACTTGTTTAGCAATCTCGTAGTCAGCCTTACTGTGATACATATGGAGAATTCCACGTTTCTCTAAATCAAACTCAAGTTGCTCTTTTTCAGCTACTTCAAATAAACGCTTACGAGCGAGTAATGCCAAACGAACTGTCTCAATCGTATTCGCTTCATAGTTTTTAATATGTGATAGAAATTCAACTAGCCAACTATACTTATGCAAACTAAATGAAGGGTTCAACAATAGAGGAGCATCTTTTTGTCTCATCCATTTAAAGCCTTTAATCACGGTAGCTTTTTGGTTCCATACTTCGGCGTTACAAGCCGATAATTGCCCTCCATTGGCAAATGATGTTTCCATTGCAGGATATAAATGTCGATCAATCACTGTGACTTGATAACCCAGTTGAGATAACTCATAAGCAGAGGTAACCCCTGTGATTCCCGCACCTATCACAATAACATGTGGCATAACAGACTCCTCAGAAATGCAAAACATTTCATCAGTACAGCCCATCTGTCATTGGTACCTGAGAGTTTCGACCCCAACGTTACCTTTTAACGTTTAGATCTTCCCCTTCGGTGAGTTTATAATTTATAAGTTATTGTTTTCCATTCTTATAAATCTAAGCTTCTCTCCAGATTTTTTAATTATTACAGTCCTTTTGCCTGAGAGTTTCCGGGCTTGTTGCTCCTTCGGCGGGTTCTTAATGAACCTCTCTCCCGCAATAATTTTGTATTTATATAAGCAATGTATCTGCCACATTAGAAAAAACGCATTCTTTTCTTGTAAACTTTTGTATAAGCAATTTTAAAAATATAAGTTATTGATTTAATTAGCAATAAAAAAGGTGAATTTTTATAAATTCACCTTTTGCACTTAAATTAGAGTTTTCCGTTGAGCACTTGGTCTGAAACCGTACCCTTCCATTGCTCACGCAAAGTTGGTAAATAGAATTTTTCACCAATAGTGACCAGCTCAGCATCAATCAATGCATGAACTTCGTGCATAAAAATATAATCCAAAGCAACTAAAGAAAGCTGATGATTTTTTTGCGCTGTTTTCTTACGTTTTACCTGTGCTTGTTTCACTAGCTCATTTGCAAAGTTTTTATCTTTATAAGCAGTAATTGCATTTAAACGAAGCTCTATCACACCCCATCCCGCTAATAGCTTTTTAAAGACTTCAAAATCTTTTGAGGTTGATTCCCACGTTACGTTTTCTAAAGCATTATTTTCAGGTAAAACTGGTAATAATAAATCCGCTGTACTTGGGAAAATCTTTTTAAGATTTAACAGAAACTTAACCGGCTGATCACTAGGATAATCATTAAATTGCACGTGTTGTTGGGTATCTGTCAAATAAATAGAGAGCATTCAAAAATCCTTAACTAAGCAGCTGTTTTTAATAATTTTATCTCTAACTTTGCGAAATAAATGCAAAACAAAAAACAATATAAAAACAGGACAAGGTGGGCATTTTAACAATTATGACGGCTTATTCAACGCCAATTCGCCATTAATTAGTGAAAGTTTCAACCTTCGTGATAAAAAGCTCTCCGAAGAGAGCTTAATTTTACATAGGATAATTAAAAATCTACTGCAATTCCTGATTTTGATTAACCTTGATATTGATCAACTTTATGGTTTGGTTGATCTACAAGCAATTCAATAAAAGAGGGAATAGATGTAGTGTTAAGCAGATACGGATTAAACTCATCAACATGATGATGATGAAAGAACTCTTTTATTTTCGTGTTAATGGGAGCAAATTTCATACTCCAATGTTTAAATAACCGTTGTTCGGATGGTTCTGAAAAGATGATTTCACAGTTCTGATGTCTCGAATCTTTCAAAATTAATTTATAAAATAGCGATTCGACCTGTTCTTTCTCACCTTCTAAATACTGCAAGAAGTATCCATTACCATAGTAAAGTACTCCTGTAATATCATTATGTGAGTTGAATTTGACTGCTTCAGTGAGAATATCAATTAAATCTTGTTTTATTTGACTATGTTCACTATTGGTTTTACTTGCATACATAAAGCCTATTAAACTCATAGCGATACTCGAAGATAGATTTCATTGTACATTCTGACATTTGCACACATTTCTTACAATGTAACCTAATTAAAACCTTGTATTTCAAAAGTAAAGATTATTTTCTTTTTGAAAATGACAAACTTTAACAACCCGAAATCTTTTGTAAATTAATACCAACTTAACAAGTTAATGAGACACTATTAATTTTAGTACAATTGAAAATTGTTTTTAATGTGTGGATGTCTAATGGAGAATCATGAAGTTATTCTTCAAGATGAACATCATAAACAGTTTAAAATTGTCAAAGTTCAAGATGTTCGTTTTGATAAGAATACCCTTAACAATAGCTATCAATGGTTATGGATATTTGATCATAGTTCGGAGTTTTTCCCATTTGAGTTATGGGATGAGCTTGATCATGCAACTGTTCATCAAAAAATCAAACTTGGTAATCAAGTTTTCAAGATTATCAAGATTCTGACGAAGAAAACGAAAGTTAGGCCCTCATGAAAGATAACTACTTAACCAAGTTAAAACCACTGAAACCAATGCTTTCGGCTGTTCAATCGGAATCATATGGCCCGTATTTTTAATTATCTCAAGCTTTGCATGTGGCAATTGATCTAATAATTCTATGGCTTCTTCCTTGGAGCGGAGCTGGTCCTCAGCACCAGAAATAATTAAAGTTGGACATGCGATCTTACTCATATCATAAGAGCTTCTATCTAACATCGATTGTTTTACGAACTCTTCATAACCCAAAGTTTTTCCCATTTCTTGGATTCTTTTTACAAGAGCACGATTCTGCACATTTGATGGATGAAATGTTTTTTCAATTGATATTGAGCTTAGCCCATGGAAAGTTTTCTCAGAATTAAGTTTAATTGCGGTTAACTTTTGATTTTTCTGCTCTTCTGTATCTGAACGTAATGAAGAGGCTATTAAAACAAGCGCCTTAACCTTTTCAGGAAATTGCTCCACTATAGATCTAGCGATATATCCTCCAAGTGAGAATCCAATCAATACAAAGCTCTCAGGCGCATTTTTAACAATATTCTGAGCAATCTCTTTTATTGTTTGCCCTTCTTTTAAAGTAGCTCGAGATATATTCCACTCTTTAGGCACCTCATTTATGACTTCATTCCACAGAGATTCGTCAAGCATATAACCAGGAATTAAAACAACTGAAAGTGGCTTTTGATTCATAAGTTTTTTAATACCTTACTTGTAAATTATAGCTAACAGCATTTTATGCTAATAAAAAATCGATAATTAGAATATTGAAGTAAAAAATAAAATCACTATATAAATTAAACAGTATTAACTCTACAAGCACGCCAGACTAAAACATTCCCTTTTTACGCTTGAAGGAGGTACACATGAAAGTTAGAGCATCACGTACGTATTCCGCTTCAGCAAATAATTATTTTATTTCCAAGGAATATGATTGTACTGTTATTCCTGTAAAAGGAATGTGTTTTATAGATTCTGGTTTAACTGAGAGTGGAGTGATTGAACCAGTAGAGATTATTGAAGTGACTATAGAACCAGAAACTAACTCGTATCATGTTCTTTTAGCACGCGATATACATGACTACGAAAAAGAAGAGCTAAAAAAGAAGTTTGAAGCTATGAAATCTCATGGCTGGGAATATATAGAAGGCTTACTTTGATATTTTCCTATCTCAAGCTATAAGTTAGTCTCTACCTATAAAAGCCCTCAGATGAGGGCTTTTATATAAATATTAACGCTTACATTGTTTTTAGTAATTACTTACTATTTGGCGAAACCATTTTTTCAGGTTTAACTACTTCGTCAAATTGTTCTGCTGTAACTAAACCAAGCTCAACAGCTACCTGCTTCAAAGTTTTATTTTCTTTATAAGCAGTCTTTGCAACTTTTGCAGAATTTTCATAGCCGATTACCGGATTTAGAGCTGTAACCAGCATCAGAGAATTATGCAAGAAGTGATCAATCTTGTCGCGATTAGGCTCAATTCCTACTGCACAATGGTCATTAAAGCTATTACACGCATCACCAAGCAATTGAATAGACTGCAATAAGTTATAAGCAATCACAGGCATAAATACGTTTAATTCAAAGTTACCTGAAGCACCTGCTACATTAATGGTCGTATCATTTCCAAGCACTTGCGCAACAACCATGGTCATTGCTTCACTTTGTGTGGGGTTTACTTTCCCCGGCATAATGCTTGAACCAGGCTCATTTTCTGGAATACGGATTTCACCAAAACCACAACGCGGTCCACTTGCCAGCCAACGAATATCATTCGCGATTTTGTTTAAGCTTACAGCCAAAGTTTTTAATGCACCTGATGCAAAAACAGCTGCATCACGACCTGCAAGTGCTTCAAATTTGTTAGGCGCAGTTACAAATGGCAAGCCAGTCAGCAAAGCAAGTTGAGCAGCTGCTTTTACGGCATAGTCAGGATGTGCATTTAACCCAGTCCCTACCGCTGTGCCACCTAATGGCAACTCATATAAACCAGTTAAAGCTTGCTGTAATCGAACTAATCCATGCTCAAGCTGAGATACATAGCCACTAAATTCTTGGCCTAAGGTTAATGGAGTAGCATCTTGCAAATGAGTACGGCCAATTTTGACAATATCTTGAAATTCATCTGACTTTCTTTGCAAAGTCGCTTTAAGTTGCTCTACAGCAGGGATGAGTAATTCGTTAATTTGTAAACTTGCTGCCACGTGAATGGCGGTTGGAAATGAGTCGTTTGTTGATTGAGCACGATTGACATGGTCATTTGGATGTACAGGTTTTTGGGCACCTAACACTTGACCTAATTTTTGGTTTGCAATATTTGCAATCACTTCATTGCAGTTCATATTACTTTGCGTACCAGAACCGGTCTGCCAAACGACTAAAGGAAACTGTGAATCCCATTTACCATCAATTACTTCTTGAGCCGCGCCCACAATATATTGACTCAAATCTTGTGGTAATTGCTCAAGTTCAGCGTTAGTTATTGCAGCAGCTTTTTTTACCAAACCCATTGCTCGAATCATGGCACGGGGTAATCGTTCTTGCCCGATTTTAAAGTTCTGCAAGCTGCGTTGAGTCTGTGCTCCCCACAATGCTTCATTTGGAACTTCAATCTCACCCATAGTGTCATGTTCAATTCGTGTTTGCATAGAAACCTCGGTTATCTCAATAAAGAACTCACGGGCTGAAGCAAGTGTTTGCTCTGGCTAGTTAATTTTGAATATCGTACTCAAGCATACTAGCATTGTAAATAAGAATCATTATCCTATCTCCCATTTAGAGTATTTTGATAAAAGCGCCATTCATCTTCGATCATTTGTTTTAACGGGCGTTTTGGTGACCATTGCAATAATGTTTTCGCTTTTTCAATATTAGCCCCAACTTGATCTAACTCAACATGTTTATAAATTGCTGGTTGTGTTGAAATCTCAGCTTGAGTGACCTGTGAAATTTCATCGAGTAATTGACGAATTGAATGAACTTGGTCATGGGCAATATTAAATGCTTCGCAACAATGCGTTTGTTCACGCAGCCAATGTAAACTCGCACTAACCGCCTCACATAAATCTAAGACATGTAGAAAACTGCGTTCAGTCGTATGATCTGACGTTTCAGCTTGATCTTGTAATTCAATCAAATCACGTTGCATTGCAGCGACTTGCATGGCAAGTGGTACGATATTTTTAGGCAGCTGAGCGACATACTCTCCAAGCACTCCATGCTCAAATGCACCCACGATATTAGATAATCGTAAAATCGCAATTTTCCACTCATGATCAATTTTATAAGTATCACGGATAATTTCTTCAATCATCTGTTGAGACTTAATATAAGGATTAGGATAAGCATAATTAAATTCTTCTGTTTCGCTCAATTGCAAACCAGATTTCCCATAAGCTGCAAGGCTAGACAGATGAATGAAGTGACGAACACCCGTACGTTGCATGGCACGCAGTAAACTCATGATGCAGCTAACATTATCATTATAATATTCAAGAGGTTTAAGGTTAGACTCTTCAATTGATTTAAATCCGGCAGTATGAATAACTGCATCAATTGAATATTGCTCAAACACCTTATTTAGCGCTGGTGTATTACGTACATCAAGTTTGACAAATGGAACATACATACCAGAAATAAACTCTAGTCGCTCCAAAGTTTGCAAGGTTGAATTAGCCAAATTATCGACGATTACCACCTCTTGCCCTTGAGCCATTAGACTCAACGCAATGTGTGAACCGATAAAGCCTAAACCACCTGTCACTAAAATCATTGTATACTTACCTTTCTCTTAATGTATCTACGCCCATTTAGACGTATGACCATAGTGAATTCTCAATGAGTACATTACTACTAATTACCTCTGCTCCTACTTCCATTCATGCTTGGCATGCGTTAGGACTTGCTCAGGCACTCAAAAGTAAAAATGAAGACTTCCGTGTATTCTTTTACCAAGATGGCGTGCAGGTTGCTAATGATTTTCAATGGGTTCCTGACGACCAGCGTAATTTAACGCATGAATGGCAAAAGCTTGCGATTCGTCTTCCTGTTTGTGTGAGTGCTGCCCTCGCTCGTGGTATTACAGATGCAGAAAATGCCAGTCGCCATCACCTTACTCATCACAACCTTGCCAAAGACTTTGAACTTGTCGGGTTAGGTGAACTTGCTGATGCAGTACAGTCAGCATCTCGTCTTATTCAATTTTAAGTTACTTTGTTTGCTTAGATTGTTGCTTTTAAAAGGTATATTGTGTGAAATCTGTACTCGTCATTTTAAGCCAAGCCAATTTAACCAGTCTTCAAATCAATGAAAGCCTTTCTGCTACTATGGTTTTAGCAACCTTTGGCTCACCAGTCAAAGTATTATTGAAAGATGCAGCTCTTAGTCTTCTGCAAAATGATTTGAGTTTTGATCAGTTTTGTCAGGCTTTCAAAGTGGCCTCAAATATGGTCGAAAGTTTTGAGTTCTACGACTTGAGCCCTATTCTGATTGAAAGTAAAAATCAGCAGCATCCTCTTGTACAAAAAACCGAACAAGAGATTGAATTCGTTCAGTTGAATGCTGAGTTCATTCAATCTTTTGATCATGTTCTATATTGGTAGATAAAGGTGTAAGTTTAATGAATCCGTCAACGCTTTATCTTGTGCAATCTTCTTACCATTCTACGCCGAAGATTATTGATGAATTAAGTTATCTTTTTCAGATAGGTGATCAAGTTGTTTTTATGGGTGATTCAGTTGCACACCTTTCTGCTGAAATGATTCAACCATTTGAATCTGTTTCATGCTTAAGCATCGAAAAAGACTTACTTGATACAGATACTTTATCTCAGGTGAAGGTATTAGATTATGATCAATTTGCTGATCTGGTTTTAACGTTTAATCGCTGTATTTCTCTTAAATAATTATTTAGGCTAGTTTCATGAATTTAGAATTAGACCAAGATGGTCATTTGGTTGATTACACAATCTGGAATCCTGAAGTTGCCCAAGAACTTGCCAAATCGCTTGATCTTGAACTCACCGATTGGCATTTTGAAGTTTTAGCGGCTGTACGTCAGTTTTATCAACAGTTTGGACATTCTCCAGCAACTCGCCCGCTGATTAAATTCTTAATAAAAACCGTCAGTCCAGATATTAATAATGCTGTTTTACAGCAAAAATTTAATACTGGTTTAGTGGCGCGTCACTTAAGTCGTTTAGCAGGGATTCCTAAACCAGCAAATTGTTTATAAAATTAAGTAAATTTCTTGGCAGCAGCGACGCATAAAATTGTTGCTGCTGTAACCACCAACATTGACCAACTTACTTGTTCGTGTAACAAGACCGCAGCAATACCTAATCCCATTAAAGGTTGCAAGAGTTGTAGTTGGCTAATCGCAGCAATTCCTCCTTGCGCAAGCCCTTTGTACCAAAAGAAGAAACCAATCAGCATACTAAATAAAGACACATAAATAAGACCTACTAAAGCTGATGTAGATATGTTCTGAAATGAAGCTGGCATATAGAAAATAGTCAAAAATAGCATAAAAGGTAGTGACAAAATAAGCGCCCAACAAATGACCTGCCATCCACCAATTTTTTTTGAAAGTACACCGCCTTCTGCATAGCCAAAGCCACAAAAAATGATCGCCATCAACATATAAAAGTCTCCTATCCCAAGTGAGGTATCACCAGAAATCAAAAACATATAAGTGAAGACAACCGCACTCCCTAAGACTGCAAATATCCAGAAAAATTGATTCGGTTTTTCACCGCCTCTTAACACAGCAAATATTGCAGTTGCGAGAGGTAAAAGGCTAACAAAAACGATTGAATGAACTGCATTCATGTATTGCAGAGCAAGCGCTGTAAATAGAGGAAAACCTATCACCACACCTAAAGAAACGATGGCAAGAGGCCACCAATCTTGCTTGGCTGGTTTTTTTTGTTTTAAAACCAAAATAAGAATAAGGCCTAAAATACCTGCAATTGCCGCACGTGCCGCAGTTAGAAAACCAGGATCGAAACCCATTACGGCTACGCGTGTTGCTGGTAGTGATCCCGCAAAAATAGCCACGCCAATAAAACCATTCACCCAGCCATTCATAAACCTATTCATAATTTTCTCCGTCACTATACGAAGAATTTAAGCTGTGCTAAGGTGAATAAACCAGATACAAAGCAGTACAATTTTAAAGAACTGTAATGTATTAATAACCAGTACAGTTCGGATTGTAAGTCAGTGAACCAGAACAAAACCAAAATTGAAATTGTCATTTCAGAGATTGAGCAACAAATAAAAAATCGATCTTTAATGCCTGGAGCACGCTTGCCTTCTGTTCGTAAGTTAGCAAATAATCTTGGCTTTTCTGTATCAACGGTTGTAGAAGCCTATGAAAGATTAATTGCTCTAGGCAAAATCGAATCAAGAAGTGGGTCTGGATTCTATATTGTTGGTCCGCTTGCCCCTCTTTCTTTAAGCGAATTAGGTCCTAAATTAGATCGTTCAGTCGATCCATTATGGATTTCACGCCAATCTTTGGAGGCGAAAGCAGATGTTTTTAAACCCGGTTGCGGTTGGTTACCTGATGAATGGATGCCATTAGACAGTATTCGTAAAGCATTAAGGTCGGCTGCAAGGAGCCCAGATGATTGTTTGATGGGTTATTCAACGCCATTAGGACTACCAGCTCTACGTGATTTACTGGCAAGACGCGCTCAAGCAAAAGGTATCAATGCAAATCTTAATCAAGTACTTTTAACAGACTCAGGAACTCAAGCGATTGATTTAGTATGCCGATTTTTACTAAAGCCCGATGATGTCGTTCTCATTGATGATCCTTGTTATTTTAACTTTCATGCATTACTTAAAGTTCATCAAGTTAAGGTTATTGGTATTCCCTACACACCAACAGGTCCTGACTTAGAAGCATTTAAAGAAGCAATTGCAACTTATAATCCACGTCTTTATATCACCAACTCAGGAATTCATAATCCAACTGGTGCAGTACTTTCTCTTTCTACGGCGCATCAATTATTAAAACTCATTGAACAATCAAATTTGATTGTTGTTGAAGATGATATTTTCTCAGACTTTGAATATAGCCCTGCTCCTCGACTTGCTGCTTTGGATAATCTTTCACGTGTAATCTTTATTGGAAGTTTTTCTAAAACGTTATCAGCATCTATTCGCTGTGGTTATATCATTGCAAAACTAGAATGGATTGATCAGCTCACAGACCTGAAAATTGCCACAAGCTTTTCTCACAATGGCGTGTCAGCTGAAGTTTTATTAAGTGCTTTAACAGATGGCTCGTACCGTAAACATATAGAATTACTAAAGGTTCGTTTAGCAAAAGCGATGCACGATACTATTACTAAACTTGAACCATTGGGTATAAAGCCATGGATTAAGCCACAAGCGGGAATTTTTGTTTGGTGTCATTTGCCAAAGGGAGTTGAAGCTTCAGAAATTGCAAAATACTGTATTAACCATCAGGTTATTCTTGCGCCAGGAAACGCGTTTAGCCAAGCTTCTAATGCTGGTCAATTCATCCGCTTTAATGTAACCCAGTCAAATCATGACCACATCTATAAGACTCTAGCTGATGCGATTCAACAAGAGTCTTCATGACTGGTAATAAGAGAAATTAAGCTTGTTTCTGCTTTTGCTGTATATATGCAAAATAACCCGGCCCAGCTGAAACTTGAACTTGTTTTGCATGTAAAGGTTCACGGCAAACCGAACATACCATGACTGGTTCAAACTTATGACCACAAGTTTTATGACGATATTCTAAAGGTTTGCCTAAGCCTTGATCCATCCATTTATCTGCCCAATTCGCCATAGACAAAATAATTGGATAAAGTTCAAAACCTTTATCAGTCAATTTATATTCAAAGCGTTCCTGACGATCAAAATAAGGAGCTTTGACTAAAATTTCATATTCAACCAACCGCTTTAAACGATCCGAAAGGACATGACGAGTGACACCTAATGACTTTTGAAAATCGTCAAAACGGCGTATTCCCATAAAAGCATTACGTAATATTAGCATCGTCCATCGATCGCCAATCACTGATAGCATACGAGCAACCGAACAAGGTTGATCACCGATGTCATCCCATTTCATCTTTATGCGTTCCTCGATATTTCCTAGCCTAATGGCCCTATTGTTTATACCCTAAACCACTTACCACGAATTATGCAAGATTCATTATAAAAATAACTTCTTATCAACTTTATAAAAGAATTTTTTATTATAAAAAAATAGTAAGCTATTATATGAATTCACTTAACAAATATAACTCACCCAATTGTATAGTGAGTTATATCTATTATTATTCATCATTAATTTGAGATGAATACGCCCTTCAAAATATGACCTGCTTCTAGTTTCACACTTGCTGGAATTCGTACCAGACAATTGGCCTGTATTAGATTACTGAGCATGTGTGATTGCTGTTTTGCCAGACTTTTAACTTTAAGTTGTCCATTGTCAAAATAAGCATGCATCCGTAGAAAACGTTCACGCGCATCATCTTTTAAATCATGATCTAAAATTGCACTAAACCACTCTGGTCCAGCTAAGTTTCCCTGCAAAGTGTCAAGTAATGCTTTACCGTAAATCTGCATAGACACATAGACCGCAGCTGGATTACCCGGTAATCCCAGCAAATAACAACGGTGATCTTTTTCCGTGTGAGAATATTCAGCAAAAAAGAGTGGCTTGCCCGGCTTTTGTTTTACTTTCCAAAAGATCTGTTCAAAGCCAGTCTCAAAAGCGCATGGTCGAACAAAGTCATAATCACCTACTGATACTCCGCCTGTGGTTATGATGACATCATGACTGTCTTTTAACTCATTAAAGTAATGCGTGACTTGCGCCGCTTCATCTGTCACATGAATGAGTTCAACCTGCAAGCCATAATCTTCAAACCAAGCTTTTAGTAATGGGCCATTTGCATCAAATATTTTACCTTCAGCTAGATCTTCTGCTGTTTCGGCAACTTCATCACCCGTGATCAAAACAGCGACTTTCGGCGCACGATAGACCTCAACGGTTTGCACACCTGCCATACTTAAAGCAGCCAAACTTCCAATATTCAAAAATTGTCCAACTTGTGCAAGTAACTGCCCTTGCTGGATTTCTTCGCCAGTAAAACGAATATCAGCTTGAGGTCGTATATGCTCCGTTAAACAAATCTCTTGAGGCGAAACAACCGATACGATTTCTTGCCTCGCAACATGCGTTGTACCTTTAGGAATTTTACCGCCCGTAAATATACGAATTGCCTGACCTTCACTCAGAATGTCATGACTTTCGCTTCCAGCACGAATCTCGCCAATAACCCGAAACTTTTGATTGTTTAAATCTTCGGCATGACAACAAAGTGCATAACCATCTACAGCACTCTGAGAAAAGCTTGGTAGATTAATTTCTGAATAAATTTCCTTAGCAAGATACCTATTCAGGCTATTTTGAAGAGGTTGCTGAATCGAACCTAATTTTTTTGGTCGGTTACTAATCAGCTCAAGTGCTTCATTTATGCTAATCAAACCACGTTCTGCACCACAACCTGACATTATTCATAGCCTCCTGGATGTGGTAAGTCACGGCAAACATCAAAAATATGAACTAAGGCAGGTAAAATAGCAGCCATTGATTCGCTCGCTCCACCACGACTTCCCGGTAAAGTCACCACTAAAGAACGATCAATAAAACCAGCCACTCCACGTGACATTGCAGCATATGGCGTGCGTTTTTGTCCAAATGAACGAGCAGCTTCCATTAAGCCATCTAGCTTACGCTCTAAAAGTGGCTCTAGCGTATCAACTGTAATGTCACGCTTACCAATTCCTGTTCCACCAACCGTCATAATGCAAGCATATGATTTGCTCAACTCAAGCACTAAGTTTTTTAAAGTATCCGCTTCATCTGGCAAAATTTGGTAATGAATTGGGTCGAATCCTGCTTCGGTTAAAGTTTCAACCACAGATTTTCCAGCAGTATCGGGCTTTCTACCCGCTGCCACGGTATCGGATAAGACAATAACAGCAGCAGAAACAGGCTGACGAAGAACGCGCTTAAAGTGTGATTTTCCACCTTTTTTCTTAAGCAATTTACATTGATCCATCCAAAGCTCTTCTGGTTCACAATGTGGCTTTAACATGTCGTAAATAGTTAACCCTGCAAGACTTGCAGCCGTTAAGGCCTCCATCTCTACGCCAGTTGGACCAATGGTTTCAACTACAGCAACGATCTTTACAAAATCATGTTCTAGTTCATATTCAACATCTGCCCGATAAATAGGCAGTGGATGACACAAAGGAATCAGCTCATCGGTACGTTTTGCTGCCAAAATTCCTGCCACACGTGCGGTTTTTAATGCATCACCTTTTTCCGTATTCCCTTGTCTTAATAATTCAATACAGTGCGGTGGTGCATATAAAATTGCTTGTGCTTCAGCAACACGATAACTTTCCGGCTTCATTCCTACATTTTTCATTATTTATCCTAGTCGTACTTATTTCAGTGTGAGTGTTCATGGCCGGCATGATGGTGATGCTTGTGTTCGTGCGGTGCATCCTTACGAATACAGCAGCCCTCTACATAATGACTCGTGCCATCTGTAAAGAACTCTTCTTTAAACACAGGAACTTCATGTTTTACCCGCTCAACCGCTTCTTCGCATGCTTGAAAAGCTTCACGGCGGTGGGCTGCATAAGCAATGGCAATGATTGCTGTTTCGCCAACATCTAAATATCCAATCCGATGAACTACTCGCACATAAGATACCTGATACTTTTTCTCAATTTCCAGTTCAATTTCACGTATCATTTTTTCAGAAAGCGGTTTATACGAGGTATATTTCAGCGCTTTAACAGCTTTACCTTCATGATGGTTACGAACCGTTCCCATAAAAATATCGATTCCACCACATTCAGGAAATGTTTCAATAGGATCAAAAATATCTAGGCTTAAAGCCTGCTCTTGTATACGGGCAAAATCTCGCATAGCTTAGCCTCCTGCAACTGGTGATAATAAAACCAAAGTACACGGCTCACTTAAGGCCGATTGTCTTGTTATGACATTATCGCCAACAGCACATGCACATTTTTCCATCGCCTGTGTACATGACGGGTGTAATGAAACAATTTCATCTAATACATCTTTAACTAAAATATGGCTTGGACAAACTAACGAAAGATCTTGAGGTAGCAATTTTTCAATTGCACCAAATGATTCGATTTTAATTTGAATAGATTGCTGCATTTATCCCCCAAGCATATGCATGCTGATTTTACGGGTTTGTTGATGTTGTAAGGCATGGAAACCTTTGGCTTTATGCCAGATATAAGGATGAACCAAATTCTTTAATTTTTGGATATACATACCATATTCTGGAGTATGTTGTTTGCTTACCAGCGTTTGAAGCTGAGGCTTAATATTTAAGCCTTGCGGCGCAAATAAACAGTTATATAGTTCGCCTTTTGCGGTAAGCCGTATACGGTCACATTGGTGGCAAAATGAATGCGTAATTGTGGAAATAATTCCTAAATGGTAGCTACCGTTAATTAGATATTGACGCGCTGGCTCATGTTGCTGCTCGATGACTTGTACCGAATAATACGGTTGCAATACCTGTAAAATTTCAGCCTCACTTACCACATCTTTATTTGACCAAAGTGCATCACCATCAAGCGGCATAAACTCGATAAAACGCAAAGGAATATGATGAGCAATTGACCATTTCACCATAGGTAAGATTTGATCATCATTTCTATCTTTCATTAACACGCAGTTAATTTTAAAAGGTAATCCTACTTCTTTTGCAGCTTGAATACCCTCAAGAACTGGTTCTAACTTTTTCTTAGTGAGTTCTTTAAATTGAATCGGATCTAGGCTATCTAGACTAATATTTAAATCATCTAGGCCAGCGTCTTTTAATTGCTGAGCGTACTTTGCAAGGTAATGACCATTGGTAGTCATCGATATACGTTTTAAACCTAAACTTTTTAAAGACTGTAGATCTCGAATGAAATGAACAACTCCTTGACGCATTAATGGTTCACCACCCGTAATGCGAATACTTTCGATACCTTGCTGCACCATAAAACTGCAAAACTGAAAGAGCGCTTCGAAACTAAGCAAATTCTGTTTATTTAACCATTCAGGATGCTCAGGCATGCAATATACACACTTAAAATTACAGCGATCAGTTACAGAAATTCGTAACTTACGCTTGATGCGTCCATATTGATCTTGCAGAAGACTTGGCGCAGTTTCAGAGTGATATTGTTTCATCATTTGCACTCATATCGAGAACAGTTCAAATATTGCGAGCACCGATTATGAACAATCAAATACAAAAAATTGCGCCTAAATAGTGCTTTGTTTATTATGCAAAATTTGTTCCAGCTCTACTTATCTTCCATAATATTTAACTTTTTATAGGTTTTTAACCGTACCTTCTCAAGAACAATTTAAAAATAAATCTCGAGATAGCGCGGTAAAATCTATGTTTTACTTGATTCTATTTCTAACACTTTTCTAGACGGATGGGTACATATTTATGGTACGGCGTTTTAGATAATGGATCACAATGTTCAGCAGAAATAAGTAAGTTTAATTGTGGCCCAATTGGTTCACCATTTTGAAATCGCATGCCATAACCATGTGGAAGTGATACAACACCTCTTCTCATCCCATCATCCAACTCAATAGCTACCTGAATTTCTCCATGTTTTGAAATACATTTAAGCTGACCACCTGCATCTACATTAAGCTGCCTCGCATCTTCAGGATGAATTCGTAAAGCACCTTCAGCATCTACTTTTCGCCAAGCAGGGTCACGGTAAATTTGATTAGCGTTATAACTACGTCGCTCACCCGACAAAAGGATGAAAGGAAATTCTTCAACATTCACCTCATGGCTTTTCAAGGTTGTGAGTTCGCTTAACATTTCGGGAATCGCAAGACGTACTTTCTTATCTTTATAAGCAACCAATTTCCAGACTTCATCATATTCATGTTGTGATAAAACCATACCTGAACGTTGCTTTAATATCTGCTCAAATAATTTGACACCTTGTGTTAATGGATTACCTTTATAACCTGCACGACGTACCGCGTTGGTGTGTAACACAGCATATTGAATAGACAGTGGCAATAAAAAAGCAACTGAAGCAGCCGAGTTTTCTAACTGCTTACCTAAAGTACGATAGATAATTGAAGCAGCAAAAGGAATATATTTTTTATGCCGTGCAAAAGTGAGTCCTAATGCTGACAAATACGGTAAATAAGCTGTTTTTTTAGAATCGACTGAAGCTATTTTTTCTAAAAGTGGAAAGCGTTTTGGAATCACCTGCATGGCTTCGAGTAATCGTGTATAAATTTCGGGTTCCGGCAAAGTATTCGCTTGAGCATTCAATACTGGATGTCTTAGGTGAAAGCCATTCTTAGGAAACTCAAGATTAAATCCCGTAAATTCCCATTTTTCAAACTGAGTGTGAGCCGGCAAAATGTAGTCTGCAATTCTCGCTGTTTCTGTCATAGCAACATCCACCACAACCAATAAATCTAATGCTTTAAAGGCTTCCTCAAAAGCTGGTGTATCAGGATAGGTTAATAGTGGATTACAACTATCTACAAACACAGCACGAATTCGCTTTTCCCCTGCTTTTAAGATTTCATCGGGTAAAATATTAGGCGGGAAAAATCCGGAAATCGGAAACATTTTATGGTAAACACTACGACGATATTTCGGCTTTCTTTCATCTGTATCGCTTAAGATTGGAATAAACATGGTATGCAAATTATTGGTACCTTGTTTTCCAAAGTTTCCAGTCAGTAAGTACAGTAGTTTTTCTAAATATCCGTTTAAGGTAGTATTTAAAGTATGTTGAATACCTAAATCAATACGTACACAGCCTCTTTTTGCCTTTGCAAAATCTCGAACGACTTGGTAAATCAAATCGACTGGAACATCAGCTTTGGCAATATAGTCTTCAATTGGAAATCGAATAAATGCTGTTTTTACATCGTCAAATCCTTGCGTATGTTGCTCAATAAATACTTCGTCATAAAGCTTTTCTTTAATAATGATCGCAATCATAGCCGACATTAAAAAAGCATCAGTCCCTGGTTTTAGCTGCACATGAATGTCTGCTTGTTTGGCCGTTTCGGTAACACGCGGGTCAAACACGACCATGGTTCGATTCGGATCTTTCTTAATATGTTTTAGGGTATCTCTTGCGTTAGGAATGCCATGGGCCTGAAAAGGATTTGTCCCAATGAAAAGTACATAATCTGCGTGTTCAACATCTTCTGTGGTATGGCAAGCCTGACTACCGAATAGGCGGCCATTGAGCCAGAAATCACCTGTTTTTTCTTGAGCAAGTGAGTTGTAGGCATAATAACTTTTCATGGCCAACAAAAGTTGTCGACCATACGCTGCGCCGAGGTGGTTGCCCTGACCACCGCCCCCAACAGAAGCAAAAGCAGTGCCGCCAAAAGTATCTCTAATCTGTACTAAACGATCAGCAATTTCTTGTATGGCTATATCCCAACTCACTTCTTGAAATGATCCATCAGGTTGACGTTTTAAAGGTGTAGTCAAACGGTCTGCATGTTGCTGGTAATGCTGTAATCTGGCAGCTTTTTGGCAAATGTAACCTTGAGAAAAAGGATGTTCGGGATCACCTTTAATTTTGACAAACTGGTTATCTTTAATTTCGACACTTAAACCGCAGTTTCTAGAACATAAGATACATGCGGTCACATCTGTTTTACTTTGCTGAGCTGCGTCCATCATTTTCTGGCTCCATTTATTTTTATACATCTGGCTAGAATGAAAATAACAAGTTCCAAAATAGAACTTAAACAATAAATAGTCAACCTCATAAAGATTAAAAATGTGGTTCACTCGGCCAATCGTTAAATGACAATTGATGTGAGATTTTTGACACATATTTCAGAATTTTAAAAAGAATTTATATATCAATCACAAATTTCAAATGAACTTAGGTATTACAATAATGAAAACAAACATGGAGATGATGCTGTTGCATTAATTCTAGCTTGGTTCACTAGTTTACATTTAGTTTGTAAGATTGAGTTTACCCCTATCCCATCTAAGGATGAGATAGAGTTAAAATTTGATAATTATGATGACTGGTTTAGTTCGGCTGGCTGGATTTAATATGAGCGCTCAGTTCGATCAACTCTAGAATATTGAGTTTCTGTTTCTGTCTTTTTTCGAGCTATAACTTCAAAATTTTGATATTGGGGGTTGTCTAAAGCATCAAGATAAATAATAGCGTATTTTAATTTCAGCTCATTATTAACATCAAAACAATCAGGGTAAGGTAAGCGGATACTAACGTTCTGTGGTTTAGATAATTTTTCAAATGTTTGATATTTAAATTGCTGGACAACCTCATCAGATTTTAAAACAGAAACTGAAACCTCTCTAGCAATAGCTCTACTATTATCTAAGCTAGCAGAAATAATAATATTTTTAAAACTTGAATCAGCTATCTTCGTACCGAACACATTATCTGGTCTTTCTTTAAAAACTCTTGGAACTGAAAAATGCCAAAATGGTTGAGCTTCGATAAGTTCTTTTCTTCTTTGAGTTTGGATTTGTTCCTTCGTTATATTTAAGTCATCAATTGTTGCCTCAGCTAACAATCTTTGTTGTTCAACACTATTTTGTAATTCTTGAGCCTGAAGGTTTAAAGCATGTGTATTTTGTTGTAACTCTCGACCTTGTTGCTTATATCCTAAATACAAAAATAAGAATGCTAAGGGTGCAAAAACACCAGCTAGAAAATCCCCCAATTCATTTGATGTAAGAAGAACTTTCTTTTCTGGATCAATAAAAATAAAAGCTAAGTTATAGCCTAAAATAAGTAAACCATAAATTAATGCCCCAAATATCCATGATTTAGAGAACGGTGTTTTTTGTGGTGTTGGATTCTGCATGGAATCATTTCTGCCTTATCATTAAGTTTAAAAAATCCACTAATTTAAAATGAGGTAATGAAACTGTTGGAACACTCCCCTTTGGTATCCGATTACCATAAGATTAGCCTCGTTATTATATAAAGTTATTGCAGGCTCACAAAATTGAATGCAGTTAGCCCGTATGACTAGTTTCACTCCGATCCCATCAACAGATAAGATAGAGCGAAATTTAGATGGCTATGATGATTGGTTTAGTCTTGTTATATGTTGGTAGTTTCTTCAGATTTCTCCCAGAAAATATGTGGAAAATTTTCAGGGATATGCGGAACTTCAATTGCAGTCACTCTAGGAAGGTTATGAATCCCGAAACTATAAATAAAATGAATATTTTCTTGAGAACCTAGCTTTGGAGGCTGCCAAAGTTTATAACTATCAACTTGTTGACTCAAAAAACACAACCTTAATTCTTCAGGCTTATATTCTAATTTTTCAGCTTTAAAATATTCAATCAATGAACTATTTACAAGCTCATATATATAAACCAATTCATCAACAAATCCTTCAGAAGCAATAGGCCTCAAATATGCAAGAACTCTTGGATTTCCATTTACACTGATACGAAAAATTGGAATTTCCCACCCCATCATATTTCTCCTAAATAGCTGGAATTTTTCAGCTTTAGTAATAAAAATTTAATAATTCAAAAATGAGATATAGCAACTCTTGTTTGAACAATAATTACCCTCTTGGATAATGGATTACCTGGGCTAATTCTTGTTACTGTACCCACTGTTATGCAGGCTATCAGAAATAAAAAAATTTTGCAGTAGACGAAAGAATGAAAACCAAGCCAATATTAATTGGATTAGTTATAAGCAATACCTCGTGTCATAACTAATTGAAAAAGGAGCTTATAAAATTGGGATACCCCTATCACATCTAAGGATGAGATAGAGTTAAATTTTGATGATTATGAGTGGTATCAAGAAAAAGGGGGTATTTGATTAATTTTTTGAGAAGAAACTATTTATAATCTCTTTTCACTATTCTGACGTTTACTTGGGCATCTTCATGCCCATCATATTCAAAAAATTTGACAACTAAAAGGTCTCTATATTTACTTCCGTATATATCGGAATATTTAACAACGAGATAAAACTCAACTGCACGTTGTTCAATTAATTCCTCAACATAATCAACATCTACGTAACAAACAATAGTTACAGTACCATCTTTCTTAATTTCATAAGTAGAATCTAACTGAATCATTTTATTACTGTCAGTAACAGTTATATGTTTTGCAACTTCACCCAAATTCTTAATTTCAAATATTAATCTAAGTACTTCTTCTGGTTCTTGAAATTCTGGAACACCATCAATCAGAATAGTATTACCTCCTTCTACCTCAAAGCTATATCGAACGTGATTAATTTCTAGAAAAGGTTTTGCTGCAAAATATTTAGCTTGAATTTCTTGCTGTTGAAAACTTACTAATTTAGATTGCTGTTCCACACTATTTTTAAGTTCTTCACATTGCTTATTAAAAGCTTCATTACTAATTTTTAGTTCTTTACCTTGTTGTAAATATCCTAAATAAAGGAAAAGGAAAGCTAATGGAGCAAATACACCAGCTAAAAAATCCCCTAGTTCATTCGAATTAAGAAGACGATTTTCTCCTTTACTGAATATTAAACATACGGTATGTATAACAACCAAACTTAGATAAATAACAACTACCCAAAAAGTCCATTTTTTGTAAAATACCCAAGTTTTATAGAATGGCTGTTTAGGTGGTACTGGGTTTTCCATGGAATTCATTACTCGTTAATTGATTAAAAATAGATCACTTATGTAATTAATAATAATTAGGATCATCTGTAAAGTTTTTATTATGCAACCATGAAATTGCATAAGGAACATTTAATTGAGGTAGTATTTGATTATGATCTATAGTGATTTTTAAAATTTGAATTCTTATTACATCAATTGCATCAGTATAAAAAAATTTTAAGTAAAGAACTGATATATCTTCCCTTTCATCAATGACATAGCGGGAATGAATGTTAAAATTAATATTTATTCCTTTTTCTAAATCAGTTGGTAAAAAATCAGCCCCTTCCCATACGAGTTGATTATTTACATAATCTTTTGAATACATTGTAAAAAGACTTCTGCATAGATTTCGACTATTTTTTAAATTAAATGAGAAAATAAAACATAGAGCACCATGAGTCTGTAATTGTTTAATTTCAAAATCTTTTACATGGAAATAGGGCTGAGCATTAATGATTTCTAATTCTGTTTGCCTCTTTTCTCTATCTATTAATAAATCTAATTCTTGTTGAGCCGTAATTGCTAAGCTTTTCTGTTGCGCCACACTATTAGATAATTCTTCTATTTGTAGACTTAATTCTTTGCCTTGTTGGTGATAACCATAAATTAGCCACATAAATACTAAAGGTGCAAAGAAGCCAGCTAAAAAATCTCCCCACTCATTTGGTCTTAAAGTTCTCATCCCCTTCACATCTAAAAGGCAATATAAAATAACCATTGCTAAGTACACTATCGTGAATATAAGCATATATGGGAATTTTGACTTTTCTTTAGTTTCTTCAATTTTATTGGTATCCACTACAATATTTTCCCGTAATGTAAAAAATGTAAATTAACAGAAATAAATATACTTATAAATAATGATTAATCTGATTAAATAAAATGCACCTTACTTTGTAAATTGATAGAATATAATGTCTAACTTGCTGTAAATATCTCTTTAAAAGCATTGATTTGTTTATATTGTTGGAGCTCATCCAAAGAGTTAATGCTATGAAAAAATAAGTTTTGTTTTTGAAATACGGCGACTTGTGCATGTAAAAGTTTAAAGCACTCTTTCAAACTTAATCGTTGTTTGTCAATTTGCTCTCGTATCGTAATCAGGCTTTCACGCTTTAATAAGCAAAATGGATATAAAGCATCTCCATTAATTGAAACATAGGCTGCCTGAGCTTGTTTATTTTTGCGTAGTGCGCTGTGTAATTTCGCAACGACTTGCGTAGGTATATACGTCACATCACAAGGAATAAACAAAACATAATCTGCTTTTACATGTGACCATGCGCTTTTCATGCCCATAAGTGGACCGAAAAAACCGGAAGCATCATCTTGAAAACACTTAATATCAGGCACAATACTTTGATAAATCGAATAATCACGATGACTATTTACCCAAATTTCAGATACAGATGACTTTAGTTTTTGATGAATTTTGAGTAGTTGCGTATCGCCATCAAATTGCTGTAACAGCTTATTTAAACCATTCATACGGCGGGCTTGTCCACCCGCCAAAATGACCAGATCAGTTACGGGATATCCCTTATTCACACTTCCACCTCTTGTTGGCAAACTTTAATCAAGCCACGAATCTCAGGTAAACATGAACCACAGTTCCCACCTGCTTTTAAACATGCAGTAACCTGTTTTTCATGGGTAATGTTTTGTGTTTTTATCACGTCGATAATTTTATTCTTACCTACTTTAAAACAACTACACACCAAAGGCCCATCATTATTAGTAGCCGACATTGGCATACCCGCAAGTAAAGCTTTTCGGTGCAAGGCGCTCAAACGTTCTCGTTTAAACAGACTCGCAACCCAATCACGATCTGGCAATAAATCTGGCGGTGCAATATATAAGCTTGCAATTACAATGCCATCTTTCAAAATAACACTATGGCTCAGTTGTGAAGAGATATCTTCAATACTTAACCATTCAAAAGTTTCATCGGCAAATGGTAAGAAATTTTTCAGGTTCTTTTGAGTATCATGAAAAGTTTGGCGGTCTGCAAGTTCATAACGGTTGGTTTTAACCATTTTGACCTTAGTCCACCATGCACAGTGATGTAGCGATTGTTGGATATGCGAATCATATCCTTCCCGAACATAGAGCACACCTTGCCAAGTGGTATAGAACGGCTGAATGGTGACAGGCGTATGTTTAAACTCAGGCTCGCCTGAAATTGCATCAACTTCTGGGTTAACCACTTTACCAATACGAGCGTCGGAGGCAACTTGTTCAGTCCAGTGAATCGGTGCAAAAATTTGCCCACGACGTACACCCGATGAGAATGTCACACGTAATACACAACTGCCCCACTTTGAACGAACTTCAACCAAACCTTGATCACGCACACCAAACTTTAACGCATCGCTCGGATGAATCTCACAGAATGGTTCTGCACGGTGACTGGTTAAGTTTGCTGACAAGCCAGTACGGGTCATAGTATGCCACTGATCACGAATACGGCCAGTGTTCAAAATGAGTGGATAGTCTTCTGAAACTGCATGAATCGGATCAATTGCGACCGTTGGAATCAGTTTTGCCTTCGCATTTTTATAGCTAAATTGGCCCTTGCCAAACAGTTGCTGAACGGCTTTAGCATCTTGGGTTTTATCCCACACTGGCCATTGTATAGGTTGCAAAGCATCGTACTCAGCAGTATTTAAGTTCATCAAACCTTTAAGGTTGAAATAACGAAAAATACTACTTTCTTCACGCGCATCTATATCTACATTATCTTGTGCAGATAGTGCGGCATGCTCATTAAAGATGTCACTAGGCCCAGCAAAGTCAAAACCATTAAAGCCTAATTTTTTCGCAACTTGGCTCACTAACCACCAGTCTGCTTTTGCTTCACCTGGAGCAGGTAGGAAAGCACGCTGACGAGAGATACGGCGTTCGGAGTTAGTTACAGTACCGTCTTTTTCTCCCCAACCTAAAGCAGGAAGTAAAATATCAGCATATGCTGTCGTATCTGTATCTGCACAAATATCTGACACCACGACCAGCTCGCATTTTTCTAATGCACGTTTGACTTGGTCTGCATCTGGCAAACTCACAACTGGATTAGTTGCCATAATCCAGATGGCTTTAATTTTTCCTGATTCAACAGCACGGAACAAATCAACTGCTTTTAAACCTGCTTGATTAGCAATAAATGGGCTATCCCAAAAGGTTTGCACGACTTTTTGATGCAGTGGGTTATCTAAGTCCATGTGAGCTGCTAGCATATTTGCCAAGCCACCCACTTCACGGCCGCCCATCGCATTGGGTTGGCCTGTCATTGAAAATGGTGCAGCACCAAGCTTTCCAATTTTGCCTGTTAGTAAATGGCAATTAATAATACTGTTGGCTTTATTTACGCCCTGACTTGATTGATTCACACCCATTGAAAATAGTGTTACCACTTTTTCAGTTTGAGCAAATTTCTCAAAGAACTGTTGCAGCTTATCGAGTGCAATTCCCGTACGCTTTGCTACATATTCAATATCGGCTTCTGGCTGACTGCTTGCCAAAACTCCTTGCAAACCTTCGGTATAAGCATCAACAAAAGCCTGATCGGCATGACCATTTTGATATAAGTATTGAAATAAGCCATTAAACAATGCGACATCTTGGCCCGGTAAAATCGGTAAATGTAAATCCGCTTGTTCACAGGTACTAGTAAAACGTGGGTCAATTACCACCACAAACATATCTGGATTTTGGCTTTTAGCCTGCATAATCCGCTGATATAGCACAGGATGGCACCATGCGGTATTAGAACCGACCAATACCACCATATCTGCATGTTCAAAATCTTCATAACTTGCAGGGACAATATCTTCACCGAAACTACGTTTGTGACCTGCCACCGCAGATGACATACAAAGTCGTGAATTGGTGTCGATATTTGCAGTGCCCAAATAGCCTTTTACAAACTTGTTCACCACATAATAGTCTTCAGTCAAAAGCTGACCTGAAACATAAAATGCAATGCTGTCACGACCATATTGGTCGATACAAGATTGGAATTTATCAGCGATCTTGTTAATTGCCGCATCCCATGTGGTTACAGTCCGATGTGGCTTACGACCAAACATCGGTTGAAGTAGACGTGTTTCTAACCCCAAAGTATCCGCAAGTCGGCTACCTTTAATACATAAGCGTCCAAAGTTGGAAGGATGCTCAGCATCCCCCTCAACTTGCACCACAGGTCCTTGAGGTTTTTGTTGGACGTTTACGCTAACACCACAGCCCACCCCACAATATGGACATGTTGTTTTGATTGTTTTTGCAACATGATCGGAGCTATCGATTTCAACGCTTGGAATACTATTCATAACTGCTCCTTTCCCTATTTAGCCTGCATTTTTTAATGCAAAATCTCGACCAAATAGCAGTTTATTTCTGAATGAAGAAACAGGTGTTTGGTCTGCAATTAACTCTGCATACCACATGCCATCTTCGGTATCACCAAACAATACTGCACCGATTACTCGATCGCTTTGAATGATAATACGCTTATAAATCTGGCGTTTTTCATCGTTCAGGATAATGTCTTCATAATCATCTTTCGGCTCAAAGTTACCCGCCGAGAATACATCGACTCCACTCACCTTTAACTGAGTCGGTACGGTCGGAGCTTTAAAAGTTAAGCTGCCGTGTTCTGCCAAATGGGTCGCGCAAATAAAAGCTTGGCCCCATAGTGGCTCAACCAAACCAAAAGTTTGACCACGATGTTCAATACACTCACCCACTGCATAAATACTTGGGTCAAATGTTTGCATGGTGTCATTTACCAATACACCACGATTGCAACGTAATCCTGCACTTTGTGCCAAAGCAATATTCGGACGGATACCCACAGCGAACACCACAAGGTCAGTATCTAACACTATGCCATCTTTCAAACGGATTTGCTTCACATGACCGTTTTCATCACCAATTAACGCTTCTGTATTTGCTTCGGTAATAATATGAATACCTTTTTGCTCAATACTATGACGAAGTAAATGACTTGCACGCCCATCAAGTTGACGCTCCATGATGCGATCCATCAAATGCAACACAGTCACATTCATACCGCGTTGTTTTAAACCGTACGCCGCTTCTAAACCGAGTAAACCGCCACCAATCACCACTGCATTGGTTTTTGAATCGCAGTATTCAATCATGGTGTTGACGTCATAAATATCGCGGAAAGTTAACACACCCTTTAAGTCAACACCTTGAACTGGTGGAATAAATGGTGCCGAACCTGTTGCCAGGATCAAACGATCATAATCAACTGTCTGGCCTTTTTCGGTGTAAACCACTTTACGTGGGCGATCAATTTTTACGGCTTTATCACCGGCAATAAATTTAATGCCTTTATCGTCATACCACTTTGGTGGATGCAACATAATGTCTTCAATGGTTTTTTCACCCGATAAAACCGGAGACAACATAATACGGTTATAGTTACCCCATGGTTCTTCACCAATCACCGTAACTTCATAACGATCTGGTGCCATATCAAGTAAATCTTCCAGACAACGCATCCCTGCCAAACCATTCCCGATCAACACCAGTTTAAGTTTGTCTTGTGATACACCTGTATTGGTAATATAAGTTTTCTGCGGCACCGCATTGACCCAAACACGGCCATCAACAATTTTGCTCGGGTAAACCGCCAATTTTTGGTCTTTATCTTCTAAACAACGGCCCGTTGCCAAACTAAAATGTTGTTTATAGATTGGCGATGCAATGACACGCTCACCTTGTAAATCTCCGATAATGCCGCGGCTCATGACATTCGCTTGGCTAAACGGATCTTTATTACTCAGCACGTAAACACGTTTTTCATGTCCTACACGGAAAATCGCAACAGCCTGTCCAGCCACGAGCGCACCCGCGCCAGTGTTTGGGGTTAAATCATCGAGCGCACACACATCAATCCATTGATCATCAGGAAGCATATTTTTGTCTTGTACAATATTCATAGAAACTCTCCTTTATGCTTCAACCATTGGAATACGGTCTTCTGAACGTTCAGCTTCAGTTAATGGGCGGATTTGACCACGTTCAGTTGTAAATTGAATGTGCGGATCAGCCTGTTCATTTGCACCTGCGTTGATATACGTTTGGAAGCGTTTGCGAACTTCAGGATTTTCCACCGCAGTACGCCATTCGTCTTGATATGTACCAATAATATGTTCCATACGGCGCTCAAGCTCGGCAGCCAAACCAAGTGAATCATCCACAACTACAGATTTAAGGTAATCTAAGCCACCTTCCATGTTGTCGCGCCATACACTCGTACGTTGTAAACGGTCTGCTGTTTGGATGTAGAACATATAGAAACGGTCGATGTAACGGATGAGTGTTGCTTTATCAAGGTCAGATGCAAGTAACTCTGCATGACGTGGTTTCATACCACCATTACCACATACATAAAGGTTCCAACCTTTTTCGGTCGCAATAATACCAACGTCTTTACCTTGTGCTTCCGCACACTCACGAGTACAGCCAGACACGGCCATTTTTAATTTATGCGGTGAACGTAAACCTTTGTAGCGGTTTTCAAGCTCAATCGCTAAACCAACTGAGTTATCTACCCCGTAACGGCACCAAGTGCTACCTACACAAGATTTCACTGTACGCAATGATTTACCGTAAGCATGACCAGACTCGAAGCCCGCAGCATTCAGCTCTTCCCAAATGAATGGAAGCTCATGAACTTGGGCACCGAACATGTCAACGCGTTGACCGCCAGTAATTTTGGTATATAGGTTATATTTCTTCGCGATTTGACCAATGGCAATCAAACCATCCGGAGTCACTTCACCACCTGCCATACGCGGTACAACCGAGTAAGAACCGTCTTTTTGGATGTTACCTAAATAGTAGTCATTACTGTCTTGTAAGCCTGCGTGGCTTGGCTCAAGGACGAAATCATTCCAGCAAGATGCCAAAATATTTGCGGCAGCAGGTTTACAGATATCGCACCCTAAACCATGACCATGTTGATGAATCAAATCATCGAATGTCTTAATTTCATTGACACGGACCAAGTGATACAACTCTTGACGCGAGTACGGGAAGTGTTCGCAAATGTGGTTGTTGACAGTCACACCTTGACGTTGCAACTCAGACTTCAACACTTGTGTCACTAATGGTGCACAACCACCACATGCGGTTGCTGCTTTGGTGCATTTCTTTAATGCACCTAAAGAGGTCGAACCATCACTAATCGCTTGGCAAATGTCTGCTTTTGATACGTTGTTACACGAACAGATCGTTGCGCTGTCTGGAAGTAAATCCACACCGCTACCACTAGACTTACCTGCTGATTGTTCAAAGCCCGGCATGATCAAGCTTTCAGGTACTTCAGGTAAAGCCAGACCATTTAACATCATTTGTAAAAGGTCGTTGTACTCTTTCACATCGCCCACCAAAACTGCGCCAAGCAATTTTGTTTTCTCAGCATTTACAACAATCTTTTTATAAACCAGTGCATGCTCATCTGCATAGAAATAGCTTAATGCACCCGGAGTCATGGCATGTGCATCACCTACAGAAGCAACATCAACACCCATCAACTTCAACTTAGTGCTCATGTCTGCACCAGCAAAGCAATGACATTCTTCATTTAAAATGTGTTTTGCTGCAATACGTGCCATGTCATAGCCCGGTGCAACCAAGCCATAAATTTTGTTTTGCCAAAGCGCACATTCACCAATGGCATAAATGTTTTGATCTGACGTTTGGCAGTAATCATTAATGACAATACCGCCACGTTCACCAATCGCCAGGCCACTGTTGCGTGCAAGTTCATCACGTGGACGGATCCCCGCAGAGAATAAAATGACATCTGCTTCAAGCTCGCTACCATCTGCAAATTTCATTACATGTGTAGTGCTGTTGCCACATTCGATAGATTGCGTCGCTTTTTGTGTATGAACTTTTACACCTAAATCTTCAATTTTGCGGCGTAGAACTTTACCACCTAGGTCATCAATTTGAACCGCCATTAAACGTGGAGCAAACTCAACAACATGTGTTTCTAAATCTAAATCACGTAATGCTTTGGCTGCCTCAAGTCCAAGTAAACCACCACCGATGACCACACCTGTTTTAGCGTTTAAACTTGCTGCACGAATCGCGTCTAAGTCTTCAATGGTACGGTAAACAAAGCAGTTTTCACGGTTATTACCCGGAATTGGTGGAACGAACGCATACGAACCCGTAGCTAACACCAATTTGTCATAGCTGATAACATCACCATGATTAGTGGTGACTGTTTGTGCAGTCGTATCAATCGCCACTGCTTTAGTATTTAAACGCAGGTCAATGCCATACGCATCGGCAAAATCAAAACGTGCTAAAGATAAATCTTTTGCTGATTTCCCAGAGAAATATTCTGTCAAATGTACACGGTCATACGCGATACGAGGTTCTTCCGCGAGAATCGTGATTTCCAGTTCATCATCTGCTTTTTCTAAAATGGCTTCGATGAATTTGTGGCCCACCATACCATGACCAATCATTACCAATTTCATAGTGTTTCTCCTCAAATCACGTTGCTTTTAAGCTGCGTTATTGCGTTCTCAAATAGACGTTGTTTTTTTGCCTTGTGTTCTACCGAGAAGCGAATCAATCTCACAAAGCATTTAGCTGCTTGGAATCCATTTTTCCCACTCGTTAATGACACCCAATGCACAGCAAAGTCATAAAAAGAAATAAAAAAAGCGAGCCCCCTCATAGAGAAGGCTCGCATCGCTGGAACTGAAAAATTAAATAATTCAGATGTAACTTTTTTATGCAATAAAAATAAAGACATGGCCTTCACTCCGACTGAACGTAAATTCTTTGTGTGTACAGTTGCACTCACAAATTCGATCAGAACGGACATCGTTGGCCGTCTTTAAAACTTATGGTCGTCTTCGACCTGTAATTAAGTAAGCATTTTGCATGCCAATTGTTTTAAAATTCGAAATTAATAATTTTTATATTTATTTTCATATAGATATAATTTTCCTGCTTCTCATATAAAAATAATGTCTTATTCAATTTGCACCAAAGCTCTATACTTAAATGGTTTAAATAGAAATACGTCTTGCCACAAAATGAATCGTCTTCTTGCACCAATATTGATCATATCGATTTTTTGACTTCTTAAATTGCCAATAAATCCTGATTTTTAGTTTAGTTTTGGATGGCACTAATCTTGCTTAAAAATTGATAACAAAAAACGCGTCGAATTGGCGCATTTTCTTAGCCTGATTTTCTGACCTTATGCCAAAACTCAAAATAGCTCTTATTGATGATGATCATGCGCGGGCCGACTATATAAAAAACAGTCTGCTTGAAAATGACTTTGAAGTGGTTGCCTGCCTTACTTTGGACCACTTGAATATTTTTCGTCTTGAAGATTTACAAGCCGATGTGATCTTGCTCGATATGGATCATCCTCATCGTGACATTATTGAAAGTTGTGTGAGTAGTTATGACCTGCCAACCGTTCTATTCACTAAAAATTCAGATAAAGACACCATCAAACAAGCCATAGATGCAGGAGTAACTGCTTATATTGTAGATGGCATAGACCCTGCCCGCTTACATACCATTTTAGAAATCTCGATTGAGCAATATAAAAAGCATAAAAAGCTTGAAGGTGACTTAAAAGAAGCTCAAACCAAATTGGCAGATCGTAAAGATGTTGAAAAGGCCAAAGTATTACTCATGCAACTGCATGGCTTACCTGAAGATACAGCCTTTCAATTACTCAGGAAAAATGCCATGAGCCATCGTATAACCATTGGGGAAATGGCGAGGCGTTTACTTGATGCCCAAAAATTACTAAATGATCAACTAAAGGATGAATAAATGAGCACATTAGAAAAGACTCAATTGCAACTCGGCTATATTCCTTTACTTGATTGTCTTGCATTGCTTTGGGCAAAACAGCAAGGTTTCTTCGAAGAAGTCGGTTTAGATGTTACTTTAGTTAAAGAAGCATCATGGGCAAGTCTACGCGACCGTTTGGCTTTTGGCTTATTGGATGCCGCACATTGTTTATCTGCCATGCTTCCTGCCGCAGCAGTGGGTGCCGACCAAATTGGTATTGCACTGCAAACTCCTCTCATTTTAAGTAAAAACCGTGCTTTTATTAGCTTAAGCCAAAAATTAATTCATCAACTGGCTATTAAAGAAAATGAGGATGCTCAAGCAACAGCTCTAAAAGTAACTCAATACATTCAAGCAGATCATCCTTTGTCCTTAGCCCATGTATTTAAACATTCAATTCATCATTATTGTTTAAGAGAATGGCTCGCTTTGGCAGACTCTAAAATAGCTCAAACGCTCAAGCTCAAAGCACTTCCACCACCATATATGGTCGAAGCTTTAGATAACCATGTGATTGATGGTTTTTGTGTAGGAGAGCCTTGGAATACACAAGGCGAACTTTTAGGTCTAAGTAAAATCGTATGCTCAAGTCAGGACATTATTCCCAATGTGGCAGATAAAGTTCTCGCGGTAACTCAAGAGTGGGCTGAACAGCATCCTCAAACTTTAATTGCACTCACAACAGCAATTATGAAAGCTCAAAAAGAATTAAGTGACTTGAAAGATTTTGTACCTGTCTTAAAGTTATTGGTCGAGTTTGGAATTGTCCGATTTCATTGTTCTGAAGAAGTGCATGTCGATAAATATTATATGATTCAAAATATTGTAAAGCATTTGGTTAAAGAAAATGCTGCCCCTCAACCTGAAGACTTTCATTGGCTATTTGAACAAATGCAAAAATGGGAAAAACTTCAATTAACCCCTGCTCAAATCATAGAACTAAGTAACCAATGCATCAATCTTGATTGCTACAATCAAGCTAAGCACTAAGAAATACTAAAACTCAATCATCATAAAAAAAGCTGTCTTTTTAACAAAGACAGCTTGAAAGACCCATAAGACAAATGCGTTATACGCATTACTATATTTAAAGGACTCAACCCATCTATTAAATATAGTTCTTATGGTTTCGATCATAACCAACTAAAACTTATCATTTTCAGACATTTCCATATCAATAACTGCCACTTAATCAATTTCAGCTCATTATTCAAAGCATCTTAAGTCAGTCTTTAAATACTTTTCTCTTTTTTAAGCCTTAAATCTATCTATGATCTCTACAAAATAGTGATGTACAAAGGATGTGGATCAAGTCATAAATTTCATTTTATTTCTTCAAAATAATTTCTCGCATCTGTCTTAATTAAATTAATTTTTTTAGCCCTAAAGTAATTTATTGCCTATGTCGTTATATTTAAAAAGATTTATTTATTAATCCTTTTGTAAAACTTAAATATTACGA
The DNA here is from genome assembly GCF_031196995.1 of Acinetobacter sp. 12966. Classification (NCBI taxonomy): domain Bacteria; kingdom Pseudomonadati; phylum Pseudomonadota; class Gammaproteobacteria; order Moraxellales; family Moraxellaceae; genus Acinetobacter; species Acinetobacter sp. 12966. The sequence goes on from NZ_JAVIMC010000010.1 coordinate 132,856, forward strand.
TTCAAATAATTACACAAAAAAAATTAGTGAAAAATCCTCTAAGTCCCTCCCTTTTTGAGTTACAAACCGCAACAATCATGGCACAAATGGTAATAATAATTTAATTAATAATCATTATCATTCACATCACATAAAAACCTGAGAAGGTCTACCATGATCCATGAAAATATTCTCGAATGCATAGGTAAAACGCCACTATTACAACTATCAAGGCTGTTCACGCATCAATCAGTCTCAGTGATTGCGAAAATGGAATTGTTAAACCCAGGAGGAAGTATTAAAGACCGTCCAGCATTATTCATGCTACAGGAAGGCCTAAAATCTGGAGTCATTAATAAAGATAGTCATATTGTTGAAAGCTCATCAGGCAACTTAGCGATTGCGCTTGCAATGGCTTGCAAAATATATGGATTAAAATTTACTGCCGTTATTGACCCCAAAATTGCCTCAGCAAACTTACAAATGTTGAAGCTTTATAAAGCCAATATCGAGATGGTCTCTGAAAAAGATCAAAACGGCGGTTATTTAAAAACCAGAATTGACACTGTAAAGCGACTCTGCCAACAGCTTCCAAATGCTGTTTGGATTAATCAGTATGCAAACCCAAATAACTGGAAAAGCCATTATTTTGGAGAAGCAGAAGAAATCCTAAATCAAATTGATCGCAAGATTGATTACCTCGTGATTGGAGCAAGTACCTCCGGCACGATTATGGGCGTATCTCGTCGCCTTAAAGAAAAGTTCCCGGAATTAAAAGTCATCGCAGTCGATATTGTCGGCTCTGTCTTGTTCGGTGGCACATCTGGTCCACGCGAAATTCCCGGTATTGGTGCAAGTACAGTCCCACCGCTGCTCTCCCCCGATGAAATTGATGATGTCATTTATGTAGATGACTATGAATCGGCACTCGGTTGCCGAGAACTCCTTGAGCATGAAGGAATTTTTGCAGGTGGTTCAAGCGGCTCATCTATTTCAGCCATCAAAAAACTGATTCCAACCATTCCTGATGGATCATGCATCTTAACGCTGTTGCCCGATCGCGGCGATCGTTACCTCGATCTGGTTTATGAAGATGAATGGTTCGAAATGATCAAGAAGCGTCACTTCAATCGAAACGTACGACGCCAAGAAAACCTTACTTTACAAAATGTTGTTTAACCTTCTCCTTAGGAAATATTCATGAGCAATTTGGCTACCCTTCGCTATTTAAGTCAATCAGATTTATTAAATCTTGGCGCAAATCATAGTAATTCATTTATTGAAGCGATTACTGAAGGCTTAACCTTGCATGCAAATAAGCAGTTTGTACAACCCTTAAAACCTTATCTTCGCTGGCAAGGTGCAGACCATATTGCCGACCGTATTATCGCAATGCCTTGTTATTTAGGCGGCAACGACCCGATTGCCGGAATCAAATGGATTGGTTCAAGACAACATAACCCTAAAAAATTCAATATTCCGCGTGCCAGCGCACTGATTGTTTTAAATGACTCAGAAACAAATTATCCAGTTGCAGTGATGGAAGGCAGCCTCATCAGTGCAATGCGAACTGCTGCAATTACCGGTGTTTCGATTAAGTATCTAGCGAAAAAAGACTTTACAGACATTACCGTGATTGGCTGCGGACCAATTGCACAAATGCAGATTAAGACTGTGCTTGAACAATATGCTCAAGTGAAAAAAGTACATTTATTTGATGTAAACCCTGAAGCAGCTGAAAAACTCAAAGCACTGTTCTTATCGGAATATCCACATCTAGAAATTGAAATTCATAACAGCGCAAAGTCTGCGATTCAGCAAGCCGATGTCCTCATTACCTGTACCGTTTCAGATAAGCCTTACATTCCTTTTGAGTGGCTAAAAAAAGGCTGCTTTGTTTCAAACATTTCAATTATGGATATCGAGCCCGAAGTCTTCTTAAAAGTGGACAAAGTCATTGTGGATGACTGGGACCAATCAAACCGAGAAAAGAAAGTCATCAACGTGCTGGTTGAGGATGGCTTATTCAGCCGTGAAAAACTACATGCTGAACTTGGCGACATCATTATTGGTCATAAAAACGGCCGCGAACACGAAGATGAAATCATTTTGCTCAACCCAATGGGCATGGCGATTGATGACATTGTTTGCGCTAAATGGTTCTTCAATGCCGCACAAGAACAAAACGTTGGCACGGTTCTACCACTTTTATAAGAATAGGAATAACTAAAATGTTAGATCGGATTTACACAGCACAACTACAAAAAACAATAGATGCCCTCTACATGGAGAATTATGGAGATTTTAAAGATCATATTTCCTATAAAAAGCCTTATCTGGCAATTACTCTAAATGATGAGTTGGAACTCTATTTCAGCTGTTTAAAAGTAGATGGTGTAAATCCTTTCTATGTTACTCAACCGGAAGTTTTACTTCATAACGTCTTGAGTAATACAACTTCTAAAATTTCTATTTCTGAAGTATTTACCTATTTAACAAAAGCCTCTTGGTGGCCTTCACCGCATCATCAAAAAGCGATTGATTATTGGCTCGACAACTTAGTAACGGCTGAAAAAATCCCTCAGATTTTGCAGTTAGCACTTTCATTTTCTTCGCCTTTAATCAAAAGCGAGTTGCTATCGCTGGTAGCTGATCGTCCATTTCATCCATTCGCTCACTCAAAAGGTGAACTTGCACCACTCACAACTCAAAAAGAAATTAAGGTGTATTGGTGGGCATTTAAGAAAGATGACGTGATCAATAATATGGAATCGATTCCTCATAAAGAGCTTCTGTTAACAGAAGTTGAGGAAAGTCTTATTGCTGAAAAAATGGCCGAGCTTTCAGATGAATACTTAGCACTTCCTTTATTAGAGACTCAACATCGCTATTTAAAATTTGAAGAAAATAAGTATGACGGTATTGACCTGAACCATGTCACGACAATTGGTTTACCGACTTCATCTTTAAGAACTCTCATTCATAACGCAAACCCTAATCTGCATTTAAAACTATCAACAAATGCCAAAACATTAGGTGCGATCCGTTCTATGCCTGGACGTTATTTAATGAATGGGCATACGGCTTACGATTTTTTAAATGAAGTCATTAATGAAACGCCTTTATTAAAAAACCGACTCTTTCTGAGTAACGAAACTCACTGGTGGGTACTGGGTAAACAAGAACACATTGTAAAAAATTTAGGTGTAATCGGTTGCCAAGTCAGACATCTACCCGACTTTTGCCAAGATAAAAACGTCACACCAATTACCATGTCGGCTTTAAGCTGCATCTATGTTGACCCTTGGGAAACTTTAGGCGTTGAAGGTGATAAATGGTCATTATTAAAAGACCTCAGTGTCCATTTTATTCAAACATTCTTAACGCTTTGGTCGAAAGGAATCATGCCTGAATGCCATGGGCAAAACACTATGGTGTGTTATGAAAATAATAAGTTCAAATGCTTTATTTTGCGTGACCACGATACCTTAAGAATATGTACACCAGCCATTGAAGAAAGTGGGTTTACTCCTCCAACCTATACCATCGACACGAGCACGCCAAACAATCTTATCTTTAGTAAGAATGAAGACTTATTTAACTACTTCATCACATTAGGGATTCAAATTAACCTCTACCCAATTGCTTTAGCTACCTTGAAATATACAGATCGTTCAGAAAGCGATTTCTGGGAAATGATTCAAGACATTATTCAGAGTTTTGTAGAAACCCAACCGATTTCAGAACAGACAAAATCCCAGATTCAAACCTATCTTTTTGACAATAAGACTTGGCCGTTCAAACAGCTACTTACACCTTTACTCGCTCAAGAAAGCGACTCAACAGGAATGCCAAGCAAAATCGGAACCACGTCAAACCCTTATCACAGCTTATCTGTTTCTAGCTATGAGACCATGGATATCTAAATCATGCGCTCATCTCGCCTAGATCATTTCATTATTTTGCTCTGTCAGTTTTTTTCCACTTTCGGGCTCATGGTGCTTATTCCGATCATGCCGCTTTATATGGAAAAACTAACGGCGCATATGAGTGCTCCCACAATCTGGGCAGGTTTGGCACTCGCGGCTCCAGCCATTGGTAGTTTATTTACCGCACCAATTGTGGGGCACCTATCCGACACATTCGGCCATAAAAAAGCCTTGTTACTTTCTCTGGCTGGCTTCTGTATTTCAATACTGCTCATGGCGAGCGCCCAGCATTTATACCTATTTATTTTTGCGCGGATTTTGCTCGGTTTTTGCGGTCTTTCCGTCATTTTGAATGCCTATGTTTCATATCTTTCGAATGAACAACAACGAGGTGCCGCTTTTGGACAACTACAAAGTAGTGTTGCGCTAGCTTGCCTATGTGGTCCCGTGCTCGGCGGTATATTTATGGACCACTGGCGGGTTGAAATATTACTTAATGCAACTGCATTTATTGTAGTTATATTAATTGTGATCGCATCCTTTTTATTAGCCAATCCAGTTAAAACTGAGGCTGTAAAAACCAAAGAAAAATCTAAAATTCCAGACTTTTTTGATAGAACAATTTTTTCTTGGTTGAGTGCCGGCATCTTGGTGCAAGCCGGTGGTTTTGGTTTAGTGTCTTGCTTCGTTTTATACATTAGTGAAATAAGCCAAAACATTCACTCATCGTTATCTGCTGCAAGCTTAACAGGCACAATCCATGCACTTTCATGGGGAGCTGCTTTTATTGCGGCAACCTATTGGGGAAAAAGAAATGATGACAAAGGAGATTCTTTTAATAATTTTATCTATGCCTCTTTAATTTGTGGCATCACGATTTTCGCATTGATATGGGTTTCGAATCTCTGGCTCATTCTCGTATTACGACTCATACAAGGTTTTTGCTTTGCAGCGCTTATTCCTTCGATCTTACACACGATTTCTCTAAAAGCTGGCACTCAAAGCCAAGGAAAAGTGATCGGCATTTCTAACAGTGCCTTTGTCTTAGGCCAACTTTTTGGTCCGATCACCATCACGCTTACCTACTCATTTTTCAATATTACAGCCGCATTAATCTGCACTTCTTTATTTTTTATTGGTGCGGGATTAGTGGTGATTTTGAACAGATTCTTAATGGATACAATTTTAGAAGAGGCACAAGAATGAACTCAATTATTACAACCGATGCATGGTCTTATAAACTTTTCGAACAGTACCTGAATACTTTCTTTCGTGAACTTAAAGTAGATCTTGAAAAGCACATTATCCCAGCTCAAGACTCTCCTTTATTTACACAAGATGCGGAACAGCCGAACTCGATCTATTTTTCTTACACGTTTAATGCGTCTAATACGATTGTTTATGGAGCAGTTCAACACTTCTCAACCACTGGCTATCATCGATATCAACGTAGCTTTGCTCTGCAAAACTTAAGCGAAAATACATTTGACTCTCTAACTGATCCTAAAAAGTTAGTGAAGCTCATTACCGATGAGTTAAATAGCTTATTTAAAGACAAAAACCAGAACAAGAACCTTTATTCCGATATTGCCAATAGTATAGAGAACACAAAATTCTTTTTAGAAAATAGACCATCTCAAACAACATCTAATGCAGTAAGTGGTTTTCAGGCTACTGAACAAGGCATGTTATATGGCCACCCTTTTCATGTCACCTCTAAAGCCAACTTAGGCTTTTCTAAAGAAGACATGAAAAAGTATAGCCCTGAGTTAGACGCAAGTTTCCAGCTACACTACTTCGCGATTCATTCTTCTTTAATCGAAAAGCTAGTCAGCGAGACCGAACCTTCTCACCGTATTGAAGATGAAGTTTTAGAAACTGCGAAAGAGCGTTTGCAAGAAAACTTAGCAAATTATGAGCTTATGCCGACCCACCCTTGGCAAGCCAACTTCTTAGTTCAACATCCATCTTTAAAGAAATATTTAGACAGTCAAGAGATCATACATCTGGGTGCATTAGGCCAAACCGTATGGCCAACCTCATCAGTTCGCACAGTCTGGCTGCCTCAATCGAACCTATTTTTAAAACTCTCAATTGACGTGCGTATTACCAGTTTCATTCGTAATAACCCAATGGATGAAATGGAAAGAGCTATTGATGCAAGCAAAATTATTATCAATCACAAGATTAATGAACAATATCCTGACCTTGTGATTCTGCCGGAACTAGAAGCAAGAACAGTCAAAATTCCAGAGCTTGAAAGTTCATTTGGCATTATTTATAGAGCTGGACTCACACCTGATGTATTAGAAAATACCAGAATGCTCGGTGGCCTAGTTGAAGAAAATGAGCACCATGAAACTCCTCTACTAAGCTTTATTCAACAAGCTGCACCCAACCAAAATTTACAAGCACCTGATGCAAAAGACTTCATTACTTTTTGGTGGAAACAGTACGTTAAAGTTTCACTCATTCCATTAATTGAATTGTTTGCAAACAAAGGCATTAGTGTAGAGGCGCATATGCAAAACAGTTTAATGGAATTTAAAAATGGCTATCCACATCGCCTCATTCTTAGAGATATGGAAGGCATTAGTATTGTTCCAGAAATGATAGAAGATGACTCATCTATTTCTGAAGATAGTACCGTTTGGTTCTCTCAAAAAGATGCATGGACCTTTTTAAAATATTACCTCGTCATCAACCATATTGCGCATCTCATCAGCGCAATTTCACGAGTTACGGTTATTGAAGAAAGCGTGCTATGGCAAGCCACTCGCCTTACGCTCACTAAAGAAAGCTTTACCGATAAAGGTCAGCACTACCGCGATTTATTAATTAATTCACTCACACTACCAATCAAGGCAAATATGTTAAATACGCTCTACCACAGTGGTGGCAATCCAATCTGGATTGAAGTTGAAAATCCTATTTATAAATATCGCGGTGCAGAGGCCCTTTGCTCTCTTCAACCGACACAGCAAGCCAACTATAAGACTCTTGCAGAAAATCGAGTGATGGGCCAATTATTAGAAGCGCTTATTTTTGAAAATACGTTTAAATATGAACTTTCTAAAGGTCAGATCAAGTTTTATATTTCCGATACAGTTTTCTATACATGCGCAGCTAAACGACATTTCAGCTTTAAACGAATTAAGCTAGATCCTTCAAGCTTAGTCCGTTCTGATATTACTTTAGGCGCTGAAACTCGTCCTAACTTAAAAATGCTACTTGCCGATCTAAAAAATATTATTGAAGCTGACCCAGTTAAATGGCAAAACTTTAATGATGAACTCAATTTAACTTACGTTAAACATGCGCAGACTTTGAGCCAAGCACCTGCCCAACCTTTAAGAACTTTGCCTTATTTAGAACAAGAAGCAAGGATTACAAATGCGCATTTATACCATCCAAGCTTTAAGTCTCGTATCGGCTTCGATTTAAAAGAAAATCAAAAATATGCACCTGAGCTTTCTGAAGGTTTTACGGTTAAATGGGCAGCGACTCATAACAGTTTATGCAAACTGGTTTTAAGTGAAACCATTAACTTAGAGCAGCTTTATAAGCAGCATTTTTCAGAAAAAGATCTACAAACTATTAATGATCAATTGAAAGAGCAAAATGTAGATTTTAAAGATTATATCCTGACCCCAATTCATCCATGGCAGTGGGATAAAATTATTGAATTATATTATCAAGATGCAATCAGCAACCAACTGATCATTCCGTTAGATATTGAAGGTCCGACTTACTTACCGCAACAGTCAATTCGAACCTTATCGAATATTAGTGATATCTCGGCGCTTTCTCTCAAGTTGGCAATGAACTTAGTCAATACTTCTACCTCTCGTGTATTGGCACCACATACCGTTCAAAATGCGGCAAAAATGAGTGATTGGCTTTATAACATTGTTGAACAAGACCCTATTTTAGAAAAACAGCGCAAGCCTGTTATTTTAAGAGAGATTGGCGGCCTTTCAGTGAACCAGCAAATTGCGCTACCTGTTCAATACGGCGCACTCGCCTGCATTTGGCGCGAAAGTATTTACAGCTACTTAAAAGAAGGCGAATCGGCAACGCCAGTAACAGGACTAATGCAAGTTGATACGGACCAAAAACCGCTAATCGATGAGTGGATTCAAGAGTACGGTATCGAGTTCTGGTTAGAAAAATTACTCACCAATGCTTATTTACCAATCATGCATATTTTATGGTGCCACGGCCTCGCTTTAGAGTCACATGCACAAAACATGGTACTGATTCATAAAAATGGCTTACCCGTTAAAGCTGCATTGAAAGATTTCCACGATGGAATTCGTTTTAGTCGTCATCTTTTACGTGAGCCCGAGCTTTTACCTAACTTACAAGATGCACCAAAAGAACATGCCAAGATTAACCCGAACTCGTTCTTGGAAACCCATTCTCCAAATGAGTTAAGAGATTTTACCCAAGATGCGCTTTGGTTTGTAAATTTGGCAGAGTTAGCGATTTTCTTAAATGAACATTATGACTTCGATGAAATCAAATTCTGGACCATGTTAAGAACCATCATCAATCAACATAAAGAAGCTCACCCAGAGTTTGCAGAGCGATATGAATTGTTTAAATTTACAGATGACACCATCGATATTGAACAGCTTGCAAGCCGCCGTTTCCTTCCGGAAATTCGCTTAAGAGTACAAACCACGCCGAACCCGCTCAGCCTCATTAAGGAAATTGAATATGAATAAGCATTCGATTTCTTTTAAGAAACGAATAGCAAATGGAGAGATGCTTTACGGAATATTTTGTTCCGTAGCTTCTCCGATTAATGTCGAGCAACTAGCACTTGCGGGCTATGACTTTATTATTATCGACTTGGAACACACTTTATTCAGTACATCCCAAGTCGAGATCATGATTTTAGCCGCTAGAGCCATGAATCTTGATGTTTTTGTCAGAGTTCCTCTAAGCGCTAACCATCTAGTACTACCTCTGCTCGATGCAGGGGTAACGGGTATTGTTTTCCCGCGTATTGAAAATGCCCAGCAGGCACGAGAAGCTGTGAATTATTGCCACTATATGCCGCTTGGTCAAAGAGGACTGAATTCGACAAGGTTGAATCGATACGGCATGGATGATTTAGCTAGTTTTGTTCAACACGCAGCAAGCGAAACGGTTGTCATTGCTATGATTGAAAGCTTGGAAGGATTAGGACAGCTTGATGAAATTTTAAAAGTTGAAGGTATTGATATTATTCTGGAAGGTGCTGCCGACCTTTCTCAATCTATGGGAATGCCTTGGCAAACCAGCCATCCAAAAGTGAAAAAAAAAGTTCAAGAGATGTATGCAAAGACTAAAAACAGCCAAAAGCATTTCTGCGCAATTCCCCGAAAACCTGAAGATATTGCTGCTTGGAAACAACAATCTGTTCAGCTTTTTGTACTTGGAGATGACCGAAGCATTATTCGCCGTGCTCATCAAAACCACCTCAATACTTTTAAGAACACCTAATCACTGTTCAAACCCTTTTAGGGGAATAAATACCTATTCCCCTAAAAGGGTTTGAATAAATTTCAAATATATTATTTTAAAGCAATTAATAATATTGTTAATTACAATGATTCTCATTTATAATCCTGACAATTTAAAATCACTCTCAGGGCGAGACAATGGGAAATAAGAAGAGTAATAAGCTTTTTACGAGGAAGTCTGAAGTAAAAAATATCATTCCAGTCCTTTCACTTGGTGGGGCCATCTTTCTCTCAAACTCGGCCTTTGCAGCCTCAGCCTCTGAGACAACAGATGTTGAAAAAAAGCCTGAAGCTCTCCCGACAATTACAATTACTGCTTCACGCGCAGATGAACTCTCTACCTCTGCCAAACAAGTCACCAAGCTAGATGAGAAACAAATTGAACTTTTAAGAAATGGTTCATCTGGAAGTATTGCGACTGTTTTAGCAAAAGCCGTACCGGGTTTGTCCGATTCAAGCCGCACCATTACCGATTACGGTCAAACCTTACGTGGTCGTAATGCCCTCATCTTAGTCGATGGCGTGCCGATGAACCTTACACGTGACACATCACGCGGACTTTCAGCAATTGATCCTGAAAGTATTGCAAATATTGAAGTGATTCGCGGCAGTAACGCAATTTATGGTGGCGGTGCTGCGGGCGGTATTATTTCAATTACTACAAAAGCTGCGGGCGGTGAACCTACAGCTAAAACCGTGGTTGGGCTTCAAACACCTTTAACAAATTTCCGTTCTAATGCTTTAAGTGGCGATATTCACCAATATTTCACAGGTAGCTTTAATGCCTTTGATTACGCGTTCGACTTTGGTTATCAACGTATTGGTAGCCCGTACGATGCAAGTGGTGACCGTGTTGCACCAGAACCAAGTCAGGGTGATTTATATGACTCCGATGGCTACAGCGTAGGCGGTAAGCTTGGTTACCATATTGATGACAACCAATATCTACAATTCGCTGCAAATTACTATAATGCTGAGCAAGATTCAGACTATGCATCTGATCCAAGTGTTAAGAATGCCGCTGCTGGAACTGTACCAGCAAAAGCAATTAAAGGCTTAAAGCTCAAAGACCAAAATAAAAATGAAAACCAGATATACAATTTGACTTACAACCATAAAGATTTTTTTGGCAATAAGGTTGATGCTCAAATTTATTACCGCGACTTCTTTACACGTTTTTCACCGTTTGATGCGCGTGGAAATGCGAATCGTGGTAAGCAAGTCGATCAGATTTATCAAGAAAATAACGTACTCGGTAGCCGTTTAACTGTGACCACACCACTTGAGTTCTTAGGTGATACATCATTGGTTTGGGGTGGTGACTTTAGCCGCGAAAAAAGCGAAATGCCTTTAGATATTTTCGATCCTGACATTTATGATCAATCTGGTGGCTTAGAGTTTGTAAAAATTGGCAAACTTACTTATTTACCTGAACTCACCACGCAAAGTATGGGTGGTTTTATACAGTTAAAACACCGCTTTAATGACCAATGGTCAGCAGAAGCTGGTACGCGTTATGAAGACAGCTATGCCCAAATTGATAGCTTTGTTCCTTTATCACAATTAGGTAAGCCCAACCCTTACACCGTCGAGGGCGGAAAAGTGAAAGCTGATGCATGGTTGTACAATGCTAACGTGACTTTCTCTCCAAATGACAAACACTCGATTTATGCATCTTTTAACCAAGGTTTCCAATTACCTGATGTTGGTTTGATTATTCGTAATGCTGGTGAAGGTTTTAACCTTGGTTCGTCATTCTTAGAACCCGTGAAAGTAGATAACTACGAGTTAGGCTGGAAAGGGAACTTCAATAACTTCTCTTCAAGTTTAGCGGTCTTCCACTCCACTTCCGACCTAGGTGCTGTGCAATCGTTCAACAATGGTTTAGTACTCGCTAGAACCAAAGAAAAAGTCACTGGTATTGAAGCAACTTTTGATTATCTTGATGATGCCAATGTTTGGGGAACTGGTGGTAGTGTTACGTGGATGAAAGGCCGTGAAAAACCTCAAAACGGTGCTGAACAAGACATGACAGGTTTCCGTATTCCACCATTAAAACTCACAGGTTATATTTCTTATAGTCCAACGGAAACTTGGACGAATCGTCTACAAGCCACTTACTTTGGTTCAGAAGATTACCGCTTAAATGGCAAAAATAGTTTTGGTCGCTATGATGTAAAAACTTATACAACAGCAGATTTAATCAGTAGCTTTGCGCTTAACAAAAAAGACACTGTGACGATTGGTTTAGAGAACATGTTTAACCGCAAGTATTATCCTCTCTATAGCCAATTATTACGAACTAGCGATAACACTAGCCATTTAGTGGCAAATGGTGCAACGCTTAAAGTAACTTATAGTCATAAGTGGTAATCAAAAACTGACGTTGAATGTGTCATAAAAAAAAAGGAGATCGATGCGATCTCCTTTTTTTTAAAAATATTAAAACCTTATCTATTTTTTCCATGGTTAACCTAAGTTAAACCCACAGAACCACCCTAGCATTCTGCTAAAAATTTTGTTAACTTGATTTTGTTACATATTCAAAATCCAACTTTTCATTTCACACTCCACATCGCTGTGTTTATGAAAACCCATACAAATATGTAGCTTTACCAATATTTTTAATGGGGCGAATCATAATGGAAATCTCACACCGCGAAATTTATGCGCTTGTAGACATTAATAACTGTTATGTCAGTTGTGAGCGACTATTTAACCCAAAACTTATTGGCGTGCCTGTCGTAGTACTTTCTAATAACGATGGATGTGTTGTATCACGCAGTGAAGAAGCAAAAAATATGGGTATCAAAATGGGTATCCCATGGTATCAAATCGAACAAGAAGCTCTTCAAGCAGGTGTACACGTCTATTCAAGCAACTACACTTTATATGCTGAAATGTCACGTCGCTTTTTTTCAATTCTTGGTGAGTTTTTCTCGCCCGATGATTTAGAAGCTTATTCTATTGATGAATGTTTTATTCGTCTTACCCCTTACCTTCAATCTCTAGATATCCATTCTTACTGTGTCAAAGTCGTAGAAACCTTAGAAGAATGGCTAAGCTTACCTTGTTGTATTGGCATCGGATATTCAAAAACTCAAGCAAAATTAGCCAATCACTATGCTAAAAAAATTAGAAGCTTTAATAGAATCTGTAATTTCACCACTTTAGATCCTTTGCTTCTTGAAGACCTCATGCAACACACTTCAGTCAAAGAAGTCTGGGGAATTGGCTATCAATTAGTCAAACAATTACGAAGTTATGAGATTTACTCATGCTTAGACTTAACTTTTGCCAATGAGCATCATCTAGCAAAAGCTTTTTCTGTGGTTATGGCACGTACCATTCGTGAGCTAAAAGGCCAATCCTGTATTCAACTTGACGATCCTGCTATCATCACAAAACGAATTTTGGCATCACGTAGTTTCGCTCAAGCTTTATCCAGCATTGAGATTATTAAACAAGCGCTTATTTTTCATCTTAACCGAGCTCATCGCCGCTTAATGAAACAAGAACAGCTGTGCGCCTGCGTTCAAGTCATGCTTTATGAAAAAACAGATAAACCACCTTATAAAAAAGCATCTTCTCAGGCGATAGGCCTAAATTATGCAACAGATGATTTATGCATATTAACAAAAGCAGCTATGCAACAAATTGATGTTTTATATAAAGAAAATAAAAAATACATTAAAATTGGAGTCTTATTTTGTGGTTTGCATCCCCGTCAACATCACATTGATGATTTATGGCAACCTCTTGAGTTGATTCAGCAAAGACAACAATTAATGCAAACGCTCAGCACAGTTCGTAATCGATTCGGTAGTCACTATTTACAAGTCGGTTATCATTCCCGTAGTCCATCTTGGCATATGAAACAATGCCACCGTTCAAAAAATTATCTAACTCGATGGAATGAGCTATTAGTGATTGGAGAGAACTCTATAGCCGTTACACAAAATACATGAACTGTTTTTGTCAATTCAGTTTAAAATAAGATCCATAAAATTACTTGAAATTTTGTCATTTTTTAACATTGCTAAATCATCGCAAAATTTACAATATATAAGCCGAATTTGGTGTACCCTTTCTGCGACAATAAAAACAAATTATAAAAAAATTGTAGAAACATATGCCATAATAAGCAAACTTTGCAGACATCTTGCAAAGAATATTTGCAACTTTAGAGCTGGAGCAATCTGAATGAGTTCGACCATTTTGGTGATTCATGGACCGAATTTGAATTTGCTGGGAAAACGCGAACCAGAGGTATATGGTCATCTTACCTTAGATGATATTAACCAACAACTTATTAGCCAAGCTCAACAAGCTTCAATCACATTAGATACTTTTCAAAGCAACTGGGAAGGTGCCATTGTTGATCGTATTCATCAAGCACAAACTGAAGGCGTAGAACTTATTATTATCAACCCTGCAGCCCTCACCCATACATCTGTTGCTCTACGCGATGCCCTACTTGGCGTTGCGATTCCATTCATCGAAGTACATTTGTCGAATGTCCATGCAAGAGAGGCATTCAGACATCATTCTTATTTATCTGATAAAGCAATTGGCGTGATTTGTGGTTTAGGTGCAAAAGGCTATCGTTTTGCACTCGATTACGCTATTGAAAAAATTCAACCATCTAACCCAAACTAGTTTAGGAATAGTCGCCCATGGATATCCGCAAAATTAAGAAACTCATCGATTTAATGATTGAGTCTGACTTGCAAGCGATCGAAGTTAAAGAAGGTGATCAATCAATCGCTTTAACTCGTCGCAATCCTGTCGTTGCTGCGGCTGGTGTAGCACTTCCGGCTGCTCCTGTTGCAGAAGCACCAGTTGCAAAAACACCACGTGGAGCAGTTGAAACTTCTCCAATGGTTGGCGTGTTCTACGCTGCTCCAAGCCCAGGTGAAGCACCATTTGTTAAAGTAGGTCAAACAGTATCTGCTGGTGAAACTTTGGGTATTATTGAAGCAATGAAAATCATGAACCCAATTGAGGCAACTCAAAGTGGTGTGATCGAAGAAATTTTAGTGAAAAATGGTGAAGTTATCCAATTCGGTCAACCTTTATTCCGTTATCGCGCGTAATTACCCCGGGGACGTCTATGTTGCAAAAAGTTTTAATTGCAAACCGTGGTGAAATCGCTTTACGTATTACCCGGGCTTGTAAAACATTAGGAATCAAGACTGTTGGTATCTATTCAGATGCCGATAAGGATTTGATGCATTTACGTTTTGTTGATGAAGCAGTATGTATTGGTCCGGGCGCAAGTAGTGATAGCTATTTAAATATCCCGGCAATTATTACTGCTGCAGAAATTACCGGTGCTGATGCTATTCACCCGGGTTATGGTTTCCTTTCAGAAAATGCTGAGTTTGCTGAAATTGTAGAAAGCTCAGGCTTTACTTTTATTGGCCCACGTCCAGAACATATCCGCCTTATGGGGAATAAAGTTTCTGCGATTGTTGCCATGAAAAAAGCTGGCGTACCTACTGTACCAGGTTGTGACCACGCAGTAACCATCCACAATGCCTTGGCAGAAGCGAAAGAAATCGGCTTCCCGCTTATTGTTAAAGCGGCTTCTGGTGGTGGTGGACGTGGTATGCGTATTGTTGAGCGTGTAGATACACTCCTTGAATCAGTTCAAGCAGCGCAGCGCGATGCAGAAATGTGGTTCGGTGATGATACCGTTTACATGGAACGCTTCTTACAAAAACCTCGCCATGTCGAAGTTCAAGTTCTTGGTGATGGTAATGGTCATGCAATTCATTTATATGACCGCGACTGTTCATTACAACGCCGCCATCAAAAAGTACTAGAAGAAGCACCTGCACCAAACCTACCAGAGCAAGCTCGAGCTGATATCTTAGAAGCTTGTGTTCATGCATGTCAGTTGATGCAGTATCGTGGTGCGGGTACGTTTGAATTCTTATTTGAAGATGGTGAATTCTTCTTTATTGAAATGAATACTCGTGTTCAAGTAGAGCACCCTGTAACTGAAATGGTTACTGGTGTTGATATTATTGAACAACAGTTACGTATTGCAGGCGGTCTAGGACTAGAGCTTCAACAAGAAGATATCAAAGTTCAAGGACATGCAATTGAATGCCGTATCAATGCAGAAGATCCAACAACGTTCTTACCGTCACCAGGTAAAATCGAAAGCTTCTATGCGCCAGGCGGTGCTGGTATTCGTTTAGATTCTCATATCTACCCAGAATACAGCATTCCACCTTACTATGACTCTATGATTGCTAAATTGATTTCTCATGGTAAAGACCGTGAAACTTCAATTGCTCGTATGCGTCAAGCATTAGATGAAATGATCCTTACAGGAATTAAAACAAATATTCCTCTGCATAAAGATCTTATTTTGCAAGATAAAAGCTTCTGCTCTCAAGCAATGGATATCCATTACCTTGAAAAACACTTGTTAAAGCAAGTTGAAGAAAAGAAAGCTGAAACTGCATAATAAAAAAGCCTCTTATTTTTAAGAGGCTTTTTTATATCTATAATTTTATGGTAACACTCTACGCAAAGTCGCAAAGCACTGCTCACCTTTAGCTGTCGAGCAAAAATTGATTGTATGGTCGTTTTTCCATTGTACAAAATATTGTGATACATCACCTGTTTGGTCTTGTTTCTGACCAGAACAATCTACTTTATTATTATCAAATTTAATTTGCATCACTAAAGCAGCTAGCTGTTCTTTAGGATCATCAGATGGTTGGTATTCATAGATACCATAAGACCATTCCTGACCACTTTTAATCACTACATCATTACTACTACGAAAGTTATAATATTCTACACATTTTTTATTATTTGGAATTTCCATTCCCCATAATCCCATAATTTCAGGTCGCGTAACAATACGTATAGCATTAGGATTACTTGCAGTCCGAACTGGTTGTTCGACTGGCTTCTCTGTTACTGTTTCTGCCACAGCTAAACCAGAACAAACCCACAATAATCCAATAATATAAATATTTTTCATAGATTTATTAATCATTAAACGCATGGAGTTAAGTTAGCATATTTTTTTAGAAAATCATTGCTCCATAACCATATAAAAACAATATTTTTCAACCGTAACATGTGACTATATCTCATCAAACAATTTTATGTTTACTTGCTTTTTTCAATATAAATTCTGTGTTTTGCATGATCTCAAGCTTAGGTGGTTGAAGAATCGACCTGTTTCGGAAGCCACTTTACAAAGCACAAACCTAAGAGCACAACCACACTGGCACACATAAAGATGAGTTCACCAGAAAAAGTTTTCCAGAAATGCCCAGCCAGAACACTACCAAAAGCTACACCTAACCCCCACATGGTGCTATAAAGTGCTTGTCCACGCCCTTGCTGTCCAGCAGAGAAGTTTTGAAAAATAACTCTCATTGCAATCAAGTGAAATAAACCAAAACTAAAGGCATGTAAACACTGCGCAAAAAGTTGACCAATAAAATAATGTGAAAATACTGCAACTAGCATCCAACGTATACTCGTCACCAGCAGACACACAACGACTAAACTGCACCACGAAAAGCGTTGAAAAATCTTTGAGGCAATTGAAAACATAAAAATTTCAGCAAAAACGCCCATGGCCCATAAAAATCCAATTTCAGTCGTACTGAAATTCAAAGATTTCAGAAAATTACTATAAAAACTATAAAAAGGCGCATGTGAAAAAAGTAGAATAAATTCAATTGCAAAAAATGCAGCCACTGTTGGGCGCTTAAGAACAGGAAGTAAAGGTTCTAAATATTTTTGGGAAGTAGGCGCGCTATCAGGTTCGCGGATTGTGAAAGACCAAATAAACGCTAGTGACGCGATAATTAATAGTAAAATTGGAAGCATTGAAATATGCACTATTTCTAAAATAGCCCCAATAGTGAATACCCCAACAATAAACCCAACCGATCCCCACTTACGAATTTTGCCGTAAAGTTTAGCTTTTTGATCACCCAACCAAAATAAAGTCACTCCCTCAAATTGAGCTAAAATCGCATTTTGAAAGAAACTAAAAATAAGCATAAGCAAAGCAACTGATTGAAAAGTATTTGGCACTATAAAAATAGCTAACCATATACAAGATTCCATCCAAGTTGCTATCCGAACAAGTAACATCCGCTTACCAGATTTATCAGCAATCCAACCCCAAACTAAAGGCGCAAAAAAACGCGTTACAATCGCAATTGATGATAAAACACCAATTTCTTGATAATTAAATCCCTGATCTTGGAGATATAAATTCCAATACGGCATGAATGTGCCAACAATGGAATAGTAGAAAAAGTAAAATCCACCGAGTCGAGTTTGGATAGTAAGTGGTTGAAACAATTTACAAACCTTTGTATTTTCATGAGGTTAAAATTCGGGATAGCTGTCACACATATAGACATTTGTCTTTAGTACTACTAAGCATCCACAAATTTCAATTCGTAGATTCACCGAATAAAATACAATTAAACATATCAGAGCATCTCAGCCTTTCAATTTTAACACTTTGTTTTCCAATACAAATAATTAAATGATTGATAAGACAAAATAAAGAAAGAAAAGAGAACTGTAATTTAATTTGTACAATCTGTTAACTTGTGTAAAAATACATTTAATATTCACAAGGTATATATTTATCAGATGTTTTTTCTTATTTTTTTAATTTGTCTTTTTCTGTTTTTACTCATCCTGAAACAACATTATCGCTAACCACTTATCATCCCTACTTTTTTAAACTTATCTGCTTCTTTTAAATTAGAACAATTAAACATCAAATTTTATAAACAAAGCCCTTTTTAAACTACACCTTTAAGTCAAGCCTAGCTTAAATATCAATTTTAAAAACTAATTATTATTCATCTCCGCCAATCAAAACATTGGCAAAATATCCAATCTTAGAATCAAAAAATTCTTAATAAGTTACTGTAACAACGATCGTATCTGAGTAATTACCCGGAGCTGTTGCAATAGTAGTACCTTGCGGAATTTTTCCATAGACATTTGTACCCTGAGAACTGCCCGAACCTGTTTTAGAAACACCTCCAGAACCTCCAACTGCGCTTACACCACCAGTAGTATCCCATACCGTAATATAATTCGAGTTCTGATATAACTGATACTGAATGTACTGACCACTACCATTTGCCATTTGCCTAAAGCCACCGGCAATACGGTTATTTCCATCCCCCAAATAAATACTATATGGCAGTCCATTATTACAGGTCGTATTCACCACTCCTTGAGCTGTATAATCACGAGTAGTCTTACCAATATCATTAATATTTCCAAAATCGACATTTGATGTTGAATCTATTTGACACAAACTTGGCACAACATAATTAGCAGTTATAGTGGTATTACCCGAGTCCCAACCTCCACCACTATCCCCCTCACACACAGTGCTAGAGCTTGCTTGCATGTCCCAAAATAGCTGAACCGTACCCGTATAGGTTCCTTTAGGATATGCCATGAGCGAACCCGTACGAGCTGGTACTTTTATATTTACTGAGTAACTTATAACCTTCTTTGAAGAGACTGTTCTCACTGGCCCATACCACACATTGGAGGTTTGATTCGTGGTAGAAGAGCCTGCTCCACCTACACTTGCAGTTACCGTATAGGGTAATGAAACATTATTATTACTACTCGTGGTTCCAGTAAAAACGGTTTTCATACACATATAACCTGAAATTTCTGGTGTTGAACGTGCTCCATAACAACGTATTGTCCCAGTGTATGTCAGTACTGCATCACTGTTAATTGTTGCAGCAGTGTATGTATATGTGCCAGAATTTGGCGCTGTAGCTGTGCAATCTGCATGGGCGGAATTAAAAAATGTAAAGATCAGGCATAGCAAACCCGTTCCCAAAAAATATTTCAGGATAAATGAAAGTGCTCTAAATGTTGTCGGTTGGTTAAAGCTAGCAATATTTATCGACATACATAAGGCCCCAATTTTTTAGCACTGTATTGCTTATTTTCATACGCAAAAACAACTTGGCATGAACCATGATCCAGAAGATCAACTTCAAGTTTGTTTTGCTTTAACAGGTTTGGAATAAATACTTCACCGTCGTAGCCAACCACCCCATCTTGCTGACTATTAATTTGAACGGCATAACCCGGCATTAACGGTGAATTGCTTTGATCAACAAGTTTCACTAACCCTGAAATGACCTGATGAGCACCGAAGTCAACCAAGGTTCCTTGGCGGTAACCTACAAACGCTGTCTGATTCGTAGAGCTAACTTCCCACTCTAAAGGTAAATATGATGGGTCTAGGTAGATATGATGAGACATGTAGGGTCTTAAATTCGCAATTAAGAATCGGCCAGACTTATCGGTCGCACCTAAATTAACACCACCATTTATAATTTGGCTTTGTGGTCCTGCATTAATCACAACTGCGTAGCCGTCTCCAATTTCATTAGCCGCAAAGATACGTCCCGCCGCAGCAACCAATGAACCTGTCGCTGAAAGTGCAACCTGATCGTTATCTCCAAATCGGTTATAACGTCCCGTCAGGTAAGCCGCTCGTGCTCGGTAAGACGCATAGACCGATGCATTGTTTTCTTTTGCATCCTGATCTCGCTCAACATAGCCACCCCAGCCAAATGAACCAATTTGGGGTTCTGACAAACCGAATATTTCTTGGCGGTACCGTAGGCTACCGCTGTCACTAGATACACTCGTGATCGCATTCACTTTACTGGACGGGGTATATCGCAGCGCAAAGTAAACTCCATAGTCCTTGTGGTTTTCATAATCTTTATACGCTGATGCATAAAAACCCCAGTTCTTGTCCAGACTTCCACTTAAATTGGTAGACAGTAATTTATAGGAGTTATCGCTATATTTGATCTGGTTATAACCCAGATAAACCCCGTAACCTGCATAAAAGTTATAGTTAATCCCTGCCCTAAAAATCTCATCTGCCAGTGCGCTGTAGTTCAGATAGTTCTGTGACTCGGCATTGATCTGGTTATCTTTTAAATATCTCACTTGAGACACACGGGCAAGGTCAAAGTAGTTATCGAATACTTTGCGGTAACTGGTGTTAAAGGAAATATTCTTGCTAATACGCCCTTCTAAACCGACTAAAGCAGAATAACCGTTTTCATCTTTATACTGGCTCGCTGCAATGTCGGCATTGATCACACCAATACCCAAAACATTTTTGGCAAATCCTGTGCCGAGATTCGACAGGCCATCTGTTGAAGCTTCTGCCCCACCGCTTAAGGTCAGTGAGTTGCTGTAGCCGTATCGGATCGCACCTGAGGCAAAGGTGGCATCGTCATAATCATTTGAATAGAGTCCATAGTTGTAGCGTGGAATACCAACATCTACTGAAAACTCATTTATGCCTTTTGCCAGAATCTTAGATGAAAAATAGTAAGGCTTTTTGGTAATGCTCTGCTTTCCGGTTGCATCGGTAGTCACAAGGGTGACT
>NZ_JAVIMC010000010.1:153824-208031 GCF_031196995.1 Acinetobacter sp. 12966
ACTCGACCACTGGAAACCGGCCAGACGGATACTGCTCCCCCAATCCGGGCTATTGGAAATAAAATCCCCTAGGGTATATATCCTGATCTTTTCAGGGTCTACATACTGCCACTTACTTTCCAGTCGTACCCATTTTTCATGACTATAACTATTTTGATTACTACCGTTATATAAAACCCCTGATGAAAAGTTACCAATTGCACTGTTAAAGATCCCCTCAGCCGTACCTGAGAAAACGTTCTCGTCATTGGTTATGGTGTTATACAGACTGTAATTCAGAATGGCTGCGTTTAAGGGTTTCATCTTTAGCAAATGTGGGCTAGTGACCTGCTGGCCACTTAAGTCGACTGAGTAACCCGTTAACATGTTCGATGGAACTTTTAAGTTTAAAGACTGCTCATTTTCCAGATATTTAAACTGAATTCCGTTTAAATCATTAATACACACCCATTGGTTATCTGGGATATCTTCATCCATTTTTAGTCTTAAAGTTCTTAAGTCACGAAAGCGGATATATAATTTTCTATCTTGATCCTGCCGTACCGATATTAAATCTTTAGAAATATTTGAGTTAACAGAAATATTTAAAAATAGCTGTATATATCCTTTATCAGAACCAAATGCATGATAAGAAGAGTCCGTGATTTCTGGAATACTTGGTAAAACAGCATTGGTACTATCTTGTAAAGATTCAGCAAAAGCATGAGTCGGCAAGTATGTAAGACATAAGGCACTTACGAGATATTTCATGTGTGCCTCTTTAAAGAGATGCTTGCTTACCGTTAATATTCAATGAAATATTATATTTATGATCTGCTTGAAATTTAAAATCAGGACTAATATTAAAGTTTCTCGATTTCCCAGCAAGAATATAACCATTCACAGTATTTACTTTAATCGGATAACTTTTTTTCGCAGTTGTATCAACAAGCATTAAATTATTTAAAAGCGCATGTCGATTACCAATGTTACTAATCGTCAGATAAGCATTATTTTGCTCTTGTTGTATTGACCAACTCAGTTTAGTAATCGCATCTTTATTGACTACAAATACAGGTAATGATGAGCGTAGAAGTACGTTTACTCCTTGAGATGCTTTACGACTATCAACAGGTTTTGGTAACTCATCAATAATAATACGATAAGTTTTTTCACCAGAAATAGGTTCTGGATTAATCCTAACTACACGCAAGTTATAAGAATCATTAGGTTGTAGTTTTAAAAATGGTGGACTAATGACAATCTCATCCGTAGGGACTAATTGATCTTGTCCAGCATTTTGCCTCCACTCAAATACACGCACCTGCAAATCAGCACTTTCATTTGACTGGTTATATAAACTAATTGAGGTTGCGCTTTGATCATTTAACATCTCAACACTTACAGGTGAAAGGCGAATTGATGCAGCATTTAGCATACTAGGCAAAAACAACAATAAACTTGTAGCAACAAAGATATTTTTTTTCATGATTTGCCCAACAATACTTTTCTCAAATTGAGCTAGCTCTATTAAACAAGAGCTAGCAATGACACAATAAAACTTATTAAAAATTAGTAAGTCACTGTTACTGTCACAGTATCAAGATAGCTGCCTGCACTTGGCAAAGTAGTGCCAGCAGGAATACGGCCATAAACGTTCACTGTCTGTACATTACCAGTTCCTGTTCCACTATAAGCAGTTGTTGAAATACCAATTGCGGTGGCACGCCCTGTGTCAGAAAAAAGGTTGTAAGGAATATATTCGTTGCTTGTTGCCCCACCAATCATACGGCGTTGTGTCGATTGCGCATTTTTCCCAGCATCGAAGGCTAAAGTCCATGGCACAGTGTTATTACATAAAACTTTAATTGCCGTACCACCTGTTGTTGTGGTGTCTGCATCGACATTGCTAGCAAGAGAACTCAATGTCCCAAAATCCAGAACTGCATTAGCTGTTGTGCCTGTAGCTGACGTATTAAGTACGCAACTATTTGTGATTGTTGCTTTAACAGTTAATGTGCCGGTAGCTGTAGCTGCATTTGCAGCATTCATCGACATTAACCCCATAGCAACTGCTGATAAATAAATGAGAGACTTATTCATGGTTAAAAAAACCTTTTACATTACGCCAATAAAATTAATAGATGTAAAAACTAGCCTTCCCCAATCCAATCACTAGCTTTTTTGACTGTTTTTTCAAAGCGTTATTTTTTCACTCTACTAGTCGCGCATAATACAAAAAAACAACAAAAATACTAATATTGATTTCATTCTAAATATCAATTAATAATTCAAGTTCTGATGAATTTCTCAATTATATAAATTTTTATGATTTTCCTCCTTGTTAAATGTTTTTTTGATAATTTCTTTTCCATTTTTATTAGTTTTTCTAAAAAAATAATATTTTTTCATTAATTAAAATTTACCATAGACTCTCATAATTTATATTTTTTTAATATTTGGTCAAAAAAGTAAGTATAAAAAAGTAAGCTATCAATTGCTCTATATATTTTAAATAAATAAGAAAATAATATTTTATGAATAAGAAATCTAAGCTCTCTATCAAACTTTGCTTTTTTCTTAGAAATTTCAGTGATTAGAGACGAATCTTTATAAATAACACCATGTATCTCTAGCTCAACTATTTCTAAAAATTAAATGAAAAATCAAACCCAATAATCTTTGGATTTTGTTATACCGTCCTTAAGCTAACAATTCCATACTTGTGGTTTTAGTTCCTTCTTGGCAATGTATGTACCAGTAAAACATTAGGAATTTGTTCCAATATGGCGAGTCCAGCACAAATCATTCGACATAAATTTCTCAATACATTCTTTTCACGCCATTCTCTCTGGTTCTTATGTATTTTTACTGCACTCAGCATTACATGGTTTCGCACCGTATATACCCCTCATAGTATCTATTATTTTATTTCAGATACTCTACTTAACGGTTTATGGGTACTCACGGGTGCACTAAGCTTATTAGGCCTTTATGATGTTTTGCAGAATAAACATTCAATTTTAAGAAACTACCCAATTATGGGGCATTTCCGTTTTTTGTTTGAAGATATACGCCCAGAAATTCGTCAATACTTTATTGAAGCGGATCAAGATGCTCTACCTTTTTCGCGTATGCAAAGAAGTCTAGTTTATCAACGTGCTAAAAATGAAAATGCAGATAAACCCTTTGGTTCAATTATTGACGTTTATCAAGAAAACTATCGCTTTATTGTCCACTCAATAAGCCCTTGCCCACCAGCAGATCCAAAGAGTTTCCGTATTCAGGTGGGTAATGCTCAATGCCTTCAACCCTATAGCGCTTCCATTATGAATATCTCTGCCATGAGCTTTGGTAGTTTAAGTGCCAATGCAATTCGTGCACTCAATAAAGGAGCACAATTAGGTGGGTTTTATCACGATACTGGTGAAGGTAGTTTAAGCCCTTATCATCTCGAAAATGGTGGAGATATTGTTTGGCAAATTGCCAGTGGTTATTTTGGTTGTCGTACCCTAGATGGAAAATTTGACGAGCAAAAATTTGCTAAACAATCTCAATTGCCACAGATCAAAATGATCGAATTAAAGCTTTCACAAGGTGCAAAACCGGGTCATGGCGGTATCTTACCTAAGCATAAAATTACCGAAGAGATTGCCCAAATCCGTGGCGTTTCACGCGATCATGATTGTATTTCCCCTGCTAAGCATTCTAGTTTTTCTAACCCAATTGAAATGATGCATTTCTTACAGAAGTTGCGAACATTATCTGGCGGCAAGCCAGTTGGTTTTAAACTGTGTATTGGTCAACCTTGGCAATTTATGAGTATTGTTAAAGCAATGCTTGAAACAAAAATTGTTCCCGACTTTATTGTTGTAGATGGTTCTGAAGGTGGTACTGGTGCGGCACCAATTGAGTTTAGCGATAATATTGGTACGCCATTACGCGAAGGCTTACGCTTTGTGCATAACACTCTTATGGGGGCAGGACTAAGAGATCAAGTTAAAATTGGTGCGAGTGGTAAAATCATTAGTGCTTTTGATATTGCTAGTACTTTTGCACTAGGTGCAGATTGGGTTAACTCAGCACGTGGTTTCATGTTTGCTGTTGGGTGTATTCAGGCACAAAGCTGTCACACTAACCAATGCCCTGTAGGTGTTGCAACCCAAGATAAAGACCGTCAAAAAGCAATTGATGTACCGACCAAATCAGAACGGGTATTTAATTTTCATAAAAATACATTGCATGCTTTGTCAGAAATGATTGCTGCGGCTGGTTTACGCCATCCTTCAGATATTAAAGCCCATCATTTGGCTCAGCGAGTAAACGATCGTGAAATTAAGAACTATGCTCAATTGCATTTTTTCTTAAAAGAAGGTGAACTTTTACAATCTGAACTTAATAACGACGATGATAATTTTTATTATCGAATGTGGAATATGGCTGATGCCGATCATTTTTGATTTATATTGATTCTCTAACTTGAGCATTACATTTATAGTGTGATGCTCTTCCATATTTAAAAATAATATGTGATTTTTGATTAAATTCCACTCTCTTTTTAATTTGTATTTAATCGATTTTTCACCTAATATAAAAGTATAAATAACGTACACACTTTAATTTTATTTCATAAAAATTTTTTAATGCTTATAACAAGAAGGTACCTCATCATGTTAAAAAAAACATTCATCTCTTCTTTTGTCGCACTGGCAGTAGGTTTAAGTAGCTATGCTGTTGCTTGTACACGTGCCGTATATTTAGGCAATAACCAACATATTATTACTGCTCGCTCAATGGACTGGAAAGTTGATACAGGTACAAATTTATGGATTATGCCAAGTGGAGTAGCTCGTGATGGAAGCGCAGGCCCCAATTCAATAAAATGGACATCTAAATATGGAAGTGTGATTGCCACAGGTTATGAAGTTTCTACAGCAGATGGAATGAACGAAGTCGGCTTAGTTGCCAATATTTTATGGTTAGTGGAATCTCAATACCCAGATGTAAAAAAAACAGATAAACCGTTACTTAGTATCGCAGCTTGGGCGCAATATGTGCTCGATAATTTTGCAACTGTAGATGAAGCCGTTAAAGCCCTAGAAAAAGAACCATTCACTATCGTTAGTGATAATGTTCCAGGTGAATCAAGATTAAGTACACTACATTTATCTATTTCTGACAAAACAGGTGACAGTGCAATTATTGAATATATTGACGGAAAGCAAGTGATTCACCATAGCCGAAGTTATCAGGTTATGACCAATTCACCGACTTTTGATAAACAACTCGCACTTGCTGAATATTGGAAACAAATCGGTGGAACCATCATGCTTCCAGGCACTAACCGTGCATCAGATCGTTTTGCCCGCGCATCATTTTATATTAATGCAATTCCTAAAAACGATGATGTAAAACGCGCTCAAGCCTCTGTATTTAGTGTAATTCGTAATATTTCGGTTCCTTATGGTTTAAATACTCAAGAAGAGCCAAATATTTCTTCAACTCGCTGGCGAACTGTTGCTGATCATAAACAGATGCTCTATTTCTTTGAGTCAGCCTTATCACCGAATGTATTTTGGGTAGATTTAAAAAAAATAAATTTTAAAGATGGTAAAACACGTAAACTTGACTTAGGACCAGAGCAAAGCCATACCTATGCAGGCGATGCAACCTCTGCTTTTAAAGTTGCAAAGCCATTTTTATTTTTAAATCCAACTATTCGTTAATTTATGTCAAAATTATTGGCCTTAACATAAATAATATTAAACATACTATCTTGGAATTTATATGATGAAGCCATCTCTACTCTTATTGGGTTCTTGTCTACTTACAACGGCTTGCAGCATCACACAATTTGGTACAGATAAAGCAACAGCTCCTACAGTAGTAAAGACAGCTGGTCAGCTCAACTGTTTACCAACTGAATTATGTCCTAGCTTGCTCGTTAAATGGAACGAGAATCAAAAAGATCAGCTGCGCGTAGATGTTCATTTAAGTAGTAGTTATAACTTTTATGATATTAACGAGTTAATATTTGATATTGATGGGAAGCGATTTACTTATCAGCCCGCTCAAGCGACTGAAAAAACGAATGTAAGTCGATTAGTGCCTAAACATTCAACAACTTTCTTTATTATTCCAAGCCAATTCTTAAAAGAGTTTAAAAATGCTCAAAATGTAAACGTTTTGATAAAAACGGATAAAGGAACGATTGAACGCAATATGTATAGTCCACAAAAACAATCATCAGTTTATAAAAACTTTATGCAGCTTTATCAAAATTCAAAATAAAGCAGATAGATTGAGTCATGCATCTATCCAAAATTATTGGATAGATGCATTATTTTTTAATAATAAAAATGTTTGGGCTTTGCATGCAAAAAGGCCGGAATCAATCCTGTCAAAGCCGCACGTATATCTGCACGTTCATTAATTAATTGATGTGAACCTTCTTCAAGCATTAATAGTGTTTGAAGCCTAAATTTACGACGAATAAATTCAATGTTGTAACGCCAGTCAACCGTTTGATCGAGAGCACCTTGTGCAAGCCAAACAGGAATACGGCAAGCGGGCCGCTCTTCCATTTCTTGCATCCATTTTGACATTGCCAAAATCCAGTCCATCCCCATCATCCGAGGCTGCAACGGATCTTTTAAGCGAATAAACCGCAAAAATTCAGGGTTATGATTATTACGTCTAAAGTGTCTTGGTACTTGGCGTTTAATACGGCGAATAATGCCTAACCCGACCGGATTATGCCACCATGCGGTTTTTGCAGGGCGAATCAAAGGAGAAAGTAATAAGACTCTATCTACAATCGGATCTTGGCGTTTTTCAGCATATTCTAATAAATGATGCATCCAAATTGCCCCGCCCGTGCTTTGCCCAATTCCAACCCAAGGTTTAGGCAACTGATCTGCATGTTTCACATATTGATAAACAGCCATCAAAACTTGTTGGTAGTGGTCAAAATTTTGAATACTTGCTGGTGAACCGTTACTTAAACCATGCCCTGGTAAGTCGTAGGTAATAACACTAAAGCCTTGTTCAAGAATTTCACGAATGATGGGCTGATAAATACCGCTATGCTCAAGATAGCCATGTAACAAGCAAACGGTACCTTGTATTTTGTCTATTTTAGGTTTGAAAACTTGCACATGCAAACGGAATAATGGCATTTGAACATAGCCTTGCCAATGGTCACATTCAAGTAAATGTAAACCATACAATTTGCGATAGGCTAGCAAATCACGAGAAGGTTCTTCTAATGTATTTAAATTAAGTGGGCTCAAAACCTGCGGCGTAAGATCACGATTAGGAACCGGTAAATCTAATTGTTTTAATACGGCAGGATTGAGAAATGGAATATCTGACATTAAGGAACCTCTCGACAATCACTTGAGCCAAACAACATGTCACGAATTGTCGCAAGTAATTCATAATTTGCACGGCGGCTATGATCGTAATTTTGTACACTTGGTTGCCAACGTGTCAGTGGAGTTGGCATTGGAGCTACAACAGGAATAGTTTCTATACCATTTAAAGCAAACAGTCGGCGTGTACGTGGCATGTGATATTCATCTGTAACCAACATGACCGTAGGTGCACCGCCTTTTTTCTGAAGCAATAAAGAGCTAAAACGAGTATTTTCACATGTATTCATACTACGCTTTTCTAATAGCTTTGCATCAACACCGCGCTCTTTTAACCAAGCTTGCATATAAGGTGCTTCTACACCGCTAAGCACAATAGGCAGATGATTTTGTTTTTCAACTTCTAAAGTTTTTTCTAATCGCAAACGCGTATAGCCATTAACTACAATATCCTTACCATTTTTATCTAAGGTTAATCCGCCCCCCAACACAACAATTGCATAAGGTTCTGATAACTTTTTAGGTTGTGCAGGCAATGGATTTTTACGCACATACTCGACTTTTTGTTCAGGTTCACTGACAGCTTCTTGATGCTCTGGCACCACAGGTTTTCTGGCTAAAAACTCGGTATATTGTTCAGTAAGCGCTTTATTTTCAGAACTACTAATAAAGAGTGCCTCGTCAACCGGACTACTCGCTTCGTCTGCAGCATCAATTTCTGAGTTTTTAGCGACTAAAGGAACTGTTACAGAGGCTGCTTGTTCTTCTGAATTCTGTTCCTTTTCTTCTAAAAGAATAATTTGCTGTAAGGCTTTATAATTCTCTTGAATATAGGTCAGATCAGATGTCTTTTTTTCACGTAACGCTTGCTCTGTCAGTTTTAAATAGGCCTGACGAGCAATCCATAAATTCGAACCCGGCTCTAAATTATCATGCTCACTTAATGCGGCTTGTCTCTGGCTTTCAGCTGCGACTTGATTAACATCAACAGGTACAAAATAGTTAAGCCCAGCTACAATAAGTTTTGAATAAAATGGTGAATATAAAAAAACCACGAAACAGCCTAATAGTACAAATAGTACGGTGACTACTTGTACTAAACGTACCATTAAGTGTACTTTTGGCATAAAATTATTCCGTATGATTTTCAATTAAACCTAAACTGTTATAAAGCACAGGCTCTGGTTCTAACATAATATGGAAACGCTGATCAACATCATGTTGAACAGCTTGATAAGTTTTCCTTACATCAGCTAGAGATGCATTGGCATAATTCACCAGAACTAATGCCTGTTTATGGAACATCCCTACCATATCGAGTTGCTTCCCTTTCCAACCCGCCTGATCAATTAACCATCCTGCTGCAATTTTAACGTTTCCGTTAGCTTGAGGATAATGTGGAATTGTTGAGAATTGTGTGATTAAACGTTCAAACTCTTGAGGTTTAACAATCGGATTTTTAAAGAAACTCCCGACATTTGGATATTCTTTTGGATCAGGGAGTTTACTTTGACGGATATGGATGACCTGATTTTGTAAATTTTCGGCAGTCTGATTGTCTCCAACTGCTTGTTTCAAATCGCCGTAGTTTAGTTTTAAATGCGGCTGTTTAAGCAATTTAAAAGTGACATGCGTGATAATGTAACGGTTCGGATCATCTTTAAAAATACTATGGCGGTATGCAAAATGGCAGTCAGCCGCTAAAATTGTCTGAATTTGCTTCAATTTACGGTCATACACTTGTACCGACTCAATAAACTCGCCTACCTCTACCCCATACGCCCCAATGTTTTGTACGGGTGAAGCACCGACTAAGCCTGGAATAAGGGCTAAATTTTGCAAACCAAACCAGTTCTGTTCAGTGCTGTATAAAACAAAATCATGCCAGACTTGACCTGCGCCTACTTTAACTCGCACAAAATCTTGATCGTTTGATAAAACTTCAATTCCCTGAATATCAAGATGAATCACTAAAGCATTGATCTGCTGCGGCAATAACATATTACTACCGCCCGATAGTACAAGTACATTTAACTGATGCTGCTCAGCAAACTCTAAAGCTGCTTCAATATCTTGAATATTGCCAACTTTAGTATAGTGAGAAACAGTTGCATCTAAACTTAAAGTATTGAATGGCTTAAGCTGTACTTGATTCTGAATTTGCATTGTATTGAAAAACCTATTCTTAAACATTCAATTGTTTTTTTAAAATATTAACCCACGCCAAACTACTGGACTCACATTGATTGAGTACACGTTCAAAACCATCAGCACCGCCATAATAAGGATCAGGCAACGCTTGTTGTGGATATTCAGGATCATGCTCACTCATTAAAGCTACTTTTGCACGAATTTGGTGTGCGCCATATTGAGAAACGGCTCTTTGCAACACGTCATGAATATCTTCAAAATTTTGATGATCCATTGCCAAAATCAAATCAAACTCTAAAAAGTCTTGGGTTGAAAGTTGTCTTGCACGTAAAGATGATAGGTCATAGCCCCTTTTCTGAGCATGCAACTGACTACGCTGATCTGGTGCTTTATTTGGATGATAATTACTCGTTCCAGCTGAATCGACAATGACATTGAGTTGATGTGCGTCACAATAATGTCTGAAAACCACCTCAGCCGTGGGAGAACGGCAAATATTTCCTAAACAGACACATAACACCTTATATTGTGTTTCCATTAGAAATGACTTCCAAACATTTGAATTACATAAAAATAAACAGGATCATGCACAATCTTAACAGACTATAAGTTTGTGAGAACCGAATTGACCATTGTGACTTGTTGCATTTTGTCAAAACTCACTTGGGTTGAAAAGGAAAATAATGTTTATCAATAGATTAAAAGTTGATAAATCAGGCGATAAATTAGCTAATTTTGTATTTTTTGTAGTAATTAAATAAAGCTATCTAAACAGTGTTCTTTTGATTGCAACCTAAAGTTCATTAGACTGGATAAATTAAACAAATGTCTGTTAAATAAAAATGAAGCCCTAATTTATAGGGCTTTACATCACTTAGATGCGGTGATTAATTCTATCATTTCCTTCGTAGGCCTTAAGCTACCTAGTTGCCAACGCTCAGGAGGATGTTCGTCAATTCTGATCCATACATGTTCTCGAAAAGCAGGATTTCCCTTTCCTTCAATTTCTACAAATAAATCTGTTATTCGCTTAAAAAGCTCAGCCTTACTATCTTTATCTAGTAAACCTTCTATAGTTTGTATATTTATAAATGGCATAATGCTACCTGAATTAATGCTAGGTCTAAATTATAGACTCATACTAATTGGAGCTTTCTCTGATGTCAAATCAAATTATTCCGGATCATAAATTTCCAGTAGATGTATGCGGGATCTTTAAAATTACAGAAATATTGAATGACAGATGGACGATCCTCTTGTTAAGAGAAGCCTTCTATGGGGTAACAAAATTTAATGATTTTCTAGAAAATACAGGCATATCAAAGCAAATTTTATCTAATCGTCTAAAGCATCTTATCCAATTAGAAATATTTGAACTGTCAATTTATAAAGAAGTTGGTGTGAGAGAGCGTAAAGAATACTTACTTACTAAAAAAGGCAAAAGTCTAAATATTGTTTTACTCGCCATGCTTGAATCTGGCGGTAATTTCATTGAAGCTGGTAAAGATGCGTTGAAAGTTTTTAATAAGAGTACTAATGATGAACTTAAATTAAAACTTGTTGATTCTTCTAATCAAGTTATAGATTTTAAGAATTTGGAACTTAAGCTCATTCATTGCAAAAAATAAATTTTTATAACTTAGCTACACTGATCATAAAGTCCTCAGCATACTTTTATAAAGAAATAAAAAAAGCCTACTCTTTCAAGTAGGCTTTCCCCTTATGACTTTTGCGCTGATCATTAAGGTTTATTGTTGTTTAAAGCAACGGAAGGATATTACAGAAATACTTAATAATAAAAAAGCTTATTTACTTAACTGAATGTAAGTACTCATAGGCTCCTTTTTCATTACTTTCCAGCTTAATGACTGCATCTGTTTCATCATTTAGTGTCAGGTTAAATACTTTTTCACCATCATATGAAATTTGATGCCCCATACGAAACTCTGAATCAAGTGACTCAAGAATAATAAAATTTCCTTCGTTGTTAGAAGCAATATAGTAAGTGTTGTTCCGATGAACATATCTAATTGTGTACATCACTATTTAAATTCCACCTAAAATTATGTTTTTTCTTAATAATAAAAAGATCTTTGTTCCCTTCCCAATCAGAAAAGATCCTACCGAAAACTAAACCCTCCCTTATTAATTATTACCCCTGATCATTTAGTATTTTTTCACCCTATACTATTAAATTGATATTACAGAAATACTTAATAATAAAAAACCCCGCCATTAGTCGATAGTTAGCGGGGTCTTTTGCGATTTAATTTTACTTTAATAGACTCATCTATCAGAGATATTTACCTCATTTCTGAAATAGAAAAATTATTTATTTTTAAAAAGCTTATCTGTCATTTTTCTATCGATTTTACTGCGATGCCCATTCTCAAAGTATCGATCGACATGGCATAGTTTTGTTTTAGTATCACAGAACACACCGTTTGAGAGCGTAAACGCTGAAGTATCAAAATCACCTTGAGAGAAGGCTTTATTCGCTTTATAAGTGCCTAAATATTTAGCTGTAAGCTTTTTAGAAACACCTTTTTTGTCAGCACAAATATATTTGTCACAAATTACACCTTTTGTAGGCGAATATACACTAGAGCTGGTTTTCGCGATTGCTGCCGAGCTAAGCATCAAACACGTACATCCCATAATACTAAGAAAAGTTTTAGAAATTTTCACTTTTTAGAACCGATAAAATTATAAATTGTTAAGGCATTATATAAATTAGAAGCTTGCCAGAAAATCTACAGAACCCTATAAATAACAAAAAGCCCACTTTTCGACGAGGGTTTAAATATTTTGGTAATCCTCACTTACATATCGGACCCAACATTGCAAAAAAGTATTTATCTATGGGTGGCACAAGGCTTAAGAAAAGTATAGTCACGTCAGAACTACTTTATTTTAAAGTTTCTTATGCTAACTTATTTGGAGATTGAATCTTATAGAACCATTCAACAATAATGTTCAAAAATAAGGAAATAATGTATATGAGCCATTTTCAATTTCAAACCGTTCCAAATATCATCTCTGGCTTAGGCTCTATACAAGAATTACAAAATGTTTTGTCATCAAAAGCTTACCGTAAGTTATTACTAGTCACCGATGCAGGCATGGTTAAAAATCAATTACACCGTCCCATTCTTCAAATTTTAGATAACCTCAATATTGAATATGTCATCTATGCCAATGTGCAAGCTGATCCGCCTGAACAAGTAGTACTAGATGCAGCCAATTATGCAAAACAGCAAAATGTTGATGCCATTATTGGTTTTGGTGGTGGTAGTTCTCTAGATGTTGCAAAAGTTATTGCTTTACTCGCCCACCCTAACCAGACTCAAAGTTTGCAAGAGATGTACGGCGTAAACCAAGTCACCACAGCTCGTCTTCCGCTTATTTTGATTCCTACTACAGCCGGTACAGGCTCAGAAGTAACGCCAATCTCAATTGTCACTACAGGTGAGACGACAAAGATGGGGATTGTCTCTCCAGTACTCTACGCCGACACTGCGATTCTTGATGCTACTTTTACTCAAAACCTTCCAGCACATATTACCGCTGCAACAGGTATTGATGCGATGGTACATGCTATTGAGGCATATACCTCTAAACATAAAAAAAATATTTATACGGATATTTTAGCCAAGCATGCTTTGAAGTTGTTAAATCATAACTTACCAAAAGTTCTTAAAGATGGTAATGATTTAGAAGCACGTCAAAACATGCTGTTCGGTTCAATGCTCGCAGGTCAAGCGTTTGCAAACTCGCCTGTTGCCGCTGTACATGCTTTAGCTTACCCATTGGGCGGTCATTTTCATTTGTCGCATGGACATACCAATGCCTTAGTGCTGGTTGAAGTATTAAAATTTAATGCACCAAATGCAAAAAAATACTATGCAGAACTTATGCAATGGCTTGATCCATATAGTAATGGCAGCACCGATGGTTTATGCGATCTGTTCATTGACCATATGCAGAACCATTTAGACCGTAGTGGTTTGACTTTAAGACTTAGTGATTTGGGTATTGAAGAGTCTAGCTTACCAAGGCTTGCTCAAGATGCCATGTTGCAAACCCGTTTACTACAAAATAACCCACGAGACATGACAGAAGCCGCTGCTTTGGCAATTTATCAGGCGATTCATTAATGACTAAACCAGTTTTAAAAACCCGTGATCAATTTAAGTTCTTTTTAGACATCCAAACTCGCTGGGCAGATAACGATATTTATGGTCATGTGAATAATGTGACTTACTATAGCTACTTCGATACAGCCGCCAATGCTTTGCTTATTCAAAAAGCAGGTTTTGATATTCATGAAGCAAAATCAATTGGCTTAGTGGTCGATTCTGCTTGTAGTTTTCTTCAGGAATTATCATTTCCAGAAATTATTCAGGTAGGTGTTGCGATTGGTAAAATTGGTACTACTTCATTGCGCTATGAATTGGCAATCTTCAAACAAGGTCAGGACCAAGCCTCAGCTCAAGGACATTTTGTACATGTTTTTGTTGATCGCGAAACGCGTAAGACTGTGCCAATTTCCGAGACAGTTCGTGAGGTTTTAGAGAGTTATTTATTATAAAAAATGAGGCAAAAAGAAAATACACAGCTCTTTTTGCCTCGTCTTAGCTTACATCATTGCAGGATCACTAAAGGAATCTTTACCTGTTTCGACTCGGCCAGCAAAACGTCGGTAATAATATGGATCACTCTGACTGGTGATTTCAAAATCATACCAATGCCCAACATCAGCCAAAGCCCAATGTTGCTTAACAATCTGTCCCGCTTTTACGGTAATTTGTAATGGCGCATCTTGTCGATAGGCACAAGGTTTTACTGTCAATATTGCATCCTTCGTTCCTTCATTCATGAGTTCGACATAAACATCACCGTTCGCAATGTCATAGCACACTCGAATTTCAGGTTTAATACCATTATCGATAATACGTTGAGTATCCCCTTTAAAATGGCGGTGGTAGCCATTTGGACCAAGTACCCATAGGTCATAACGGCCTAAGTTATCGTTTAAAGCATCCCATTCATCATCTAAAGTTTTATTCGGCTCGACAATATAACGCTTTGGAATACGGTCTAAATTGAGCTTGTCATAAACATGAAAAACCGCTGCTTGCTGACCTGTATTAGAGAAAATCAATTGTACTTTGCCGTCGGCTTTACAGCGTGCACTGGTATGCAACTCGTAAGGTAGCGCACGCGAAAGACGTATACCACTTTGCTGGATCGGTAACTTTACATCCGTGGGTACAGGAACAGCTGGCAGAGCTTCTTGATTTTCTCTTAGTGTATCTGCCTGCACACGTGTTTGTTTACCATTCAGATGAGGTAAAACATCTGCATTTGGTGTTTTAAAGTTAAATGCACTGGTTAAATCGCCACATACTGCGCGGCGGTATGGACTAATATTCGGCTCTTTCACACCGAAACGTTTTTCTAAAAACATGAGTACGGAAGTATGGTCAAAAACTTGCGAGTTCACCCAACCACCACGACTCCATGGAGAAATCACATATAACGGAACACGAGGACCCGGACCATAAACGCGTCCATCAGGTGTAGGCTGAGAATGGCTTCCTTCAGGTGCAGCATGATCGAAATATTCGTCCTGCATATCGGCACTACTTAATGTCGATTTACCTGCGTACTGGCCGTTTTTAAGTCGAGATGGCGCTGACGGTGATGGTACATGGTCAAAGTAACCATCATTTTCATCGAAATTGATAATAAGTGCTGTTTTACTCCAAACCTCTGGCACAGCAGTTAAAGCATCAATAATTTCTTGAATAAACCATGCCCCTTGAACGGGGCTTGAAGGGTCTGGATGTTCGCAATAAATCGATGGCGCGTTAATCCAAGAGACTTGAGGTAACTTCCCTTCACGAATGTCGCGTTTAAAAGCGTCGAGATACTCTTCTGGTTTATTGCCCGGTAGCGTATTTGCAATGCCCTTATATAATGGATTTTTGGCATTATCCGTTTCAGCATCATAGGCTTTATACGGTAGTTTTTGACCCGTATTCGCATACGGTTTATTCGGTTCACCGCCACTTGCAACCGGATAGCCAGACGCAATGTTCGCCTTTCTAAATGAACGAAATGCCCCAAGCATGTTATCGCCCCATTCATCCGGCATATTTTGATAACAAATCCAACTTACTCCTGCATCTTCTAAGCGCTCAGCGTAAGTCTTCCATGTATAACCGCGATCTGCCGTCGCTGGGTTACCATCAATCCAGTCCCACTCATTGTTTACAAATGAACGTTTGGTCGGTGTTGCACCATTTGTCCCCGTTAAATGATAGGACCGGTTTGCATCTGTTCCAGTGTGCATAGAGCAATGGTAGGCATCACAAATCGTAAAAGCATTCGCAAGTGCAAACTGATATGGAATTTCTTTTTCTTTAAAATAACCCATAGATATATCAGTTTTATGGGCTGGCCAGTTCGCCATACGCCCATTGTCCCAAGCCAGCTGACTGTCATCCCATGTGTGAGGCGTACCCTCTGCACGCTGTGCATTATTGGCTGTACCATCTAAGTGAAAAGGCGTTAAGACTTGCCCATTACTTCTAAGCTGCTCCCAAACACGGCGGCCACTTGGCAAAGGAATCGTAAAACGATCAGCAAACCCTCGAACACCTTTTAACGTTCCAAAGTAATGATCAAAAGATCGGTTTTCCTGCATTAAAATAATAACGTGTTCAACATCCTGAATGGTTCCAGTTTTATTATTTGCAGGAATTGCTAAAGCTTTTTGAATACTAGATGGGAACGCTGCCAATGCCGCAGCACCAAAACCCATATTTAAAGAGTAATTTAAAAATTTACGACGTGTAATCATGATTAGGTTCTTTTTATTATTTAAGTTTATGGAGCACAGCGCATTACAGGTTTTTTCCCTGTATCTGGTGTATTTGAATTATCATTTGCCGAGTCGTTACAACCACTCAGCAGAATCGCGCCGATTAATAAAAAATATGAATATTTAAAGGAAGTTATTCCTGAGCATTGCCTTTTCATTGCTATGTACAATCCATTTAAAATCTAAAATGGCTAACATAGAAAAGTACAATGACAGTGACATGACCCCAATATTTCAATCCAGTGAAAAATATGAAAAGTCTATTATTTTCATATTCTGCACCAGATCAAAATCAGATGAATCTAAGGCTTTAATTGAATATTTTGTAGCTCGCCATCAAAAGTTTCTATCAGACTCTTAATAACTGGCTGTTGATGCAATAGCTCAGCTGCTCGGTGAAAAGCTTTTTCTTTACGCGCACTTTGAATGGTATACGGTGTAGATGTATTTAAAGCACCATATTCAACTGTAAATTGAGTATTCGGCCATTGCTCATTTAATGCATCAATAAGGCCTTGTTGTAATTGGGTCAGCATATTTTCATATTCTTGAGGAATATGGAAAATAGTATTGCCACCAATTTCACCAGTCATCACACCATGTTGAGCAAGTTCTTGAACAGCTGGAGAAAGCTGACTATTTCTAAACCAATATTCCCACTTTTCGAGTGTCCATTCACCTTCTAAAACTTGAGGAGAAAGCTTCAAGATATCTTGAGGCATCAATTGACCGTGATCAGTTGCACTAGACTCTTTTACAACGGGAACTGTTTCAACAACAACTTCAGCCTGCACCAATGACTGCTGCTCAATAACAGGTTCAGAAGACAAATCAGGAGTTATAGGCGCATCTTGATCAAGAGAAAATTCAGCGCTAGATGTCTCAAACAAACCTTGAGGCTCAGTAGCAAAAGCTGGTTCTGGTTCAATTTGTTTTGCTTGGGTTTCTGCCTGAGCTTGTACTAAATTTTGTTCGGGTACCGGAATGAAATCTTCTTCCAGAACACTAACAGTCTTTTGAACAACTGCTGACTCAAGCCCAATCAACTCATGATGATTTGGGTCAAATACCATTAAATCCTGATTAGACTGAGGTTCAGGTTCAGGTTCAGGTTCAGGTTCAGGTTCAGGTTCAGGTTCAGGTTCAGGTTCAGGTTCAGGTTCAGGTTCAGGTTCAGGTTCAGGTTCAACCATAGCGGGCTGGTTAATAACTTCAACAGGTTGAACCGCATTTACTGGAGTAATCTCTTGGACCGTTGGCTGAGCTTGTGAATTTAGACCTACTTCTGCTTGTCCATTTTGTTGAACAGGCTCTGACACCACAATTTCATTTGGTGCTAAAGGACGGAATGCCAACAAACGTAAAACACACATTTCAAAACCTTGCTCTTGCGTCACGGCAAGTTGCAAGTCTGAACGACCTTTACATGCGATTTGGTAATATAGCTGTAAATCTTGAGCAGAAATCAGCTTAGACAGTTGCATGATCTTGCGATTGATTTCATCGCTATATTTCAAACTCAAATCAGGTAGATATTGCAAAATTGCCAATTCATGCAATGTCGAAATGAGCTGATCAAGCACGAGTGAAACATCTAGCGCTTGGTGTCTAAATTGTAATAAAAGCTGACTAACTTTCTCACGTTGGTTTTGATGAATCGCCAAAATCAAATCATAAATGATCGTACGGTCGATTAGACCAAGCATTTCTTTAACATCTTGGTGATGTACAGAACCCTGCCCGTAAGCAATGGCTTGATCAGTTAAAGATAATGCATCACGCAGTGAACCTTGGGCAGATTCAGCAATTTGCCAAATTGCATCTTGATCAGCATTAATTTGCTCTTTTTCAAGAATAGCGCCAAGATGCTTGGTAATTTCATCAACGGCTAAAGGTCGTAGAGTAAATTGCAAACAACGTGAAATGACTGTAATCGGTAGCTTTTGTGGATCAGTCGTAGCAAACAGAAACTTAACGTGTTCCGGTGGTTCTTCTAGTGTTTTTAATAACGCATTAAAAGAATGCGTCGATAGCATATGTACTTCGTCAATCAGATAAACTTTAAAACGACCTTGCGTTGGCGCATAAGGAACGTTGTCTAAAAGTTCACGCGTATCTTCTACTTTGGTTCTTGAAGCAGCATCGATTTCGATCAGGTCAATAAAACGGCCTTCATTTACCGCTTTACATGTTGCACAGACTTCACATGGTGTGGAAGTCACACCCGTTTCGCAGTTCAAACACTTGGCTAAAATACGTGCAATTGTAGTTTTACCTACACCACGCGTTCCTGTAAATAAATAAGCATGGTGAAGACGACCACGTTCCAATGCACTACTTAATGCACGAGAAACATGGTTTTGCCCCACTAACTCATTGAAATTACGTGGACGGTATTTTCTAGCAAGTACTTGATACATGTATGCTCCTTGTTACAGGCATAAGCATACTTTGTTTTTAAAAGAGTGTGAACGCATAAAGCTCATATCCGTACAGATAAACTGCGAACTGGCTTCTTTTCTCTACCAGAACCGTTTATTTGTCTAAGGATGATCATGGTGTAACTCCTGATCTGTAACACCTTCATCCATCGTTTGCACGAGCCCCACGCCATCCTTAATTTCAGCCGAATAATTCCCCTTCTCGGTAAAAATTTGCATGATTGTATAGTGGTCTTTTTGACTTTGAGTAATGGTAAAGAAATTTTGATTCGGATCGCCCTGATCAAATTTACCGGTCCACCGAACAATATCTTGGTCAACGGGTTCGATCTCTACAATTTTGCCTGTACGATTAATGCCATATTCCAACATTTGAAACTTAACAGTGTCGCCCACTTTTTTAAGTTCAATCACATTTGGATCATATTTAATGACCATACCTTCTGCATTTTTAATTAGTGGAAAATTAACATTAGAAGGTAGTTGATCCTTTTCTATTTCATTAAAAATAATCTGTTGCTGAGACAATCTTTCTTTTTCGGACGGACTCAAATTCAGTATATTTTGACGAGCAAATTCATTCTGATTATCTGCCAGTTTTTGCCCAGTCCCTTGCCCATTTTCTGAAGACGATGTTAAAGCAGAAGAGCTTTGCTGTGAAAAGGCAAACCAGATTAAAACTGCTAACGCCACGCAAGCGATAGCAGTTCCTATTAACAATTTATTTTTCTTCATTATTTACAGCTAAAAATAGAAATTAGTTATATAGAGAAATTTTCAGTGCATTCAGGTTAATAACACTGACCGCATCAATTTTTCCTTCTACACCTAAACGTACGCCATATTTCGGGTTGTATAGATATGGACTCGAATAGAAATTAATATTATTGCCACCCATTGCAGTACTTCCTAACGGATGGGCAAAACCTGAGCCAATATTAGTTGAACCATTATGGTACAGACCAAGATTGTGCCCGACTTCATGACGCATGGCCGCGAAAGAACAACCTGCAATATCATTTGCGCCAATCATGTTATATGCAGAAGCATTAATCCAAGCCCAACCACAACCGCCATCACCTGGTTCATTACCTTGATAATAAACACCGTCTGCCAATACACGTTTACGCTCATTTTGTACAGTCGTGTCATCTCGTCCAGTAGAGATTGCTTCTTTTAAAGTGGCAGCAGGAATTTTGTAAGTTAGGTAACCTACATCTCTTAAGTAAAAACGTGCATTCGAATTTTCAGCAGTTAAATTCGTTAAATTTACGCCTTCAATCATTCTAAGTTTTGCAGCGCTTTCTCCTAAAATTGAATTTACCTCTGGGCTAGAAACCAACAACATATCAATTGTATAACTATCTACTGTCCAGCCTTGAGCGGTGTAAATAAAACGGCGATTTTCACCATTTTTAATTGCAGTAGACAAGCCATTAGCGGCATTAATATAGGTGTCTGCCGATGCATTAGACACAATAACAACTTTATCGCCGACTTGAGCTTTAGCAGGTAGTTGTAAGGTTGGTTGCCAATTTGATGTAGACAGTTTCACCTTTAAAGTAGGCTGAGTCATATTCGGTAAAGTTGCAGGGATTGTTGCTGTAGAATCAATCAGCTTTGTTGGTGAAGAGATCAACTGCCAATATCCTTTGTCACTTACATACATAAACTCATATTGATCGCCTGTTTTAAGCGTTAAAGTCGCTTGGCTATTAATATTGGTATTATTAATTTTTGCAGACCAAGTCGCTGTAGACTTGATAATAATTCTATCCCTATCACTTGCAGTGGTCGGCAAAGTGAAATTGGAAACCCAATTTCCATCTCCAAATGAAACTTCGGTAAGTGGACTATTTACTGCTGCTAAAGATGTTCCGATTTGCTGAACATTTCGCTTCTGTGGTTTTATATATTCTGGAACCCATTTTCCTAAAGCAGAATAATATTTAAACCAATATTCAGATCCATTTTTTAATATAAAACTGCTCGGGAATAGTAAGTTTGTTTTATCAATCTCCGAACTTGTACTTGCTGTAGAAACAACTTGTACGGTTGTTCCGTCACGTACGTCACTCGGTAAAGCAATGGTTTGTGCCCATTTGTCATTTTGAATGATTACTTTTTGCATAGATGCAGTTGTTAATGGAACGACTTCATAGGTTGCACCATTAGTAGGACTCACAGTCGCTAACTGAGCGATCCATTTATTTTGACTGCTATTAAAGATGAATTGATAAACATCTCCACTATTTATTTTTAAAACCTCTAACGGAATATTGGTATTAGAAGTATCTAAATAACTACTATAAGCAGCACTAGAACGAATTGTAATTTTGTCCAAATTATTAGCGCTTGTTGGTAAAGTAAGGTTTTTGACCCAATTCCCATTTGCTAGATTAAATTCTAAATCTGAATAACCGGATGGAATTGATCCACTATTATTATTCTGATTTGGTGAAAGTACAGTTGCGGCATATACAAGTGAAGATGCAACAATTGCTCCAATAATGAGTGATGTTTTTAATTTAAAATTCACAGCAGCCTCTTTTATTTGTTTTTAGATTTTTCGAATAGCAGGTTAGCAAACCATTTTTACGCAGTCAATTTCACAACAATTAATTTTTTATTAAATTTCAATTGCATGACTACTGAATCATTTTGAAATAAAAATATGAACCTTTTTAAAGAATAGTTTGTTTATGAGAATTAAATAACCAATTTTTAATATGTAGAAAATATTAAAAAGATATTTAAGGATAAAAAGAAAGGTAGTCTCTCTTTTTATCCTTTAGTTTTAATTTACTTTCTTTGGAAAGCTAAACCAGACAAATACAGTTAAAAGGAAGAAACAAATAGCTGAGACAGTAAGCACCCAGCTATGCGCATAGCTAAAAGCTTGCTGCGCAACTGCAATTAATTGCCCTCCTAAAGGATTTTCAAGGTTAGAGGCTAATTGCATGGTTTCACCAATTGAAATACTCGATTTTTCAATTAAGTCTGACGGAAGCTCGGCTGGCAAAACAATTGAGCGGCTATAAAACCAAGATAACATTAACCCAAATATAGCAACGCCCAAACCAGCCCCAAGCTCGTAAGCCATCCCTTCAATGGCACCTGCTGCACTCGCCTTTTGCGGAGGTACAGATGACATAATCGCAGCAGTTGAAGCAAGTAAGGCAATCTCAATGCTAAATCCTAAAAAGACCATACATGTCCATGCTAAAAAGTGGTCAGTTGAAAAGTTGAGCTGGGCAAGTCCCCATAGACTAAATCCACTTATTAAAATACCAACAGTAGATACAAGTCTAAGTCCCCATTTATTTAAACAAATTCCGGCTAATGGACCACCTAAACTAATCGCTATCATGAATGGAATAATAAAGATGGCTGCCTGCAATGGTGAAAACCCTTGGACAAACTGCAACTCTTGAGACAAAAGTAATTCAAAGCCAACCAAAGCAATCATGGAAACAACGGCCATAACAATACTGGTAGAAATCACTGGATGTTTAAACAATTCCAGATCAATCATTGGCGTCGTAGCTCTTTTTTGGCTTCGAATGAAGTGGATTAAAGTACTTATGCCTACCACAAACATCACGACTGTA
Source organism: Acinetobacter sp. 12966 (assembly GCF_031196995.1). Lineage (NCBI taxonomy): Bacteria > Pseudomonadati > Pseudomonadota > Gammaproteobacteria > Moraxellales > Moraxellaceae > Acinetobacter > Acinetobacter sp. 12966. Next base: position 176,269 of record NZ_JAVIMC010000010.1, read on the forward strand.
AGTACCGAGAAGTTATACATCGCCGATTTGATTGAATAGATCAAGCTTAAAATGGCTACAACCAAGATTAAAGCTTGTCCTAAATTAATTGGCTGATCAGTCTTCTCTTGTTGTTTAGGAATGATGATTACAATCATAACCAGAACCACTAAAATAATCGGGATATTGATAAGGAATACAGCTCCCCAATGGAAGTGTTCCAACACAAATCCACCCACTAATGGACCAAAAGCTGCTCCGCCACCACCCACTGTAGACCAAAGACCAAGTGCAAAATTTCTCTGCTTTTCTTCGGTAAAGGCATTACGGATGCCGGATAAAGTGGCAGGAATAAGCATCGCTGCCCCTAGCCCTAAGACAGCACGGGAAGCAATTAAGGCATAGGCAGTTGGAGAAAAAGCCGCAGCTAACGAACCAACACCAAAAACTGCTGTTCCAATAAATAATAATTTTTTAAAGCCAATACGATCACCGAGTGCACCCATCGGTAAAATCAAACCCGCCATAATCAGTGAATAAATATCAATGACCCATAAAAGCTGATTGGCAGTTAAATTCAATGCTGCACTTAAAGATGGTGTTGCAACATGCATCACCGTTGCATCAATCGTAACCGGTAAATAAATAAGGACGATAATTGTCAGGATTAACCATTTTTTTTGCATAACGCTCTTCAATATCCAAAACTTGGACATGTGTTCAAATTGTGGTTATTATATACACAATTGGACACTTGTCCAAGTTTTAGTTTTAATGTAATTTGTGTCGAATTCAGTCAGGTGAAAAAACATGGCCTATCTTAATCGCGATCAACGCAGAGAAATGATTCTGCAAGCTGCCATGCAAGTTGCTTTGGCTGAAGGTTTTACAGCCATGACGGTACGTAGAATCGCAACAGAAGCACAAACCTCTACCGGACAAGTTCATCATCATTTTTCTTCGGCATCTCATTTAAAAGCTGAAGCTTTTTTAAAGCTGATGGAACAGCTCGATGAAATTGAACAAACTCTCCAAACAACCAGCCAATTTCAAAGACTTTTCATCTTATTAGGTGCAGAAAATATCGACAGACTTCAGCCCTACTTACGTTTATGGAATGAAGCTGAACTCTTGATTGAGCAAGATATTGAAATACAAAAGGCTTATAACCTTGCCATGCAAAGTTGGCATGAAACAATTGTGCAAGCGATTGAGTGTGGCCAAAAAGAAGGCGAATTTAATAACAGATCAAATTCCACAGACATTGCATGGCGACTCATTGCCTTTGTATGCGGATTAGAAGGGATTTATAAACTTGGTTTACATGGTTTAGCTGAAGAAGACTTCAAGCGCCATACCGAAGCGATTATTCGCCTAGAATTATTATAAATATAGAAGCTGGCATTGATTAGAATGCCAGCTTTAAAATACTAAAATTAGAACCAGCCTTTACGACCTTTTAAAATTTGGTCGCTGCAACGTAAGGCTTCTTGAGTCAGTCCCCACAAACGATAATCGCCTGTGATTGAACCAATCTGGAAGTTATGGGTATAAGCAAAGCTGAGGTCACGCTCAGGATCGCACCATGCACCTGAACCATTGTAGCCAATATGCCCAAATCCATTTTTAGCGCGTTTACCCATGGTAATAATGCGGTGATATCCTAAGCGCCAATTCATCGGAATTGGCATAACACGATCACGTGCATAACTTTGGATGGTGCTGAGCTCTTTAAATACTTCTGGGCGAATAATTTGCTGTCCGTCCCATTCACCTTGATTTGCCAGCATCGCATAAATTTTAGCAAGACTATTTGCAGTAAAAGTGCCGTTCGCCGCTGGAATAACTGCTTGCAATCCCTCGTCACTAAAGAAACTAAGATGTTTCATTCCTTTTGGAATCATGGCATCTTGAAAGTCTTGAGGGTCTTGTCCAGTCCACGTAATCATTTTTTCAGAGAGTGAGCTCTTGCGCGTCTGTGGCTTTTTAGGTTTTTCAACTTGAGTAGACGCTGGTTTTTCTGGTTTTGGTTGAATAATTAAACGTGCTACACGATCCAACTCATTTTCAGGCGTCCCAAAATATGCCCCATCTAACTTTAATGGTTCAACAAGATAATTTTGCATGAGCTGATCTAAAGATTGGCCAGTTGCTTTTTCAAGTACACCACCCACAAGCCAACCAAATGTTAAAGCTTGATAAGCATTACCCTCTCCTGCAAAAAATCTTGGCTTAGTCGCTGCAACCACATCTAACATATGTGACCAGTCGAGCATTTCTCTCGCACTTTCGATGATATTACGAACATCAAACATGCCACTTTGATGGCTGAGCACATGACGCAAAGTCATTTGCTCTTTTCCATTTTGAGCAAACTCAGGCCAATAAGTCGCAATCGGTTTGTCGTATTCTAAAAAACATTCACTTACTAAAATATGCGCTAAAGTTGCAAGTATGCCCTTACCTGTAGAATAGCAAACTGCCAATGTGTCAGGTTGCCAAGCTTCAGTTTGTGATTTTAGACCGGTGTAGATATCTACAACTTTCTGACCTCTAAAATAAACCGCTAAAGCAGCTCCACCTTGTCCTGTTCTAGCATCTTGAAGACGGCTAAACTGGTGAGCTAAATCAATAAAACGTTCATCTAAAATACCGTGATAGTTATGGGTATCGGCCAGTAAAATCTCTTTAATCACATGAAGTTCCTTGCATTTTTTGTTATTTTGCTCAAAAGCAGCCCAAACCTCTGTTCAGGCTGCTGATATTTTTATAATGCTTTTACTGTTCCTGCAACATGCGGTTTTTGGGATTTCGTATTACGAATCAAGAAATCAGTCTTTTTATCTGTATTGGCAGTTAAAAACTCAACTTTTGATGGCAAGAACATTGGCAGCTTAAACCACACATCTGCTTCATAAGCATTTGGTAATTCAAGGTTTGCTAATGCTTTAGCTTTGCTCCACATACCATGCGCAATGGCTTGCTTAAAGCCAAATGCTTTTGCAGTAATGGCATGAATGTGAATTAAATTAAAATCACCAGACACTTTCGCATAACGGCGACCTGTGTTTTCTAAAATATTCCACTCTGCCTTTGGAACATAAACTGGTGCTTGTTCTTCTTTGGCTTTCTCACCTACTCTTTTCTCGACTTTTTGGCGAGATAAATAAGTCGTTAAACCTTCCATCACCACTTCATTGCCAACTTTTGCCGTGGTAATAAAGTCAAACTGAACACCTTTATCATGCGGTTTTAGTTCCCCAAACTTACATGACAGAGTGAGTTTTTCAGTTACACCAATTGGTCTGGTTTGTTTAATCTGGTTACGGATATGCACTAAACCTAAAATTGGAAATGGAAAGGCTTCTGCTGTCATCATGTGCATTTGCAAACTTTGAGAAAGCACCGCCAAATAAATTGCGGGTACAAAGCCATTATTTTGAAAGCCACATACTTCGTTATAAGCTTTGAGGTGATTCTGATCAATTTCTAAAGTATCTACCACATATTCAACTTGCGGTAATATTTTTGGACCTTTCGGCTTTTTAAAAATTAAACCTTGCACAACTTTTGGATAAGCCAATGCCGCTTTTGGTAGCTGGCTAAAATGACGAGTATTCATACCTAACCTTTTATAATTTATAGATTCTTGAATAAAAAAGGGATGCACAAGCACCCCTATTTAGCTAAAAGTGCTTAAGCGCCCAACAAGCTTTGACCACATACACGCACAACGTTGCCATTTACCCCTGTAGAAGCAGTTGATGCAAACCATGCAATCGTTTCTGCTACATCAACAGGTAAACCACCTTGTTGCATTGAGTTCATACGGCGACCAGCTTCGCGAATTGCAAATGGAATCGCAGCAGTCATTTGAGTCTCGATAAAACCAGGTGCTACTGCGTTAATGGTAATACCATTTTTTAAGATAGGCGCAGTAAATTTCACTAGACCAATCACACCAGCTTTTGACGCAGCATAGTTCGTTTGACCAAGGTTACCAGCAATACCACTAATTGATGATACACAAACAATACGGCCATTTGCATTTAGACCATCGTTTTCTAACAAGTAGTCATTTACACGTTCAGCAGCAGACAAGTTAATGTTAATTACCAAGTCCCAAAGCTCTGGCTTCATGTTTGCCAAAGTTTTGTCACGTGTAATACCCGCGTTATGAACAATAATATCTAAACCGCCTTGTTTTGCTGCAGCAGCTTTAATTTTTTCACCTGCATCGGTAGCTGTAATGTCAATTGCCAATGTAGAACCGCCAATGTCAGCAGCTACACGGTCAAGGTCAGCTTGTTGTTGTGGTACGTCTAAACAAATAACATGCGCACCGTCACGCGCCAACACATGTGCAATTGCCTCACCAATACCTCGGCTTGCACCAGTTACTAACGCAGTTTTACCAGCAAGCGGTTTTGCCCAATCAATATCAACTACATCTGCTTTAGATACACGAATCACTTGACCAGATACATAAGCCGAACGTGGAGAAAGCAAGAAACGTAGAGTTGATTCAAGGTTTGCAGCAGCACCTTCATCTACATAAACAACTTGAGCGGTAATACCCTTTTTAAATTCTTTACCTACAGATTTAATAAAGCCTTCAAGTGCGCGCTGAGCAATCGCTTGTTTTACAGTTTTTGCAGTTTCAGGAGTTGTACCAATCACAATCACTCGACCAGAAGTCGCAACTTGACGTGCAATCGGGTTAAAGAATTTATAAAGTTCATTTAACTGTTCTGAGTTTTGAATACCAGATGCATCAAATACAACTGCTTTGAATTTTGATTCTTTATCGCCTGCATTGAATGGACGTAAATTTAAACCAACTTTTGCAGCTTCTTGTTGCAAAGCAACGTTATTGCCTACATAGCTATCTGCATGAACATTGCTAAGTACTTGTGCAATCGCACCAGACAATACACTTGACGGCGCTGCGCCAACCAATACTGCACCATTCACTACTGGCTGAGCACTTTCAAAACGCTCTAATACAACTGGCAATGGTAAACCCAGATTTTTGACAACGAATTTACCAATAGGAGATTGTGTAAATGCTTGGTATTGATCAGTCATGATTATTATCTCTCAAAGAAATGAATTTTCTACGACAGGCTTCATTATGTTATGAGATGGATAGAAACAATATGAAAGCAGTCGTTCATTAGAGTTACTCCAAATCATACTTGACTTCATCTTTGGATGTCTTGACCTGAATGCTATCTACAATGTCATTCTAGTCAATACAGGTCTATTTGAATTGTGTTAAGGTAGCTTACAAGAATATCGTTATTATGCTTGGAAAAGCCTTATGAGCAAAACAACTCAAGAAAATCCAGCAGTCGAGAATTCTGCTCAGGAAAAAGTGTCAAATACATCAAAGTCGGCTTCTAACACGGCTAAGCGTAACAGCACTACTTCTAAAGCAGCAACTAATACATCAAAAACGACACGTACTCGTTCAACGACTGCACCTGCACGTAGCCCTCGTACCAAGAGCGCTGCTTCAGAAACCTCGTCTACATCTTCAAATGTAGCTGCAGCACCAAAAGCAACAAAAACCAAAACTTCTGTTCAACAGGATAAAACCATGAGCCAAAACACTGTTCGCCGCGTTGCAATTATTGGTGGCAACCGTATTCCATTTGCACGTTCAAATACTGCTTATTTCAAAGCGTCAAATTCTGACATGCTGACAGCAGCATTGAATGGTTTGGTTGAACGCTTTAACTTACAGGGTAAGCGTATTGGTGAAGTCGTTGCTGGTGCTGTTTTAAAACACAGCCGTGACTTTAATATGACTCGCGAAGTTGTATTGAGCACAGATCTTGCTCCTGAAACTCCTGCTTATGACATTCAAATTGCTTGTGGTACAGGTTTACAAGCAGCGTTTGTAGTTGCAAACAAAATTGCGCTTGGTCAAATCGACGTAGGTATTGCAGGTGGTGTAGACACAACTTCTGATGCACCAATCGCTGTAGGTGATGGTTTACGTAAAGTTTTACTTGAGCTCAATGTAGCTAAAACAGGTAAAGACCGCCTTAAAGCTTTAACAAAAATTGATTTTAAAAAGCTTCTTGATGCACCAAGCAACGGTGAACCGCGTACTGGCCTTTCAATGGGTGAGCACCAAGCAATCACTGCTTTAGAATGGGGTATCACTCGCGAAGCACAAGACGAGCTAGCTGCAAGCAGCCATCAAAAACTTGCTGCTGCTTATGAGCGTGGTTTCTTTGATGACTTAATGACTCCATTCTTAGGTCTAAACCGTGACAACAACTTACGTGCAGACAGTACAGTTGAAAAACTTGCTAAATTGAAACCAGTTTTCGGTAAAGGCGAAACTGCAACAATGACAGCAGGTAACTCAACTCCGTTAACTGACGGTGCTTCTGTTGTATTGCTTGCTTCTGAAGAATGGGCAAAAGAAAACGGTCATGAAGTTTTAGCTTACCTTTCTTTCTCTGAAACAGCAGCTGTTGATTTCATTGGTAAAAACGGCCCTAAAGAAGGCTTATTGATGGCTCCTGCTTATGCAGTACCTCGTATGCTTAAGCGTGCAAACCTTAAACTTCAAGACTTCGATTTCTACGAAATCCATGAAGCATTCGCATCCCAAGTGTTGTCTACTTTGAAAGCTTGGGAAGATGAAAAATTCTGTAAAGAACGTCTTGGTTTAGAAGCACCTTTAGGTTCAATTGACCGTTCTAAACTGAACGTAAATGGTTCATCTTTAGGTGCAGGCCATCCATTTGCTGCAACTGGTGGTCGTATCTTAGCAACTGCTGCTAAATTGATTAATCAAAAAGGTTCAGGCCGCGCTTTAATCTCGATCTGTACAGCAGGTGGTGAAGGTGTGGTTGCGATTGTAGAAAAATAATTTCTATAACGCCCTAACAAAATAAGCACCCATTTGGGTGCTTATTTCATTTCAATATATTAGCTTAATGAAGTGATGCAGCTTTTGCATCTGGGAAAAATTTATCTTCAATATGGTCATAGCACCACTGGAAAATAAAGGTATAAACCAAAATACATAAGGTTAAGCCAATATCTAAAATAAATGCATCAATAACACTCATCTGGAGTATATAGGCAATCATCGGTACTGTTGCAAGCAACAACCCACCTTCAAAACCAATCGCATGTAAAATCCGTACAGGGATCGTTCTTTCCCAATTATATTTATGCTCTACTTTTTCAAAATAGTGGTTAAAAATCATGTTCCAGAAAACTGAAACCACTGCCATAAACACACCGAGTGTTCCTGTTACTTCCATCGGCATATCAAAAATAAAACTTAATGCAATCGCAATGATGACCAATAAAATTCCTTCATAACTGATTGCATGAATGAGTCTTCTCTTGGAAATCAACATTTTTAAATACTCAATAATAACTTGGATAATGTGCATTTTATTTTTATAATATTGATTAATCCAATCAGGTTCTTTCAGTTTTTTTGACAGATGAACATTAATCAAGAACAACTACTCATGTTTCAAGCCGTGATTGAGACCGGCTCTTTTTCTGCAGCAGCCCGTAAACTTGGCAAAGTTCCTTCGGCTGTCAGCATGTCTATTGCCAACTTAGAAATTGATCTGAACCTGACTTTATTTGACCGTAAAGGCCGTGAACCCATCCCTACTGACGAGGCTCGGGTCTTATACGAAAAGACATCTCAGCTTTTGATTGAGATGAATCAATGGAAACAGCATGCTCACGCCTTAAGTACAGGGTTAGAAGCTAATTTAACTATTGTGATTGTGTCTGAACTTTTACACACCAATTGGACCGACTATATTTGTCTTTTAGAGAATCGTTTCCCTGACCTACAAATCAATATTGTGTCTGCCCCCCAAGAAGATGCTCTGCAAATGTTATTAGATGGGTCTGCACAACTTGCACTGATGTTTGAACGTGAGAATCTAGATAACAGAGAACAATTTGTAGAGCTTAAACGTGAGGCTTTAATTCCAGTTATTTCAAATAACCATCCTCTAGCAAGCCAAAATCAGGTTACTTATGAACAAATCCTTACTACACGACAAATTGTAGTTGCAAGCCGAGATGAGACTTTAAAACCTGAATTGCTATTTTCAAAACACTATTGGCGCACCGATAACCACCACTCTGCTTGTTTAATGATCTTGCGCAATTTGGGTTGGGGTGTACTTCCTCAAGAAATGTTTAAAGAAAATCCTGAATTAAAAAATAAACTTAAGGTATTGGATTTATTAGATTTCACTCCCCGATTTGAATATTATGTCGACTTGGTATGGAGCCGAGAAAGTGAACTCGGTGCCGCTGCTAGATTTTTGATTGAACATATCCGTAAGCAACGAATGCAACCACTACCTTAAAAATATTTCAAATTAGATGCAGAACCTAAACGTTTTTCTTTGAAATATAACAATTGATATATCGACAGCATGAATAGACTTTGTGCTATAAAAGAAAACATAAGATTTATTACCGAAGATGTTGAATATCAATGACTCATACAGCACTTGACCAATTAAAAACATTAACGACCGTTGTTGCCGACAGTAGTGACCTTGATGCAATTCGTAAATTCCGTCCATTAGACGCAACGACTAATCCTTCATTGATTACGGCAGCAGCAGAACAACCAGAAAGTAAAGAGCTCATTGAAGATGCTTATTATCAAGCCAAAGAAGAAGGCTATAGCAACGATGAGTTAATCGAAAGAACCATTGATATTTTAACCGTAAAATTTGGTGTAGAAATTTTAAAACTGATTGAAGGCCGTGTTTCAACGGAAGTTGATGCTGCTCTTTCATATGACACTGACGCAACCATTCAAAAAGCCCATGAATTATGTGAACTTTACAAAGGTTATGGTATTGATCAGTCTCGCATTCTGATTAAAATCGCATCGACTTGGGAAGGTATTCAAGCTGCCAAAGTGCTCGAAGCTGAAGGAATTGCTTGTAACCTCACTCTCCTTTTCGGTTTGCATCAAGCCCAAGCGTGTGCAGATGCAAAAGTGACTTTAATCTCACCATTCGTAGGCCGTATCCTAGACTGGTACAAAAAAGCTGAAGGTGTAGACGCTTATCCAATCGAAAAAGACCCAGGTGTCGTTTCAGTTAAGAAAATCTACACTTACTACAAGCAGCAAAATATTCCAACTCAAGTGATGGGTGCGAGCTTCCGTAGTATAGATCAAGTGCTTGGTCTAGCTGGATGTGATTTGCTAACCATCTCGCCAAGCTTACTTACCCAACTTGAACAAGATAGCCGTAAAGTCGAGACGGCACTTGATGCATCTCAAGCAAAACAAGCAGAAGCGATTGTTAGACCAGCTCAAGATGAACAAAGTTTTAAAGATGAGCTTAACCATGACTTAATGGCATTCCAGCTTTTACAAGGTGGTGTTGATGGATTCATTAAAGCACGTGACCAATTAAGCCTTTTGTTACGTCAGTCTTTTGGAATTGATGCGGAAATAAAATCTTAAAAAACTGCACTTTTCATACAAAATTGCCGATTTTTGTTATCATGATAAAAATCGGTTTTTTTATTGGGTTTCTCGTGTTCGGCATAACAGATTTAACAACATATATTATTGGTACATTCCTAATTGTGTTATTGCCGGGACCCAATTCTCTTTATGTGATGTCAATTGCTTCACGCTACGGGGTTAAAACAGGATATATGGGTGCATTCGGTATTTTCACCGGTGACCTTATTTTAATGCTATGTACAGTACTCGGAGCTGCGTCTCTACTCAAGGCATTCCCATGGGTATTTGTCATTCTTAAATTAACAGGTGCACTTTATTTATCTTATTTAGGTTTTAAACTGTTGCAAGGCAGTATTCAACGCTGGAAACAACGTAATCAAACTCAACCAGAAATGGCTGATTTACCTGCTTTAGATAAAGTTCATCCTTATAAAACAGCACTCAGTATTAGTTTACTCAACCCTAAAGCGATTTTATTTTTCCTCTCTTTCTTTGTTCAATTTGTTGAACCAGATTATGCTTATCCTGCTCTGAGCTTTTTAATTTTAGCAATTATTTTACAGATCATTAGCTTTAGTTATTTAACTGCATTAATCTTCTCTGGAATTAAACTCTCGGCATTTTTTAAAGAGAACCATAAAATTGCAGCAAGCGGTATCTTTTTAGTAGGAATTCTATTTTTTGGATTTGGTTTAAAACTAGCAACCTCAACGATTTAATTATTTTTACTCTAATAAGTTTTTGCATTGGAAAGTTAAAACATCATGAACTGCTAAAAGTCCAGCATGCCATCTGTTTTAACTTCATTAAGTACAAAAAAAGTTCTGACTTGTCTTACTCCAGGTAAGGCAATAATCTTTTCACTATGAAATCGGTTAAAAGCAGCTAAATCTTTAACACGAATTTTTAGAAAATAATCGACTTCTCCCGCCACCAGATAACACTCTAAAACATTTTCCAAATCACCCGATGCTTGTTCAAATGCTTGAAAGCTGTCAGGGGTTGAACGGTCCAAAACTACACCAACTAACACCACAGTACCACGTTGAACCGTATTAGGATTGATCCGAGCACGGACATCTAAGATTGCTCCAATCTTAAAAAGACGCTGAGTATGATTCCAACAAGATGATGTACTAATACCTACAAGTTTTGCCAATTCAGCATTACTTAAACGCCCATTTTCTTGTAAGGCGCGCATAATTTTCAGTTCTAATGGTGTTAAATTTTCGGCTTTCTCTTCCATAAAATAATATTCTTGATTCATTGTTATTTATGAAATAAATAATAGCATTATTTTATAATTTTAAAATATTATTTATTTTTTAATCTAAAAATAGAAAGCACCTTCTTAAAAAAAATTGTTAAATTCACCCCAACTGGAAGCAATGGCAGAAGCCTATTAATTTTTCTTGGATTTAGAACACGTATCATGCAAAAAATTCTTCAAGATTTTTCAATTCCAGCAGTGTTTGCTGGTTTTATTACCTTTCTCATTGGTATTAGTGTTTCGGCCGTTTTAGTGATTCAGGCGGCTCAAGCTTTAGGTGCTTCACCTGAACAAATCACTTCATGGTTTTGGGCTTTGGGTTTGGGTATTGGCTTATCAGGACTCATCCTTTCTTGGAAATTTAAATATCCTGTAGCGACGGCGTGGTCAACCGCTGGTCTTGCTTTAATTATGGCAACAGGTAGTGGATATAGTTTAAATGAAGCGATTGGTGCTTTTTTAGTTGGTGGTTTACTAACAGCTATTTTAGGCTTTTCAGGTATTTTTCAAAAAGCGCTGTCATACATTCCTCAAAGTTTAACTAGTGCCATGCTGGCAGGCGTCCTACTCAAATTTGGTATTTCACTTTTCGCAAGTTTACAAAATGATTGGGCATTTGTTTTGTCCTTACTTTGCATTTATGTCATTACAAAAAGATTATGGCCGCGTTATAGCATTGTATTTACCGTAATTGCAGGTATTACCCTGTGCCCTATCTTTTTAGAATTTCATATGCCTACAGTTCAGTGGTCTTTAGCAAAACCTGTTTGGATTAGTCCTGACTTTAGCTGGTCAGCACTTTTGGGCTTAGCATTGCCACTGTTTGTGATTAGTATGGCTTCTCAATATTTACCGGGTATTGCCATGATCAAAAGTTATGGCTACAAACCACACGTAAATCAACTCATTGGCTGGACAGGTTTAACCCAAGTTGTGCTTGCACCGTTTGGCTGTTATAGCGTCAATATTGCTGCGATTAGTGCTGCCGTAAGCTTAGACGACCAAGTCCATCCTGACCCAAGCAAACGCTATATTGCAGGTATAAGCTGTGGTTTTTTCTACATCTTAATGGGTTTGTTTGCTGCAACACTCACAAGTTTATTGATGTCTTTTCCTCATATTTTTATTGTAGTTTTGGCTGGTATTGCATTACTTGGTACAATCAGCCACAACATTGCGATTGCTTTTGCTCAAATTGAAGAACGTGAAGCAGCATTATTTACCTTTTTATGTAGTGCTTCGGGTATTCAATTCTTCGGGATCGGCTCAGCATTTTGGGGATTGGTTGTCGGAATTATTGTATTTGTTGTGCTCAAATTTAAAGCCCAAAAAAGCGAATAAAAAAAGCGTTCATAGCTCCCTATTTTCAATGCTATGAACACTTTTTATGATTTCTTATAATTCTCTTACTACGACTGTTTTTGCCATTTTGTCGTGCCAGCCTTGTTTTTTAGCGTCAAATGCCACCCAAAAAAGACCAATACCAAATACTAAAATTGATGGAATATAGCCAATATATCGAATAATGCTCTGCATGACTGTGAGCTTATTACCTGTTTTTTCATCTAAAACTTTTAATCGCATCAAACGTTTGCCGGGTGTACCTGCAAAATACAACCAACATAAAACTGAATATAAAAAAGGAAATGCGTAGTTCACAATCAGGTCAAACCAATAGTTTTGTGGCTGACTACTTAAGCCAGTAGCAAATACTAAGTCGTAATCTCCCCGATAAAAAATCCATGCGGCTGGAATAATTGCTAAACAAAGAATAAGACTATCAATAATCATTGCGCCAAATCTTAACCAGAACCCTGCATACTCATACTTATAAGTCATGCCTACCTCACTTTGTTATTGTTTAATAGCTAAAATGGTCTTACTACTTTACTTTTATCCTAAATGAAACTTTTTTATTTTTAAATACTTAAATGAAATTAAAACATTCTAATCAGATATTTTTTTGTAATTATTTTGATCAAATAATGGCTATTAAATATTCTATTAGGATAAAAAATAATTTAACTTTTAAAACTGACATTTTTTTATGTCAGTTATATTCAAATAATTTTATAAATAGATTAAATTACAAATAAACATTATATTTATTTCCAAAATAAAACATCTATTTTAAACTCTTTTTTTAATAAAAGTGCTGCAAATAACAGACCTAATCCAATAATAATTAAAAAAACACTTAAACTGATTACTCCACCAATAATAGCTAGTGTGCCTAATATAGCTAAAATATAAAATATAATTACACTGAATGTTGGCATTTCAATTTATTCCACCACTTAAAATAAAAGCAATTTATTCTATCGAGTTTATAAACGATTGCTGTTTTCAAATGTTGATTACACTATTAATTTGTATCTTCATACAATAATCATGTTATTAAACTTATTTAATGTTACTTTAGTTTAGTAAACAGTGATGGAATTCACATAACTTTTATTTGATTTCAAAGTAATGCTTTTCAGTCACAAGTTTAATTTTTAGGTTTTTATATAAGCGTTCTTTTGAATCTTCTAGTGAAGGTACAACTTTTTCTGCAAATTTATCTTCAGTCATCAGTCTAGCATACGTTTTGTAACCAATAATTAATTTTTGGGGTTCGTTACCTGTTTGACGGAATTCTTCAATGAGTTTATTGACTTTTTTTGCTGTTAAATCTGCCATCTTCCTTAGTCCCCCTTAATTTACTATTTTGTTATACGGCTTCTCTGTGACAGAAATATGAACCGTAATTTTTTGTAATTTTCATGTAAATATTAACAATTATAGGTTTATAGCTTACCTACCAGTTCAAAACTAGCAAAGTAATCAACTCAATTATTTGATTTATAATTATTTTATTTAATTTCAATAACTTTTAATTGAAGAGATGTCTCCAAAGAATGAAATATGTTAATCTTTAATTAATAAAAGCTTCATACATATAACAACTGTAAATAAGAGGAATAAGATCATGAATTACCAACATATTATTGTACCAGTAGATGGTTCTGAGATTTCTTTAGCAGCAGCTCGACAAGCAGCTCACATTGCAAAAGCATTTGGTAGTAAATTGACCGCCATTAGCTTGGTTGCGGTAGATCCTTTTAGTGGCGTAGATTTTTATTACATCTCACCTGTTGTAAAAGATTATTTTGTTGAAGCACGTGCCAACGCAGAAAAAACACTCGCAAAAGTTAAAGCTTTATGTGCTGAAGAAGGTATTGATGCAGAGACTCAAATCATTCAAGGTGAAATTTCTTCAGATGGTATTTTGAAAGCCGTAGAAGACTTAGGTTCTGATTTGATTGTGATTGGTTCGCATGGCCGTAAAGGTTTCCAAAAACTAATTTTGGGAAGCTTTGCTCAAGATGTTTTAAATAGCACCAAGATTCAAGTTTTAGTCGTAAAAGAGTAAAATTCTTGAAAGATAAAAGCCCAATCTAATGTTTGGGCTTTTTAATAAAATAGCTTCTAGAAATTTTACACCCACTAAAAACTCTATAGAATAGTTCACTATTCCATCAATTTCGTGAGTCACGCCAATGAAGTAAGTCTTTTTTCTCATCAATTTTTTCTTTTTTTGATGTGCAAAATAGACTATTTTTGTGATTTACCGTCTCTATTAAAAATTATCATTCTCCTATTTTGTACATCCTGTATTTATGAGGTTTTTTATGACTCAGCAGGCATGTGTAATATCGCAACTTACCTTAGAGTTCCCTTCAAAGGTAATGTTTAAGCATCTAAATTTTAGTCTTGAATCGAATCAGGTATCTGCCCTAATTGGTCGTAATGGCCAAGGCAAATCTTTGCTTATGCAACTGTTAAATCAAACGTTTACATCAGATTCAGTTGTTACATCAGGGCAAATATCTTGGCATGTAAAACATGCTTATTTACCACAATTGCATCGTTTGACAGCACTGACGATTGCTGAAGCCTTAGATATCTTAGATATTTACGACGCTTTTAAAAGAGTTGAACAAGGTAATGCCAACTTCGATGATTACGATTTATTGGAAGGTAAATGGGACCTACCCGCTTTATGGAACAACCTCTTAGAATCTGCTGGTCTACCAACAGATTTAGATTTCCCAGTTAAAAATTTAAGTGAAGGTCAAAAAACCAAGTTGGCTTTAAGCTGTTTATTTTTAAAATCAGACCACTATCTATTACTTGACGAGCCTAGTAATCATCTAGATCAGCAGTCTAGACAATGGTTAATTGATCATTTAAAAAAACACCCAGCAGGTAGTCTTCTCAGTAGCCATGATCGGGCTTTATTAAATGAAGTTGACCATATTTATCATTTAAATGAACATGGCCTCCATCACACTACCGGAAGCTATGAAAAATTTTATGGGCAGTATCAAGCAAATATTGCAGCTCTAGAACAATCTATTCAACAGAATCAACGTGAAGTTAAACACATGAAGCAAAAGCAACATGATGTATTAATGAAAGCTCAAAAACGTGAGCGTGCTGGCAATAAATTAAGAGAATCAAATTCTCAAGCCAAAGTTTTGCTCGACTTTAAAAAGGAACAAGCAGGCCAAAGCATTGCTACTATACAGTCTCAACATCAACGTCAAATTTCGAACAGTCAAAATGATTTAAAAGATAAGAAATTGCTTCTCGAAACGGTTAAACCTCAACAGTTTTTCTTCCCTTCTTTTCATAAGAAATCTGGTGAAATTCTGCGGATTAAAAAATTGAAACTGAAACATGGTACTCAAAACCCCATCGATCTAGCTGTACAAGCAGCTCAAAAAATTCACATAAAAGGACAAAATGGTATTGGAAAATCTACTTTACTTAAGGCAATTCATGTACAGAACAATCAACCCTGTGACAGTATTCACCTATCTGTAGAGTGTTTCTATCTAGACCAGAACTTTAGCTTTTTATGCGATGAAATGAGTGTTATTGAAAATTTATCTCATATGAATAATGAACTTTCAGAACTCGAATGGAGAAATTTGCTAGGTCAACTTCGAATCCGCGGTGATAAAGGTACTCAACTATTGTCTCAGTTAAGTGGTGGTGAAAAATTAAAAGTAGCTTTATTGGCCCTTAGCCAAATAAAACCTACACCAGAACTTCTGTTATTAGATGAACCCGAAAATCATTTGGATATTGAATCTAGAGAGTTACTTGCTAATGCTCTTCAAAGTTATGAAGGTGCGATATTGCTCGTTTCACACGATCAACTGTTTGTTGAAAGCTCGGGCATTAATGAGTCATTTTCCTTAACGAAATAGTTAGTAATATACCAGTTTTCAAATTTACTAGTTCTCATTTGAGAGCTAGTAAATTTCATCAGTTATTATTTTTTTACGTTATTTAATAATTCGAGATCTAAATTATATTTGACAGTTTTATTTTTACGAGCACTATTACGCATTTGATAAACCTGAATAATATAATCACCATCGGTTGGTAAAATAAGTTCTCCTTTAAAACCTACGGTTGAGCCAATCAGTAATGCGTTATCTTTACCAGGCTTTGTACCCGGTGCAAAAATATTAATGTATGCTAAATTACCAAGGCTATTAATATTAAATTTTAATATTTGGCCCTTTTTTGCATAAATTCTATACCGCACATCATTGTAGCCCTGAAATTGTCCAGTTAAAGTGGTATGCGGTGAACCTTGTAAAAAATTAACTTTTTGCTCAATATTTTTTGCATAGATAGTAAATGAAGTAGCTGAAATGAGCGTGGATAGTAATAATGTTTTAATGATTTCTCTCAATTTTTTGACCCTCAAAATTATTTTTAAATAATTATATTAAAAATAATTTTCATAAAATTTTACTTTATGTATGAGTTTGATGAGTAATAGTTGCTTTTTATAACCAGTAACAAATAAAGTATGTTGAAAAATCTAAATTACCTTTCTCTTTTAGAATAAGAATTTAAAAGTTAAAGCGTATGGTTAATCCATAAATCTGGAAGAATTTTTAATGGATATTATTATTCGTGATGAGCAAATTGAAGATATAGAAGCCATCGAAAAGCTAACTAAAGCAGCTTTCCAAAATGCTGAGCACACAAGTCATACAGAACATTTTATTGTTAATAGTTTAAGAAACCACGGACAACTCACCATTTCTCTAGTGGCAGTTGAAGATAGCTCTATTATTGGACATATTGCTATTTCTCCAGTTGAAATTAGCTCAGGTGAAACAGGTTGGTATGGTTTAGGCCCTATTTCAGTTCACCCAGATAAACAAGGATATGGTATTGGTTCCCTTCTGATGAAGGAATCACTAGAAAAGTTAAAGCAATTCGGAGCACAAGGATGCGTTCTTTTAGGTGATCCACGCTATTACAGCCGATTTGGTTTTAAAAATTATCCTGAGCTGATTTTGCCTGATATACCGAGTGAGTATTTTCAGGCTCTAACTTTCTCGGGCAATATTCCAAAAGCGAATGTCAAATACCATGAGGCTTTTAATGCGACGCAATAATAAAAACTTACTATCTTCAAAAGAAAACTCCTAAAAATAGGAGTTTTCTTTTTCATTGGTTTTGAATAATATTTACTTAAAATATCAGCTTTTATTTAACACGCTCAATTTGAAAAACTTCGATATCGGTAGGTTTAACTCTATGCTTGTCTACCTCTCCTAAAATGCGTACTTTATCTCCTGCTTTTAGTTCGAGAGGCTTCCATAAGTCATCATCAATATCAATTACGATTGAGCCTGTTGCATCTTTAAACTCAAAATGATCCCCAGCAATATGCTTTACGATTTTACCCGTCAAAGTTACTCCAGATTCATCATCTAAAGTTTTTGCTTTAGACACTGTGACTACATTTTTTGTCGCTTCTTTTATTAATGTAGCATCGGCTTTAGCCATCACGGCACCACTACCTAATAAAGCAAATCCAGTGAATGCTACAAAGAATATTTTTTTCATTACTGTGACCTAATTTCCAATCATGGGAATACAGCCAATCTTGACGCTTTGTCTTTTAGAAAAGAATTTACAAAAAGAAAAGCTATTTGGTTTACTCATTGCTTTAGCCGGACTCATACTTTTAGTGTGGAAAAGTCTGACCATGTCTTTTATCGCTCCAATCGGTATATTCTTTGCCTTGACTGCCCTAATCTGTATAACCTTCGGGGCCATAATGCAAAAGAACATTCAACAGGCCCCGACAGATGTCTTGCCATTACAATATATAGTCAGTCTTGTGGTCTGCTTGTTTATAGTTCCCTTTGAACATTTTGAAATAACATGGAATTCACAACTGATTATTTCGGTCTTATTTCTTGGAATTTTAATTTCTGTAGTTGCACAGCTTTTACTTTATCGGCTTTTAAATCAGGGTAATCTTGTAAATGTGACAAGCCTATTCTATTTAGTGCCTGTCGTTACTGCACTTTTAGATTTTCTAATTTTGAAAAACAAGTTGCCGCTAGCAGGCTTAATAGGAATGATTGCAATTTTAATAGGCTTATTGCTTGTATTTAAAAAGAAATAACTCATAGAAATAATATAGAACCCTCAAATGAGGGTTTTATATTGAGTAAAAATTTAATCTAAATTTTTCCATTCTGTACCAATTTGAGCTAATGCTGGAAGCTCATCGCTATTAAAAACATTAGAATTACGATCAATAGCAAATCGATAGACGGGCATAGAATCAGCTTCAGTTTTCTTAAAGAAACTGAAGTTTTCATTAAGATGATAATTACCACCCTCTGTAGATTTTGTTGCTGTTCCTGAAGGTATATGAATATAACTTTCACACTCCACTTCAACATTATTTCCGGCAAGATCTTGGTAGGAAAATTTCATGTTTTAATCCTTTCTAAATTTTTATGATTGAGAAAAACTTAGCATGCTATCCGGATAGCTTATGGAGTTTTTTTCAACTAATTGTTTAAGTGTGTATATTTAGTTAACACTAGAAAAATTTATAAAATAAAGCTGATTTCTGAAATGGATATATTTACAAATTTGCCTTACATCTAAACTAAATAGGATCTTTTATGCTGAGTAAAACAGCATTACTCGGAATACTTTTAAGTATTTTCTTTTGTTCTTTACGCCATTCTTTATAAAATTTTTTATCAGATTGTTCTGAAAAACTATCTCTCTGCTTGTGAGAGCAAGCATCGTCTGTATTTGCTAATTGAACACATGGCCAATTATTTAATTCAGGTGTCAAAACAGCATTACTCATCAATGAAAGTTCTTTTAATCTAATCAAATTCATATCTACTTCCTTGCTTACATTCAGCACCAGACTCTTCAATATGTTCGTTCAAAACTTTATCTTGAATAATTTAGAGGCGGCTATTGTTCTATTTTCAAAGCCAATCCAATCAGGCCTACACACAAATACCACATACTTAAGAATGCAAAGTGCAAGTTTTGTGTCTTGATTTACCAATGATGTAACTTATTACATGCTTGAATAAATTAAGTTTAGGTAGAATAAGAAAGGTATTTTTACCCTTTCCTTCTCTGTTGCTCCAATTTCAGATATAATGACCTGAGTATGAGATGAGCCTTATATAGTTCATTGGTAGATCAATGAATGACTAAGCCCTTCGCTTTCGAGCAAGGGCTTTTTTAATACGTATGATTTGGAAAAATTACTTTTATCTGACTTAGCAATTCAACCCTCGGTTTGCCTTTACTGAGCAGGTCTGTTAGATTGGTCTTGTTCACCAACTCCTATTGTTGATGAATACTGAAGCCTGATTCGTAGCATCAGGCTTTTTTATGCCTAGATTTTATTAAAGATCGGAATGGCTTTTCTGATAAAACCCTATAAAGAATTAAAAAAACTACGAAGCTAAAAACAATTTCTTTTCAGTTGCTCGACGTCTAACCAACCCAGGCAGACGATTACCCCCTGCGTTTATCCATACATCAAACTGGTTCGCAGCCCCTTTATAATCTCCTGAATTTAACATTTTTAGTAAAGTCGAGTTTTTAAAAGCACTAACCCCTATATTATAAGTCAGAGAAACCAAGGCATCGAATTGATTCTGTTTTAAAGGAACTTTTACAGCGCTGTTGACTGCACGCTCAAATATTTTCAAATCATGTTGCATATATGCCTGTGCCTGCTCAAGAGTACATGTATCGCCTTTTTGAACCCTCGACCCATTTGGGTATCTGGTTGTACCATAACCAATACTCCAGACACCTACGCCATCATCATAAGCACTGAGCCTTAAACCTTCAAAATTACAGATTTGATTTAAGCCAACTTGACTGAGAGACAACTCATCAATTGCAAAACCAATTTCCTCATCGCTATTGTCTATTGCTGTAGCAATCGAGCTATTTGTCGCAACAGTTGACCTAGATTTGGCACTAAAAATCTTGCGGAGATAATCCAATATTTTTTGCATTTAATGCCCTACTATTTTATTTTTTTCGGTAATCCAAAGCGTATATCCTCTTGAAATAGGGAGTGTACATCCGCTCTATAGACAGCATAATTTACACTCATACCGTTAGGTAACTATTTAAGATACTAAAGAATAAAATGCCCAATATAAAATTGGGCTATGAATTATTCTTCAATTTCTATGGGATCACCATCCTCAGGACGAATGTGTCGCTCACCATCATCGGCAGGATCTACACTGGAACCATCTTTGGTAATGCTGTTATATAACTCATCCTCTTTTTTATCATCGATAAATTCTTCATCTGAAAAATCAAGAGGCTCTTCATCATCGTCAAAATTTAAGGGTTTTTCTTCATCTATCATGAGATTCATCCTTTATTTATTAACTTGTGTTATTCCATGCTCAGATAATTGGCTGATACATTCAACATGAAACAATCATCATTTATGTAACAGACATTTTAAGTTACATATCACTAAAAAAACCGCCTTTATAAGGCGGTTTTTTATTTCTAACCAGTTAGAAATAAAAGTACAGTGAACTTATAACTGTTTATATTTTAAGAAAGTAATTTATTATTTTTAATGTAGTCATCTGATTTAAAATAATTAACAATCATTTCTGCATTTTCTTCTTTTGCGGATAAAGGATTTACTGGAATGCTTTCAATCCCCATACTAAAACCTTGAGGAATCAACTGAGAAATGGGAGGAAGATGAGCTTTACCTCCATCAGTGATTCTTTCAATAAATCCAGCAAGCCACAAAATAAACTCACCTTCATTTTCAAACTTAGGCATAAGGCTAAAATCAATTTTGACCGATGATTGCTCAAGGGGTTTGGTTAAACAATCTTCAAAATTGATAAAATTATACTTTAATTTAAATTCAGTACCTTTTATCGCATTACGAATAAGACCAACTAAACAATTTAAATTTTCTATCACATCATCAGAAAACAAGTTGTCATTTTTAATTTTTTTATAAACCTTATCTGCTATAGCTAGATATTTTGGCATCTTAACCTCCTATCTTCTCATGCGTATATTTATATACTTCTTTAAAATATTCTTTTTTTACGTAAGATAGAGTAAAACTCATAAACTAAATGTAAGAAGTACAAGGTTTTTGAAATTACATAATGAAGCACATCACACTTAGCCAAATAAATGCCAATCAATTATCTTTATTTTACAAAATAGAAAGAGTTATTGAAAAATTTACTTTCAATTTTTATGCCATTTAAAAATATTTTAAATAAAATCTGAGCACTACTTAATATAGATACTGATTTTGTTAAAAAATTTTATCTTTTATTATTTTCAAGATGGTACAAAATACTACTAATTTTTAAAAGTAAATAACCGAACAGTAGGCCATTAAATATAATAAAAAGCCCTATTATTACCATTTGTGTAAACCAAACTTGAATAATGTCTAAATTATCATTTCTTGTTTCGATTTGCCCATACGATAAAATAAAGGCTACTCCCAAAACAATTCCAAATAAAATTACACACCACGCTACAATCTTTGCAGCTTTACTTTCATTATGAGGTTTCTTTGATTCACTCATATTTTTCCTAAAACTCTTATTGAATTATTTATTTTCTATAATAACTTCATAGTTTGTTAAAGTTTTATTTATGTTACCTTTTGATATTAATGTAACAAACTTTTATTCTTTTAATTTATAAATAAAATGTCATACTCTATTTCTAGACAGAAATGTTGCCTTTTTCGGAGGGAGGAAAAATTTTTCTTTTAGGCTTTCTAGCCCATACTAATCCACTATTTCAATATTAAAAAGCTTCTAAAGAGCAAATTTAATTTCCATTAAAATTATAAATTTGCTCTTAGCATTTAAAAAGAACTCATTTATTTTACTTGAAATTTCATATTAAATTTCCTTGCTTGCTTTCTTGCCTCAGGATTAGAAGGTAAATCAAATGGACTTGCACGCCATATTGCTTTTTCAATACTAGTTTTAAATTTTTGTTCTTCTTTATCTAAAAATATGATTTGCTCAATTTCACCACGATCACTTAAAAATATTTTAACACTTGCACTCATACCTGAAGAAGATGTTGGAATCTCCCATAGTTTATAAGTTTTCTTTTGATATTGTTTTTTATACTTTTCGGCTTCTGAAGCAATTTTATTATCAGTCACTTGTACAGGAGTGATTTGTTTGTGACTAGTAGTACATCCAACCAATAAAAATAAAGAAGCAATAATAGTGAAGTTTTGCATTTAAAATACCTTGTTTTCAATAATTAAAATTTAACAGTTTAAAATTTAAAAAACCACCCAAAAGGTTGTATTAATGATTGATTATTATGAGTTAGCAAAGATGTTAAGCCACCTTTGCTCCACCCATTGATAAATTAATGATTTATTTTCAAAAGGGAACTTCATAACGAAAATTCAGATTTGAATTTTCTGATATATTCATATTATATACATCTCGATCAGTAAAAATCCCGTGTTCAGGTATTTTAAAACTATTAAAAGCTTTATTCTCTGGAACTATTGGAGGTTTATTCAAATAATTTTCTTGAGAATTATATGGAGATGAAGTACAGCCAATCAGCCCAAAACCCAATAAAGATATAACTAAAAATGTCTTCATAAATTTTGTCTACTTTGATAAAAGCTACACAATTTAACAAATTGAACTGCTATTGTCACACCAGAATAATTTAGTTTAACTTAACAATCAGAAGTCGAGTTAAATGACGCTCACAATTATAAATTTGTGAATACTCGTGAAGAATTACGAAATCACGACTATCAAGAAATGAATCAAAACCTCTTTTTTTTTCTGGATAAATTGAAAGAAGAATATTCAAAACGACATTAAAAAAACGAGTGTAAAAAGCCTTTTAAATTGGCTTTTACGCTCCGCTACAGATCTTATTATTTACCAGTTGATCAAACAGTTTTGAAGTCAAACCTTCAAAAAATAAATTTTAATTTTATAATACAGTGATTTACTCAATTTCAATTGGACTTCCAAAGAAATGAATAGATTTTTATTAACTTTTTTATTTTTAAATATTGGGCTTTCTTCTTCTTCCGCATTTGCTGAAACAAACACATTTCAAATGAAACAAGAATATAACCGTCCTAAATTTAATCAGCATAAAAGTATGCTTGAAGTAAATGCTAACACTCAGAACCATCAGCTGACTGAACAGCAAAATTCATTTAATTCTCCTCATTCTCAAAACGTAGATTTTTTTGAAATTGCAAAACAATATCAAGAAAATGAAGCAAAGCCTTCTTCGTTTACTGATGAAACAGTGAATATGAGTGATCATGAGCGTAGCCTTTACTACATTAGAAATCATGATAATGTGGGTATTCAAAGAGAAATTCGTGGCCAACAGTTTAGATCGCTAAAACAACAGCGAGATAAAGGTGTTATTTCTAATGATGTATATAAAGAAAAGGTCTACAAAATCTTAAATCAACCTACTTTTAAATAGATTTGAAGCCCTCTTCGGAGGGCTGTTCTGTGAAAATGATTAAATAAAAGCTATGTTTAGTTTTCCTAAAAAAATTAACTTACATTTATAAAATTTTGTTACTTTTTCGCTATAATGATTATAATTATCGTTTAGGATTTCGATACATAAACATGGACCGCTCAACCCCTCTTTCACTACCAAATTTTAAGTTCAAAGTTTCTACGCTTAGCTATGCAATCGGAATTGCTTGTACTTATCTCGCACTTCCTGCACATGCTGAAGATACAACGACTAGTGCATTACCGACTATTACTATTAAGGCACAAGGTAACTGGTTAGAAGAAGCAAACGCTGAAACTGTTCACAAACATCCTGGCGCTCGAACTATTATTGACCGTAATCGTTTAGATGAAACGGCGGCAACTTCACTGCGCGAAGCTCTAAAGCAAGTTCCTGGAGTTCAGGCTCAAGACAGTAGTGGCACAGGTGGTAGTGATGTTTCACTCAATATTGGGGTTCGTGGTTTAGCATCTCGCCTATCACCTCGCTCAACAGTTCTTGTTGATGGTGTTCCACTTTCATTTGCACCGTATGGTCAACCACAGTTATCTTTAGCACCTGTTTCAATTGGAAATATTGAATCAGTTGACGTTGTACGTGGTGCTGGGTCAGTTCGTTTTGGGCCTCAAAACGTAGGCGGAATTATTAACTTTGCTACTCGATCAATTCCTCAAGATTTTAGCGGAACTGTTAGCCTAACTTCAGAATATGCTTCTGGTACTGACCAAGTAAAACTGAGCCCTAATTTATTTGTGGGGGGAACTTTAGACAATGGATTAGGCCTTGCCCTCTTATATTCGGGGACCAAAGGAAACGGTTATCGAGAAGCAAACAACAAAATTGATATCGATGATGTAATGCTAAAGTCTGCTTATCAATTTAATGATAAAGACTCGGTTGCTTTAAATCTGCATCACTATGAAGGTCGCGGCGAAATGCCAGAGGGTTTAACTCAGGCGCAATATGCTGAAAACCCGTATCAATCTTCTGGTGAAAAAAACTATTTTGCAGGTCGACGTACAGATGTCTCTTTACGTTATAACCATAAAGATGAAAAAAATAACTTCGAAGTTTTGAGTTACTACATCGACTCTTTCCGTACAAGTAATCTTGAAAGTACAGTAGAGGGTGGACAAAAACGCCTCGACTCTTCTCCACGTGATTACAAGGTCTATGCGATTGAACCGCGTTACTCCCGTATTTATCAACTAGGTAATACGCAAAATGAAGTAACAGTAGGTTATCGCTACCTAAAAGAAGAAAGTTCTGAATTTGCCGGACGTACTGCATCTTATGCAGCAGGTTCATCCGTCCCAGATTTTGCTCCACGTACTATTAGTGATGGTGGTACCAAAGCACATGCGGTATATATCGATAACCGTATGGAAATCGGTGGTTGGACCATCACACCGGGTGTTCGTTTCGAATCAATTGAAACTCATAATAACTTTTCTGTTTATGACAAAAATGGTCTTGTTAATACCGTTCATCCAAAGATTGATTCTGATGAATTTTTACCAAGTTTGTCTGTGATGTACTCGGCAAATGAAAACTGGAATATATTTGCAAACGCAGGCGTATCTTTCGGTCCACAGCAATACAGTCAATTGGCACGTCTTGAAGAAGACAAAAAAAATAATAAAATATTTGCAGCTGCTACAACTGATGGTTTACATCCAGAAAAGTCGAATAACTATGAAATTGGAACAAAATATCTCGGTAATGGGTTAAATGCCGAATTTACGGTGTTCTACCTAGATTTTGATAAAGAGCTTTCATTGGTTCGTGATGCTGGTAATAACGGGATCTGGACAGACTTAGGGGCAACCAGTCACAAAGGTGTCGAAACAGGTATTAGCTACGATTTCGGTCAATTATCCGATGCACTGGAAGGCTTAAAAGTATATGGCAACTATACTTTCACCAAAGCAGTCGCTGAAGCTGGTCAATTTAAAGATAAGGATCTACCGTTTTACTCACGTCATGTCGGTAATGTTGGGTTAGGTTACACAGTAGACAAATGGTCTTTAAATGCTGATATGTTTGCGCAATCTAAACAGCATTCCCCAAACAATCCGTCCAATAAAAATATCTATCAAACAGAAGAAACTGCTGATGGTAAATATGGAGATATTCCGGGTTATACCACTTTTGCGCTACGTACCTCTTATGACTTAAGTTCACAAGTTAAAGGTTTAAAAATCGCTGGTGGAATTAAGAACGTCTTTGATAAGCAATATTTTACTCGCTCAACAGACTCTACAGGCGGTAAGTATGTAGGACTGCCACGTACGTTCTATCTACAAACCTCTTTTGACTTTTAAAGCTAAACCAAATTGAATAAAAAGCCCTCTTCGGAGGGCTTTTTTATAAGAATTAAACCTTAGAGTACTAACCAATCTAAGCGAGCATCGACATAAAATATTCTAATAATTTATCTCTTTCATCGATCTTATTTGCACTCAAAAGCTGGACCATTGCCCCATCAATCACAAACAAAAACATGTAGGCATCTTCAACTGTAGCGTTAACTTTTACAGTTATAATTATTGTTTTCAGTCTTTTAACTTAATTTTATTTAGTGCCACACATAAAGCTTTTTTGTCGGCTTCTTTAAGTTGTGGATGCTGAACAGGCCACATATAGCTACAGCCATGAGGCGCTTTATTATAATTTTTCTTAAGTTCAACAGCGATATTTTTTAGAAGCTCAGTATTTAAAGAACTAATTTTTAAACGTACTTCTGCTAAATCTTGTGGCTTCCAATTGGTTTCTGGACTCGACAACCAGTCTGCGCGATATCGATACTGAATTGCCTTCGCAACATTCATTTGGGTCACAATAAATGGCTTTACTGTTTCGCTATTTAAACCAAAAGATTCAGCTTCAGAAAGAGATTGATCGAGAACTTTCTTTTCTTGAGTTAAATCTTCAATCGGCAAATGCTG
Source organism: Acinetobacter sp. 12966 (assembly GCF_031196995.1). Taxonomy (NCBI): domain Bacteria; kingdom Pseudomonadati; phylum Pseudomonadota; class Gammaproteobacteria; order Moraxellales; family Moraxellaceae; genus Acinetobacter; species Acinetobacter sp. 12966. The sequence goes on from NZ_JAVIMC010000010.1 coordinate 202,886, forward strand.
CTCTGCTTTATAACCTGCTACATCTTTCATATAAGCTAAACGCTCGTTAACTAAACGAGCAGTTTGATCATATTGATATGCTTGGGCGAGTGAAGAAATACACATAAAAGCTGCCAAGGTCGACACGATCTGAACAGTTCGCTGAAAACTCTTTATATTCACCATTTAAAAACTACCGAAATTATTGTTCTATGATCATTTCAGCTCAGTACTGTATTTCAAGAACATGCGAAAGTAAAACTTTAAGATAGGCTGAGTTCTTGGCTCCATGCAGAATCAGGTTGTTGATAAATGTGTTGGCATACTTGCTTGAGAGATGAGCTAAAGTGCTGGTCTTGCCCTTCCCATTTTTCAACCATGCAATAGGTAACATGGATGCCTTTAGGTTGAAACTCTCTCGCCAATGACTGCGCTAAAGCTCGAATGCTAGCAAACATGCTTTGGCTTAACACATCGTAATGGGTCGAATGACTAGAGGGCGCGCCAAGAAAAATAACTGTGCCCCGCTGTTGTTTAAGCATCGGCTTAATCACAGCTTGAGCAACACTCACAGCACTTAAACCTGTGGTCTGCCAACTGTGTTCAATCTCTTCTAAAGATAAAGCTTCAATATTGGGCGAAGATGAAAAACTCGGCTGAAATACACAGAGTTCAATGGTATGCCCGTGTTTTGAAATATAACGCAATAAGCATTTTAAGTGATCTGCATTCACTAAATTTAAATGTACTGCTGTCACGCCATCATTTATAGAATGTATTTTCATCTTTTGCGCGGTTGAATCATGCACAACTTGATAAAGATGTAATGGAAAATGTGCGTTTTTATCTAGAATTACAAAATCACGCTCAATCAGTTGAAGGTCATGACCAGCCACTACAACACAGCCCTGCTTTTTTTGAAATTTTTGGAATATTTTTTTTAACATTTTAGTCTCTCAAAATTTTTCTTGATAAGGGCGTAAATCCAGCTCATGTGTCCAGAGTTGTGGGGTTTGTTGGTAAAGCATCCAATAGTTTTCTGCTATTGCATCAATATTGAGTCCGCCGGTTCCACGAGTAAGACGGGCTAACCGCCCTAAACCGAACAATGCTTTATTCACTCTATCGCCATTGACCATTCCATCAATAATGACATGAGCAATATGTATGCCTTGTGTCTTATAGATTTGAGCTAGATTTAATGCATAGGTTCTTAAAGCAGATTTCCCCATCGTAAAAGCAGCGAAAAAAGGTTTACCACGTAGAGATGCACTTGCTCCAGTAAAAATAAGCGTACCGTGATTTTGATCTTTAAAGATTTTTAGACAGCTTTGAGAAACTAAATAGGCCGATAAAAAAGTGGATTGCCACATTTGAGTAAAAAACGACAGTGGACTGCGTAAAAATATCGAGGGAATATTTCCTCCCACGTTATGAATAACAACACTAATACGCTCATTTTGACTCGTGATTGTGTCAAATAAGGCCTGTACTTGATGTATATCTTCTGCATCTAAACGGAACGCGACAGCTTCCCCTGCATTTGCATGTATTTCGGTGGCGACTGCTTCAATTTTCTGGAATGTACGTCCAGCTACATAGACTTTTAAGCCTTCTTTTGCAAAAAGACGGCTCACGGCTGCACCAATACCTTGTGATGCCCCAACGCCAATAACAACTGCACAATCTCGCTTTTTATCTAATATTGCTGATGTCATAGACGTTTCATCCTGTTTGTTTTTTATACCATACTGCAATAAAGGGGCGATCCAAAATTTCTTTACCAAATTTTTTACTTGTGCGAATCACTTCACCGAGTTGGGCAACTACGGCAATATCTGCAATAGTTTGACTGTCTCCAATTAACCATTCACTTTTTGATAAAACTTCCTCAATACGGTCGAGGTGTCTTATAAACTCTTCTTCAACATTTTCAGCTTTAATTCGTCCTAAGCCTTGAAAGAAAAGCTGCGTTTTTAATTCAGCCAAAATAAAACCTTTTACCAATGGTTTTTCATACGCTGGACGACCAATACTACTAATGCGAATCGCTTCTTTTAAAGCTTCTGAGTCATTTACGCGTAAATAGACTTCATAAAAATAAAGAGATTCATCTGCCCAATCTTCCCACAGCTCTGCAAGTGCTCTTTGATTTGGATCTTCAGGGTAAAGCCGAGGTGTGTCAGGAAAAGCTTCATCTAGATAGCGCGCGATTCGAGTGCTGTCTTGAATCCTCTGACCGTTATGATCAATGACAGGTACTTTGCCCACCTTACTTAGTAGAGGAACTTTCGCTCCAAGAATGCCGTTGTAGTTAACTGTGTCAAATGGAATTCCTTTAAATTTCAGAACTCTTGAAATTTTTTGACAGAATGGGGAAATTTCCCATTGATGCAAAATAATATTCGACATTTATTCACCTTTATTTTTAATTGCCTTTTATCTAGTTCTTTTTTAGAACTACCCAATAAATATACACAATGCTTTTTTAAGTCAAACTGTTTTTGATGACGAACAAGTTCCAAAAGCTAAGAATTATTTGATTTTTATTATTTATATCTTAACAATTTTTAAGCAATATACTTTGAATTATAGGGAGCTCTGCTATAAAAAGAGCTCCTCATATAAATTTGAAAGATTAATAAGTCACCGTAACGACAACACTATCAGAATAGACACCAGGTCTACTTGCGATGGCAGTGCCTTGCGGAATCTTTCCATACACAGTAGTCGTTTGAGCGCTTCCTGTACCTGTTTTTGAGACTCCCCCTGTTCCCCCAACATTGGTTACGCCTCCTGTAGCATCCCACACCGTACTATAGTTAGAATCTTTATATAACTGATAGGGAATAAATTCATTATTCCCATTGGTCATACGCCTAAATCCACCGCTTATACGGTTATTGCCATCCCCTAAATAAATGCTATATGGCGTTCCAAAATTACAGGTCGAATTTACAGCTCCTTGCGCTGTGTAATCCTGCTTAGTCGTACTAATATCATTAATATTGCCGAAATCTACAGTTGAGGTAGAGTTTAATTGGCACATACTTGGTACCACAAAGTTTGCTGTTAGTAATGTATCACCTGAATCCCAGCCACCAATTAAATCACCGCATGATAAACCCAAAAGATCCATATCCCAATACAACCGAACCGAAGCCGTATATGTTCCTTTAGGATATGCAATGAGTGACCCCGTTCGAGCTGGTACTTTTATATTTACCGAGTAACTCACAATATTATTTGATGCGACTGTTGCTACTGGGCCATACCACACATTGGAGGTTTGGTTTGTGGTAGAAGACCCAGCTCCACCTACAGTTGCAGTAACCGTATACGGTAATGAAACACTGTTAATTGCATTTGTGGTTCCCGTAAATACGGTTTTCATACACATGAAATTAGAAATCTGGGGAAGTCCTAAATTCGTACAAGTAATTGTTCCTGAAAGGTTTACGGTTGCATCACTATTAATATTTGCTGCGGTGTAGGTAAAAGTGTTATTTGTGGTCCCACTTACCGTACAAGCTGCATGTGCCGGACTAAAAAATGCATAAACGAGATAAAATAAGCAAATGCCTACAAAGTATTTTAAAGACAATCGAAAAAACTTATAGCTCTCTATTTGAGCCTTATTCATAATATTTAATGACATACATAAGGTCCCAATTTTTTAGTTGAGTACTGATTGCTGTTATAGGTGAAGTCAACTTGGCATGAACCATGATCTAGAAGATCGACTTCAAGCTTGTTTTGCTTCAATAGGTTTGGAATAAATACTTCACCGTCATACCCAACCATCCCATTTTTCTGACCATTAATTCGAACGGTATAACCCGGCATTAACGGTGAATTGCTTTGATCAACCAGTTTCACTAATCCCGAAATGACCTGATGAGCACCGAAGTCAACCAAAGTTCCTTGACGGTAACCCACGACTGTTTTTTGATCTGTAGATTTAACATTCCAATTCAGAGAAAGATACGATGGATCTAAATAAATATGGTTCACTTGATATGGCATGAGACTAGGAATCAGAAATCTTCCAGACTTGTCAGTTTCTCCCAAATTGACCCCACCATTTATAATTTGACTTTGTGGTCCGGCATTAGTTACAACCGCATAGCCCTCTCCTATTTCATTGGCCGCAAAGATACGTCCCGCCGCAGCAACCAATGATCCTGTCGCTGAAAGTGCAACCTGATCGCTGTCTCCAAATCGGTTATAGCGTCCTGTCAGGTAAGCTGCCCGAGCTCGGTAAGATGCATAGACCGATGCATTGTTTTCTTTTGCATCCTGATCGCGCTCAACATAACCACCCCAGCCAAATGAACCAATTTGGGGTGCTGATAATCCGAATATTTCTTGGCGATACCGTAGGCTACCGCTGTCACTAGATACACTCGTGATCGCATTCACTTTACTAGATGGTGTATATCGCAGTGCAAAGTAAACCCCATAGTCCTTATGGTTTTCATAATCTTTATACGCTGATGCATAAAAACCCCAGTTCTTATCCAGACTTCCACTTAAATTGGTAGACACTAACTTATAGGAGTTATCGCTATATTTGATCTGGTTATAGCCCAGATAAACCCCATAGCCTGCATAAAAGTTATAGTTAATCCCTGCCCTAAAAATCTCATCTGCCAGTGCACTGTAGTTCAGATAGTTCTGTGACTCGGCATTGATCTGGTTATCTCTTAAATATCTCACTTGAGACACACGGGCTAGGTCAAAATAGTTATCAAATACTTTGCGGTAACTGGTGTTAAATGAAATGTTCTTACTGATGCGCCCTTCTAAACCCAGCAAGGCGGAGTAACCGTTTTCATCTTTATACTGACTCGCTGCAATGTCAGAATTGATCACCCCAATACCAAAAATATTCTTGGCAAATCCTGTGCCGAGATTCGACAGGCCATCTGTTGAAGCTTCTGCACCACCGCTTAAGGTCAGTGAGTTGCTGTAGCCGTATCGGATCGCACCTGAGGCAAAAGTGGCATCATCATAATCATTTGAATAGAGTCCATAGTTGTAGCGTGGAATACCAACATCTACTGAAAACTCATTTATGCCTTTTGCCAGAATTTTGGATGAAAAATAGTAAGGCTTTTTGGTAATGCTCTGCTTTCCAGTTGCGTCGGTAGTCACAAGGGTGACT
>NZ_JAVIMC010000010.1:208046-242264 GCF_031196995.1 Acinetobacter sp. 12966
ACTCGACCACTGGAAACCGGCAAGACGGACACTACTGCCCCAATCCGCGCTATTGGAAATAAAATCCCCTAGGGTATATATCCTGATCTTTTCAGGGTCTACGTACTGCCACTTACTTTCCAGTCGTACCCATTTTTCATGACTATAACTATTTTCATTACTACCGTTATATAAAACCCCTGATGAAAAGTTACCAATTGCACTGTTAAAGATCCCCTCAGCCGTACCTGAGAAAACGTTCTCGTCATTGGTTATGGTGTTATACAGACTGTAATTCAAAATAGCCGCGTTTAAGGGTTTCATCTTTAGCAAATGTGGGCTAGTGACCTGCTGGCCACTTAAGTCGACTGAGTAACCCGTTAACATGTTCGATGGAACTTTTAAGTTTAAAGACTGCTCATTTTCCAGATATTTAAACTGAATTCCGTTTAAATCATTAATACACACCCACTGGTTATCTGGGATATGTTCATCCATTTTTAGTCTTAAAGTTCTTAAGGCACTAGAACGAATATATAGTTTTCCATCCTTAGATTGCTTTACAGCAACCAAATCTTCAGAAGCATTTGAATTAATCGAAATATTTAAAAATAGATGAATGAAATTAAGATCTTGCTCCTGCTCATTCGTTCCTACGTGTCTATATTCACTATTGCTACCTACAGATTTAGGAACACTGGGAACTGCAGTATTCGTATGATCTAGTAACTGTTCGGCAAAAGAATATGCAGGAAAATACGCAACACATAAGACACCTATAATGTATTTCATATAAGCCTCTTAAAGTGTGGTTTTCTTACCATTAACTGTTAGAGATACGCTGTATTTATGATTTGGTTGGTAGGTAAAGTTACTAATCGAGTAGCTTTTCGACTTCTCCGCAAGAATATAACCATTCACAGTATTTACTTTAATCGGATAACTTTTTTTCGCAGTTGTATCAACAAGCGTTAGACTATTTAACAGCGCATGCCGGTTACCTATATTGCTAATATTTAAAGAAGGTGTGTTCTGGCTAACATCAATTTTCCAACTCAGTTTGGTAATTGCATCTTTATTCACTACAAATACAGGTAATGACGAGCGAAGTAATACATTTACTCCCTGAGCAGCTTTACGGCTATCAATCGGTTTTGGTAACTCATCAATAATAATACGATAAGTTTTTTCGCCAGAAATAGGTTCCGGGTTAATTCTAACTACACGTAAGTTATAAGAGTCACTAGGTTGTAGTTTTAAAAATGGTGGACTAATGACAATCTCATCCGTAGGGATTAACTGATCTTGCCCAGCATTTTGCCTCCACTCAAATACACGCACCTGCAAATCAGTACTTTCATTTGACTGGTTATATAAACTAATTGAAGCAGCATTTTGATTACTTAATATTTCTATATTTACAGGTGAAAGACGGATTGTTGCGGCGTTAATAGAGCTAGATAAAGATAAGAATAATCCCGTAATAATAAAAATATTTTTTTTCATGATTTGCTCAAATATAACTTTTTAATGTATTAGCCCTTTCAAAAGGGCTAACGTAATTCTAATTTATGCAAATTAATAAGTTACTGTGACAGTCACACTGTCAACATAGCTACCAGCACTTGGTAAAGTTGTTCCTGCAGGAATACGACCATACACATTTACAGTTTGAACATTACCCGTTCCGGTTCCACTGTAGGCGGTCGTTGCAATACCAATTGCTGTGGCACGTCCAGTGTCAGAGAAAAGGTTGTAAGGAATATATTCGTCGCTAGTCGCCCCACCGATCATACGACGTTGAGTTGATAAAACATTCTGACCACCATCAAATGACAAAGTCCATGGCACAGTATTATTACAAAGGACTTTAATTGAGGTTCCACCTGTCGTTGTGGTATCTGCATCGACATTGCTAGCCAGCGAACTTAAAGTACCAAAGTCTAAAACTGCATTTGTTGTCGTACCGGTTGCAGAGGTATTCAATACACAACTATTGGTTACTGTTGCTCGAACAGTTAATGTACCTGTTGCTGTAGCTGCATTTGCCGCATTGAGAGAAAATACTCCTGCAACAACTGCTGATAAATAAATACAAGTCTTTTTCATGGCCAAAACCTTTTAAACTAAACTATCGAATTAATAGATATAAAAAATTTAACCCTTATTCTTACAATCATTTTTATTTGACTGCTCTTTTAAAGCTTATTTTTTTACCCTACTTTCCAACATAATACATAAAAATAAATAAAATGCATGTTCACGTTATTATTTTAATTTCTAATCAATAAAACAAATTTACCTAAACTTATCTTACGGATACAAAAAAACAATAATTACAAAATTTAAGTTTTTGATTTAAATAACTTTAATAAAATTTAAAAAAAATTTATTTATTTAAATTTAAATAAATATGTCAAAAAATTATCAAACTTTATGAAATTAAATTCTATTTACATAAGTACTTAGTTATTTCCTGACTATACTTTTAATGGTAATTTTATATTATTACTTAAAAGTTTATCTCTAATAAAGTATTCAAGATTATAATTTATATAAAAATAAAATGATCAAACTTGATCTACAGATGAACTATAACAAGGATAGTTTTATTTATTTTAAATCTTGAAGAGCGATGAGATATAAAAAATAAAGGCCTCTTTAGAGACCTTTATTTAGTAAGTTTAAATAATTAAACGCTCAGCATGCTATTTAAGGTTTCAGAAACATTTTTCGATTTCACTTTAGGCTGCAATGCTTTTAAAGCTTGTTGAACTTGTGTTCGCTGAGGCTCTGCAAGCGTATACCAACGAGATAACACCTGTAACAGACGTGAACCTAAAATCGGGTTTTTCTCGTCAAGATATTCTGCAAGGTTAATAAAGTGAGCGACACCAAAGCCCCAAGTATTTTCAGGATTATTTGACAAGCCACCACTTACCGCACGAATACGGTTTGGAGTTGTTAAATCATAGTCGGGATGTTGAGTTAAGTACTCGATTGTTTCTGTTTTGGCATTTGGGTTTGCAGCCTGAATCATAAACCACTGGTCTAAAGATAAAGCTTCATCTTTAAAGCGGTCATAGAAATCAGCAAGTGCCTCTTGAGCTTGAGGTGCGTTTTGCCAAACCAATACACGTAGCGCACCTAAACGCTCAGACATATTGCCTGTGTTTTGGTATTGAACATGTGCTAATTCAAATGCACTTTGATCACCCTGACGAGCCATCATCATCAGCATGATATTTTTTAATGCGCGTACACCCATGGCTAAAGAGAATTCTTTTTGCAAGTCAGGGTCAAGTGTAAGGTAGGTATCTTTCCAAAACGAACCCAACTCTTGTGCTAAACGATTTAGTAAAGCTTCACGTTTTACATGAATATCAGCTGGTACATAGTTCTGATCAATACGACTACCCAAATAACCTTCACTTGGAACATCAAACAAACGTGATGCTAAAAGCGGGTCGCGGCCAACCAACTCAGGCAATGTGCATTGAATAGCTTGAATGTATGCATCTGCAGAATGGTCTTCTAACAAAATACGTTCAAGCAAGGTTTGTGTTGCTTGCCACTGGTTAAAACCATTTGTTTCGTGCTGAATTAAGAATGCTAATTCTTCATCACTGTAATCAAATACAAGATTTACAGGAGCCGAGAAATTACGCAGTAACGACACAACGGGTTGCTCAGTCACCCCTGTAAATTCAATAGTTACCTCATCTTGGTCAAACAAGTACACGCCATCTTTAACATCATTTACGAATAGACTGTTACTGTGCAATGTATATTGTTCACCTGTTTTAGCGTTAAAGAGCGCTAAAGCAACAGGAATCGGCACAGCTTTTAAATTTGGATATTTAGGGTGTGCTTTTAGGCTTTGTTTAAAGCTTAAACGGTATGTTTGTGCTGTTGCATCGTACTCACCTTTTGCTTCAAGCTTTGGTGTACCTGGTTGGTTGTACCAAGTTAAGAATGCAGATAAATCAACACCTGAACCTGCAGATAATGCAGCAACCCAGTCTTCTACTGTTACGGCTTGTCCATCATGACGGCGGAAATATTCATCGGTTCCTTGACGGTATTTTTCTTTACCGAGTAAGGTCGACATCATGCGGTTAATTTCCGCACCTTTTTCATAGACTGTAGCTGTGTAGAAGTTATTAATTTCTACAAAGTGATCTGGACGTGGTGGATGCGACAATGGACCAGCATCTTCTGGGAATTGATGCGATTTAAGTACAGCGACATCATCAATACGTTGAACTGCAGCAGATTGTAAATCTTCAGAGAAAGACTGGTCACGGAAAACCGTTAAACCTTCTTTTAAGCACAGCTGGAACCAGTCACGGCAAGTAATACGGTTCCCAGTCCAGTTATGGAAATATTCATGCGCAATCACAGACTGTACTCGCATAATCGCTGCGTCAGTTGTGTATTCTTCATCGGCAAGTACGCATGAGGTATTAAAGATGTTTAAACCTTTATTTTCCATGGCACCCATGTTGAACTGACTAACAGCAACAATCATATAGTTGTCGAGGTCATAAGCACGGCCGTAGTGTTCTTCATCCCAACGCATTGAATGCTTTAATGCTTCCATCGCGATATGGCATTTTGGAATGTCTTTCTCGATTGCATAGATTTCTAAAGCAACATCGCGCCCTTCCGAAGTCGTATAACGATCTTTAAGAACAGCTAAATCACCAATAACACAAGCAAACAAGTAGCTTGGTTTTTTAGTCGGGTCTTGCCAGATCGCAAAGTGACGGTTTTCACCTACCTCACCTGTTTCAAGCAAATTACCATTGGCAAGTAACACTGGATATTTTTTGTCTGCTTCTACACGTGTCGTAAAGACTGAAAGTACATCTGGACGGTCTGGATAGAACGTGATTTTACGGAAGCCTTCAGGTTCATTCTGGGTTACAAACAACTCATCTGCTTTATATAAACCTTCAAGCTGAGTGTTGGTTTCAGGATGAATAATCACTTGAGTTTGTAAAATGACTTCATCTGGTGCATCAGTGATCACCAGTTGTTCACTATCGAGTGAATATTGTGCAGGAGTAAGATCTTGACCATTGAGCTGAATAGATTGCAACTCAAGATCACGACCTAATAATACCAAGTCTCCAGCAGTTTGACGCTTCATGACTAATGTTGAATCAACAATTGTTTTATCGTCATATACTTGAATATCAAGATTAATAGATTCAACCAAGAATGAAGGTTTTTGATAATCTTTTAAATAAACTGTTTGATCTGCCTGAACTGGAGGCTGCGCCGCAATATTCATCTTTATTCCTTATATACTTTTCGGAAACCGTAGTACGAATTTTATGAACTTGATCATACACATTCATACATACCGTGTTTGTTTACCTTTATAAAATTAATGGGACTTCATTTATACATTTCAAATTAGAATCGTCTTTTATTAGCACAGATTAAACCAAATTTACGATAATCGTTGCTTATATAATCAATCTATACAATAAAAATAAAACAAATTCAGCTTTTAACATTTTTTAGAGTCAGCTTACATTTTGGGCATGGTTCTTGCCTTCACTAATACACCAATATAAATATTTCAATCAGAACAAGAGGTGTCGGTATGGAATTAAAAGCACATTTTCATCGTTTAGAAAATATTAAAGCAATTCATGATCTAGACGCAGCAGGACTCGATCACCATGTGATTGCGGTGTTTTTATCTGCGGAAGGTATTTCTATTACAGCTCAGGAGGTGACCTCTATCGTTAATACTTATGATGCTTTAGGTAAAGTAAAATTACCAAGTAAAAAAGTGCAGGCACTTATCAATGCCAAAAAGCTTGGACAGAATGATGAGAGCTTGCCGTGCCCTGTTTAATTTTAAATTTTAACCCCTTATGAAAACCTAAAGTTAAAACAAAGACTTTAGGTTTTCTATTTTTGCACCAAACAAAAAGACAATCTCAGCTATCGGCAATTTGGCTGTGTATAATAGCTCTATCCTGACTAATTTATGCATTCGGAGCGAAATGGCCTTACAAATTCTACAGAAACAGCTAGATGAAAGTAGCCATTGTCCTCTCTGCCAAGCTTCAATGTACTGGGTAGATGCCGAGCAATTTGAACAAGACATTCAGTTTCATGAATGCAGTCATTGTCAGCACCGTGTATTTAAAGATACGAAAATGACTTGTCATTGTGAAACATGCACAAAACAACGGAAAAAGCTTTTACAGCAAACACGCCTACAAGAACAACGCCAGTTCAAGTCAAAAGAGCAACCACAACGCAGTCTGGAACAGCTCAGTTTTTTACATAAACTTTTTTTACTCAGCCTACTTGATGACTATGCTCGTGATGATCTTGCACATGACGAATATATTCACTGGGACCAGATTAAATATCAGTCCATTACACCAAACTGGATTTTTCAAAACTATCTGATTAAGCAACTCCATAAAGATGGAATTTTAAACGCCCAAGATCAAGCTGATGAACCTCAGTGCTTTTATTTAAACATTCGCTTGGACGGTTATAGTGACCCAAGTTTATTTAGTGTTGCCCAGCAATTACGCTACTGGTTTTATGAAAATTTAAGTCTTGGTATTCCGTTTCGTAGTGCCGATGAAGTAAAAGACGTACTTTTTCAGGTGCTATATCAAGAGATTATTCAGTTTATGCAGTTCTATTGCCGAACTTGGGGCATTCAAATTGCAGGAAGCTCTAATTTCCAAACTTTTTGCTATCGTTTAATGGATTCATTAGCAATTGGTCAAATTTATTATTTAATTCAAACCGCGCTTGAGTACCTTTATAAACAGAAAGCCCTACAGCCGCGTAATGAAAAATTTATTAACACCAATTTGTTAAAGAAAACCTTAGAGCAATATCGCGAGAGAGCCTTAGCTGAAAAGTGGGAAACCTCAATGTTGCCTCGTCCTCACAATATTCCCTACAGTAAAATGAGTTATATTTTACTTAACCGCTTCTTAGGCTACGACGAACAGATCTTTGTACAACCTGTCTGGAAAGCATGGCGAAAAATTGAACCTCGATTAAACTTTTATTCAGTTAAACGCTGTATGCATTGTGGTTCAAATGATTTAAGTGTTGATTATGATGCGGCAGATTATGTTTCCTTAATTTGCCAAAGATGTAAGCATCAAGATCATTATTTTACTCACTAAATCTAAAATCACTTTGGCTTAATAAGGATAATAATATGACATCAGCATCGACTTTGATTGAGCAGATCATTGACGCTTGGCAAAACATGCAGGCAAAAACGCCTCTTGTGCAATGCATTACCAATAGCGTTGCAGCCAACTATACAGCCAATGTCTTACTTGCTTCTGGTGCTTCACCTGCCATGATTGATAATCCTTATGAAGCAGAAAGTTTTACCAAAATTTCATCGGCTTTAAGCATCAATTTAGGCACCCCGACTTCAGAGCAAATGCAGGCCATGCAAATCTCTGCAAAAACAGCACAGCTTAATAACATTCCGTGGGTGCTTGATCCAGTTGGCTATGGACCAATTTTAGCTTGGCGTAGTCAAATGACAGACGAGCTTTTACAGTTCAAGCCAAGCGTTATTCGTGGTAATGCTTCAGAAATCAGTACGCTTGCAGGCAACCAAGTTCAATCTAAAGGTGTCGATAGTACCCTAAGTAGTGCTCAAGCCTATCAACAGGCTTATACACTATTAGCACATGCGGACTGTATCGCTATTTCAGGTGAGTCAGATTATATTTTATCTAAAGAATTAGATGCTGTGATTCAAGTAAACGGCGGAAGCCGTTTACAGCCCAAAATCACAGCAACAGGCTGCGCTTTAGGTGCGTTAATCGCAGCATATAGCGCTGTGACGACGCCAACGATTGCTGCTCTTTCAGCTCATGTTCATTTTGCGATTGCGGGTAAACTTGCTGCAAATCAAGCACAAACTATGGGAAGTTTTAGCACTATCTTTATGGATTATATCCATATGCTAGATGACAACTTGATCGAACAATATGCAGATATTAGGCTTTTAGAAATACAGGCATAACCTAGATTATGCCTGTATCACGCTAGACTCACTTTAAAAGTAAGTAGATATCTGTAATAAGATCGGACTGCTTTTACACAGTGCTGATCTCTATTCTTGATCGAAATTGCGCTTTTTTAGGATTATATAACTTGCTTAAAGTAATCTTCTCTTGGCATATCGACAAGCTCAACGCACAATTGAATTTCTTTATTAAACTCTGGTTGTAGATATTTTTTGTTGCTGAGTGCCGCTAATAACTGCTCACCCATAAGTTGTTTTTGTTCAGCCGTTCTTCCTGACAAAATGTAGGCTTTTAAATGAATGTAGGCTTGATCGGCCCCTAAGCCAATGAGGAAAACGTCATCTTTACGCGCACGGCTTTTAATGTCTTCTGGACTAAATAGCTCTGTCTCAATCAGTGTGGTATTAATTTCTTCAAGTAATTGTTTTGCATTCAATCCAGTTAAGTTTTCTGAATAATCAACTACAACGTGCGGCATAGCCACCTCAATTTATATAATAAGTCATTAAGCCAATTAAACTTTACTCAATAAATAATAAAGCTAATCGAACCTGATCATATCCCATTCGAGGGCTGGTTGCTTCAACAATTGGTCTTAGTTTGATCGAACCATCATCAGAAAAATGATCTGGATTTTGACGTTTTTTTAGCTTCTTATAAATTTTACGAATTTCTTCGACCACTTCCTCACCCGGATGGGCAACCGAAATATCCAGCTTTTGTTCTTTATGAAGTCGAGCCAAATGATTAATGATGGTTGCTGGTGTCAGACCACGCTCATGCGCGATGTCTTCAATCTCGTAACCTTCTTCAAACAACGCACGTGTCTCATCTAAAGTTGCCGTAGCATAATTTTGCTTGCCACCTTTTGCGAGTTTCTTCTCATTACGAGAAATCTCGGTTTCATTTAAGGTGCCACCACAGTGACGAATAAAGGCTTTATGCTGAGCCGTTAAATCTACATCTGCAAAGTTGTCTTCGGCCTCTTTTGAAAGCTCTTGAAAACGACGATCCGCTTTTACAGCTAAACTATCTAACTCTAAAGCTTGCTCGTTAATCCCTAATAATTTTAGACCAGTTAAAGATTTTAAGCGCGACAATGCAACATAACCCTGACCTTTTTCAAAGGTGTTCATGAGGTTAATTTCAGCCGCTTCTAAAGTCATCCCTTGGCTTTTATGAATAGTAATCGCCCACGCTAAACGAAGCGGAATTTGCTGAAAACTTGCAATCACTTTGCCTGCTTCATTTTCAACGGACCATGTTTCAGGAGCAACCAGCAAAGTCGTGCCATCGGTCAATTTTACCTTTGGCAGTAAGCCATTTTCATCATCTTCTTCAAAGCCGATGACTTCACCCAAGCTTCCATTGATATAACCCATATCAAAGTTATTTTTTACAAACATGACTTTGGCATGTTTTTTAAGTGTGAGTTCTTCTGGCGCACGAACTGAAGATTTTAAAGTTTCTAATAACTTTTCATTACCATCTAAAACAGCATTGAATTGATGCCCTTCGTTATCAATTTCATTTAAATGCTGATAGTTGATGTTGTCGACATCCATATTATGCGTATAAAGACGAGTAAAGGTCTCACCAATATCATGCGAGCGTGATTGACGCAGTGCTTGCAAATGATCTGGTTGAATATTTTGCGCACGAATAGCGTTTAAAATCTGGTTCAGAATTTCATCGTCTTGACGGTGCTGTTCTGTTAAGTAACATACACGGAATTTGGCTTCGACCCATGCATCTGACATAAAACAGAACTTATCACGGTTGGCTTCACCATTACGCCCTACAGGCGGCAACTGGAAGAAATCTCCAGCCACAATAACTTGAATACCGCCGAATGCTTCATCACTTTCTTTAAAATATTTTAGAACCTGATTGACCAGATTAAGCTGTTTCGCATGTAGCATTGAGATTTCATCAATCACAAGAACTTGCGCATTTTCAAGATGTTCCTTGAGATATTTACGCTCTTTCATGCGTTTTAGATCGTCGTCAGTTAACAGATCTTTAATGCCAATGCCAGCCCATGTATGAATGGTCATACCGTTCATATGTGTTGCTGCAATACCTGTAGATGCCGTAATTGCCACAGGCACTTTACGTGCTTTGAGGTATTGGATGTACTGATTAAGTGTATAGGTTTTCCCTGCACCAGCCGAACCGGTTAAAAAGACATTTTCACCTGCTTTAAGCAGTTTAAGCGCAGTTTCCTGTTTCATAATCTCATATGTACATCTTTAACAGCCCATAGCTTAACGATTTTCCCGAAAAAATTAAATGAATGTGCCAAACTTTCTAAAAAGTAAATATAAATCAATAATTAAAAACAAAATAATATTTGGTAGGTTTTTGGTAGGTAGGAAAATAAACTTCACATCACAATACTAAGGCCATGGTGAGGCTCACCTGTAATAACAAACAATGGATTTATGGAAGAAGGAATCACTCCATGGCTTTTAAAAATATTGCAGATCAAACAAACGGTTTTTATATTCCATGTGTATCACTCTTTGGACCAGGATGTGCTAAAGAAATTGGTACAAAGGCACAAAACCTTGGCGCAAAAAAAGCATTAATTGTGACCGATGAAGGCTTATTTAAATTTGGTGTTGCAGATCTTATCGCAAACTATTTAACTGAAGCAGGTGTTGCAAGCCATATATTCCCAGGTGCAGAACCTAACCCAACCGATATTAATGTTCATAATGGCGTAAATGCCTATAACGAAAATGGATGTGACTTTATTGTCTCTCTAGGTGGCGGTTCATCTCACGACTGTGCAAAAGGGATTGGTTTAGTCACTGCGGGTGGTGGTCATATTCGTGATTACGAAGGTATTGATAAAAGCAAAGTTCCAATGACACCATTGATTGCAGTAAATACAACGGCTGGTACTGCATCTGAAATGACTCGTTTCTGTATTATTACCAATACCGATACTCACGTAAAAATGGCGATTGTTGACTGGCGTTGTACTCCACTTATTGCGATCGATGATCCGAAACTCATGATTGCAAAACCGGCTGGTTTAACCGCTGCAACAGGTATGGATGCGCTAACTCATGCAGTTGAAGCATATGTTTCTACGGCGGCAAACCCAATTACTGATGCGTGTGCAGAAAAAGCGATTACGATGATTAGCCAGTGGTTACAACCTGCTGTAGCAAATGGTGAAAACATCGAAGCACGTGATGCGATGAGCTATGCACAATATTTGGCTGGGATGGCATTTAACAACGCATCTTTAGGGTATGTTCACGCAATGGCGCACCAGTTAGGCGGTTTCTACAACCTACCTCACGGTGTATGTAACGCAATCTTGTTACCACACGTTTGTGAATTTAACTTAATTGCTTGCCCAGATCGTTACGCAAAAATCGCAGAGTTAATGGGTGTAAATACTCACGGACTCACCGTAACAGAAGCTGCCTATGCTGCAATTGATGCCATTCGTAAACTGTCTTCATCAATTGGTATTCCATCTGGTTTAACAGAGCTTGGTGTGAAAACTGAAGACCTTGCGGTGATGGCAGATAATGCTCAAAAAGATGCATGTATGCTCACCAACCCTCGTAAAGCAAATCATGCACAAGTTGTGGAGATTTTCAAAGCAGCACTTTAATACTGATGTAATGGCATATCCCTCTAGTAAGTCAAATCCCTCCGACCGTTGACTTACTTTTTTGGGAATACTTAGCTCCAGCGGTATTCCCTTTTTTTAGAACCTATACTCTAACCTTCTCTAAACCTGATTGACAATTCGCCCATTTCATTGAAGGATACTCTGCATGTCTTAATTACAATAGCTCGATAAAAATGAATACATCTTTAGCTAATCAAACTTATGTTCCAGATATTTTAGGCACGGGTTACGAACAGCTCACACTTAGTTTTCCTGATGATTATGAAGGGAAAGTTGTAGCCACCTTAGTCCGTAAAAAAGCTGCTCAATCTACTCAAAAAGCCGTACTATATATTCATGGTTTTTTAGATTATTTCTTTCAAACCGAAATGGCTGAGCAATTTAATGCTCATGGTTATGACTTCTATGCACTTGATTTAAGAAAATATGGCCGCTCAAAGCTGCCTCATCAAATTTTCTATAATGTGCTTGATTTAAATGAATACGACTCCGAAATTACTCAAGCATTACAGATTATTGGCGAAGAGCAACACACTCAGGTTTTACTCGCAGGCCATTCAACTGGTGGTTTGACAGCAACGCTTTATGCTGCCCATCATCCAAATCATCCTCTTATTAAAGCGCTATGGGCAAATAGTCCGTTTTACGACTTTAATTTAAGTCTAATCGAAAAGAAATTTGGTATTCCAATGCTCAGTCGAGTAGGAAAATATCTACCAAAAGTTAAATTCCCAAGCCAACTCAACAAATGGTATACCACCAGTCTTCACAAGCAGCTCAAAGGTGAATGGGAGTTTAACCTTGACTGGAAACCAACCTCTGCCCCTACAGTTCAACTCAGTTTTGTACATGCGATTCATACGGCACAAAAAGAGATTCATCGCGGGGTTAAACTAAACGTTCCCGCAATGATTATGCATTCGCATCAAACTAAAAACCCGCGCAAATGGGGTCCAGATGCAACTCAAAGTGACGTGATTTTAGATGTTAAAGACATTGAGAAACATGGTAAAAAAATTAAAGGTGATGTCTCTTTAGTCTCTATTCACAATGGATTGCATGACTTAGTCCTTTCGGCCCAGCCAGTACGAGAACAAGTCTATCAACAATTGTTCCAGTGGCTGGATCAAAAAATTACTTAACTAAGCTTAGGTGAGTCAAGGTATTTCACCAGCAGTTGATGCGCAGGATGCTCACTCGGTAAAAGCTCCATAAGGCGTTCTACCGCATCAATGGCTTCAGGGAAATGAGCTAGATGCTTTAACAGTAAATCTGTTTCTTGGGTTTTAAAAATTGCATCGCTTAAACGTGATTCAAGGCAGTCGCGCCATGCGCATAAAAATGGACTTTCAGTTTTTGCCAGAAACACGCCTGTGTAAAGCTGCAAAGCAGATGCGGCATATCCTGCATCGAGTGCCTGTTCAGCTTGTAAGAAATCAGCTTCAACGTGTACAAGTAACCGATACGGGCGTGAACCAAGTAAACCTCCCAAAATATCTCGTAGTTGAGACATTTCAGCTTTAAGTGTGCCCATGCTGACTTTACGTTCGCCATAGAGCGCCTGATAAAGATGCTCTAAAGTTAAACCATGCGGACATAAGGCCAAGATGGTTAAAATTTCAATTTGACGCGGCGTTAATAACAAGCTTTTACCGTTAAATTTAACTTGCGGCGTCGAAAATGCCCGGATGTGTAAATGGTGACGCTGCTGCTCTAGCAAAGCAGACTGAATAATGGATGCACAACGTTCAGCAGCCAGAATTCCTAAACTATTATGGTTCTTCCACGTGGTTGATAGATCAACAACACCTAGCGTTTGTTTTGAATATGGGTCGATAATCGGTGCGGCATAACACACCCAATCATGAATCGACTCCATGTAATGTTCATTAGAAAAAACACAACTTGATTGTTGAGTTTTTAAAGATAAAGCCAAGGCATTGGTGCCAACAAATTCTTCACGCCACTGACCACCTTGTACAAAATGTACACGCTCAGCAGCACTTTGCATTTGAGCACTTGGTGCCGTCCAGATAATCGTACTGCCAATATCACCGACAGCAATTACCATTGAAGATTGTTCTGCAATATGACGTAAGTCGTCGGCACATTGGCTTAAAGCCATATCTAAAGCATTTTGTGAAGCAGTTTTTTTCTCGACTAATGGAGCGGCAAAACGCTCCTTAGGAATTGCGGCAGAAGCCGATCGTTCCCACGAGCTTGCAATACTTTGGCCGAGTTTGGCAGCGTTCTGAGGAGAGAGACTATTTTGCGTGCGCAGTTGATCAATCAAGGTCCGTTGCTGCAATAAATCCTTTTTTGTGAACATTTGTAAATTCCTTATATATCCACATTTCTATTCCAACCTTTCTCCAACCTTCTTCTTTATATCCTAATTATACAAAGTACGAAAGTACCTACTGACAGGGTTCTTGTTAGTCTTTAGTCCTAAAAAGCAAAGGAATATTTATATGCGCTATATCGATCCAAATCAACCAGGCTCAAAAGTTCAATTTAAATCACAATATGAAAATTTTATTGGCGGTGAATGGGTGGCACCTATAAAAGGTGCATATTTTGACAATGTATCTCCTGTTGACGGAAAAGCTTTTACACGTATTCCACGCTCTAGTGCCGAAGATATTGAGCTCGCTCTAGATGCAGCACACAAGGCGAAAGCAACATGGAATAAAGCATCACCAACAGTACGCTCAAATATACTTTTAAAAATTGCCGATCGTTTAGAAGCAAATCTTGAAATGCTTGCTGTTGCCGAAACTTGGGATAATGGTAAAGCAGTCCGTGAAACTTTAGCAGCTGACCTTCCGCTCGCGATCGACCATTTCCGTTATTTCGCTGGATGTATTCGTGCTCAAGAAGGCGGCATCTCTGAAATTGATGAAGATACTATTGCTTACCATTTCCATGAACCACTAGGTGTAGTTGGTCAAATCATTCCGTGGAACTTTCCGATTTTGATGGCAGCATGGAAACTTGCACCTGCTTTAGCAGCAGGTAACTGTGTGGTAATTAAGCCAGCTGAACAAACGCCAGTGGGTATTTTGTTGGTCGCTGAACTGATCCAAGATATTTTACCGCCGGGTGTCCTCAATATTGTGAATGGTTTCGGTTCAGAAGTCGGCCGTCCTTTAGCAACAAATCCACGTATTGCAAAAATCGCGTTCACAGGATCAACTCAAACTGGACAAATGGTAATGCAATATGCGACCGAAAATATTATTCCAGTTACCTTAGAACTTGGCGGTAAGTCACCAAACCTTTTCTTTGAAGATATCATGGATAAAGAAGATGATTTCTTAGAAAAAACGCTTGAAGGTTTTGCCATGTTTGCCTTAAACCAAGGTGAAGTATGTACTTGCCCTTCTCGTGCTTTAGTACAAGAAAGCATTGCTGATCAGTTCTTAGAGATGGCTGTCGAACGTGTAAAACGTATTAAAACTGGTCATCCACTTGATACTGAAACGATGATTGGTGCTCAAGCATCTCTACAACAGCAAGAGAAAATCTTACGTTGTATTAACACTGGTCGTGAAGAAGGTGCAGAACTCTTACTTGGCGGTAGCGGCCGTAAAGAAGTAGGCGATGGTTACTATGTCGATCCGACTATTTTTAAAGGTCACAATGGCATGCAAGTTTTCCAAGAGGAAATTTTTGGACCTGTACTTGCTGTGACAACGTTCAAAGACTTTGACGATGCAATTAAAATTGCCAATGACACCATGTATGGTTTAGGTGCTGGCGTTTGGTCACGTTCAGCACATATTTCTTACCGAGCTGGTCGTGCTATTGAAGCGGGTCGTGTCTGGACAAACTGCTATAACATCTACCCTGCACATGCTGCATTTGGTGGTTACAAGAAGTCTGGTATTGGCCGTGAAAACCATAAGATGATGCTAGATCACTATCAACAAACTAAAAACTTGTTGGTGAGTTATTCAACTAAACCAATGGGCTTCTTCTAAGTTTCGCACCAAGTTGATACCAAGCTATCAACACTACAAAGAAATAAGATGCCTAATTATATAAGGAGCCAGTAATTTAGATTACTGGTTTCTTTATTCCCGATTGTTAAGATTGAATTTTTATCATTTAGAACAAAAAAGTTTCATCTACTCCCTGAGGTGCTTCATTTAGGCATTGCTTTTGCATTAATTCATACAAACCCACTCGCAGGAGTATTGTATGAATCAACCAGAAACAGCTTCCGTTATTTCCTCAAAGACAAAAGTCTCGTCAGCAGAATATTTTGCTCAGCGTCAACTCAAACAAGGTACTGTTGGTTGGTTACTCCTGATTGGTTTAGGCGTAGCTTATGTGATATCGGGTGATTTTGCTGGCTGGAACTTTGGTATTGCTCAAGGGGGTTGGGGTGGTATGTTTATTGCCACCGCCCTTGCTGCAATCATGTATCTGTGCCTGTGTCTTTCTATGTCAGAAATGTCCACCATGATGCCGACAGCAGGTGGCGGTTATAGTTTTGCACGTGCAGCTTTTGGTCCTTTTGGGGGCTATTTAACAGGAACAGCTATTTTAATTGAATACGCGATTGCGCCTGCTGCTATTGCCGTGTTTATTGGTGGTTATTGCGAATCTCTATTTGGTATTAATGGCTGGATGATTTACCTCGCCTGCTATGCCGTTTTTATGGGCATACATCTCAAAGGTGCCGGCGAAGCCTTAAAAATTATGTTTGCGATTACACTTGTCGCAGCTGTTGCTCTGGTTGTGTTTATTGCAGCAATGATTCCGCATTTTAATGCACAAAACCTGTTAGATATTCCAGTTGGTACAGGTGTTGGCGCAAGTCTTTTTTTACCTCATGGCTATTTGGGTATCTGGGCTGCAGTTCCTTTTGCTATCTGGTTTTTCCTAGCAGTTGAAGGTGTGCCATTAGCAGCCGAAGAAGCAAAAGATCCAGCCAAATCCCTGCCACGCGGTTTAATCGGAGCAATGCTCATCTTAACGGCCTTTGCCATGCTCATTTTACTCTTAGGTGCAGGTGCAGCGGGTGCAAGTACTTTACAGAACTCTGGCGCTCCCCTCGTCGATGCTCTGGTTAAAGTGTATGGCACCAACACTTGGCTTGCGACTTTCGTAAACTTTGTTGGTTTAGCAGGTTTAATCGCGAGTTTCTTTTCAATTATCTATGCCTATTCGCGTCAAATTTTTGCACTCTCTCGTGCTGGTTACTTACCTACTTCACTCTCTTTAACCAATAAAAATAAAGCCCCTTATCTCGCAATTATTATTCCGGGTATTATCGGGTTCTTGCTTTCACTCACCAAAGAAGGCGATTCATTGATTTTAATTGCCGTGTTCGGTGCAACTATTTCTTATGTGTTGATTCTTTTGTCCCACATCAAACTACGCCTATCTAAACCCGACATGCCTCGCCCTTATAAAACTCCAGGGGGAATCGTTACTTCAAGTATTGCCTTGATTCTAGCAGTCGCTGCTGTGGTCGCAGGCTTCGTTGTCAATCCGAAAGTTTGGTTTATTGCTGCCGCTATTTATGTCGTATTTATTGCTTACTTTTTATTCTATAGCCGTTATCATTTAGTGAAAGGTACACCAGAAGAAGAGTTTGCAAATATTAAAGCCGCAGAACAAGAACTATAAAAAGGATGCAACTATGAGTTATCGCAATATTGTCGCCAATCAACAGTATCACTTTGCTGACTTGAAAACCTTGATGGCAAAAGCAACGCCGTTACGTTCAGGAGATGAATTAGCAGGTGTAGCCGCCAGAGATGCAACCGAACATGTTGCAGCACAAATGACTTTGGCCGATGTACCGCTTAAAGCCTTTTTAAATGAAGTTGTAGTCGATTACGAAACCGATGAAATTACCCGTTTAATTATTGATGAACATGATCCGGCTGCCTTCGGCCCTATTTCACACTTTACAGTAGGCGATTTTCGAAATTGGTTACTTGGCGAAGAAGCCACTGCCGAAAGCTTAAAGGCATTAGCATCAGGTTTAACTCCAGAAATGGTGGCTGCTGTAAGCAAAATTATGCGCAATCAAGATTTGATTTATGTCGCCAGCAAATGTGAAGTAGTCACCCAATTTCGCAACACAATCGGTTTAAAAGGCCATCTTTCTACCCGTTTACAACCGAACCACCCTACCGATGATGTGCTCGGTATTTCAGCCAGTATTTTAGATGGGTTGATGTATGGCAATGGTGATGCCGTAATTGGCATTAACCCTGCCACGGATAACCTGCATAATTTGTCAGAGCTACTGAAATTGCTTGATCATGTCATTCAGGAATATCAAATTCCAACGCAATCTTGTGTACTTACGCATATCAGCTCAGGCATTCAACTGGCTGAAAAAAATGTACCGATTGATTTAATGTTCCAATCAATTGCCGGCACCCAACTGGCTAATGAAGGTTTTGGAATTTCACTTGATTTACTACAAGAAGGATATGAAGCCACCCTCTCACTCAAGCGCGGAACCATTGGACAAAACGTCATGTACTTTGAAACGGGTCAAGGCAGTGCCCTATCAAGCAATGCTCATCACGGCGTTGACCAACAAACATTAGAAACTCGTGCCTATGCAGTGGCCCGTAAATACAATCCGCTTTTAGTGAATACAGTCGTTGGTTTTATTGGCCCCGAATATCTCTTTAACGGTAAACAAATTATACGTGCGGGACTGGAAGATCACTTCTGCGGTAAGTTACTTGGCGTGCCAATGGGCTGCGACATTTGTTATACCAACCATGCTGATGCCGACCAAAATGATATGGATGTTCTCCTTACTCTATTTGGTGCCGCTGGCATTAACTTTATAATGGGGATTCCGGGTTCAGACGATGTCATGCTCAACTATCAAACAACATCATTCCATGATGCCCTCTATTTAAGACAACTCCTCGGTTTAAAACCCGCTCCTGAGTTTTCAGCTTGGCTTGAACAGCAAGGTATTTTTAAACAACAAAACTCTCAAATCTGTTGGGCAGACCACATGCCCGACCAATTCTCTCGTCTGCTCATGAATTAGTGAGAACACCATGAAACTTAATCGTGATATTCAATATCCATCAAGTCCCCATCAAGATCAGTGGGAAAAACTTAAACAATTTACTGATGCTCGCATTGCATTAGGACGCGCTGGTTGTAGTATCCCAACACGCGCTTTACTTGAGTTCCAGTTGTCTCATGCACAAGCAAAAGATGCGGTTTATCAAGATATGGATGTTTCATATTTATCTGAGCAATTAGCGCAAAGACAGCTGCAAAGTCTTCATGTCCAAAGCAAAGCCCCTAATAAGGAAATCTATCTTAAACGACCAGATTTAGGTCGTCAGCTTTCAGATCAATCAAAAGATGTCTTAATTAAGAAGTATGCAGAAGCCCCTCAACAATACGATGTTTGTATTGTGGTCGGTGATGGACTCTCAGCAAGAGCGATTGAAGCAAATGCCATCCCATTCATTACAGCGCTAAGTGAACAAATTCAGCAAGAAAAATGGAGCCTTGCACCAATTGCAATTGCAACAGGCAGTCGTGTTGCTTTAGGCGATGAAGTTGCAGAAATCTTTAAAGCATCCATGCTTGTGATGCTAATCGGTGAGCGTCCTGGTTTAAGCTCTCCTGATAGTATGGGAATTTACTACACATGGAATGCATATTCAGGCTGCCTCGATGCCAAACGTAATTGTATTTCTAATGTTCGCTCAGCAGGTTTAAGTATTCCAGTTGCAGTACAACGCTTAATCGCTTTAATGAAAAAATCCAAACAACTTGGTTTCTCAGGAGTTAATTTAAAAGATGAGCATCAACTTTCAAATATAGGCTTGGCAGAAACTCAAAAGCTATTATTTTAAGCAATGGAATATGCAAAGAGATTTATTTAAAAATAGACAATCCTTTGCATAACAATATTATCTTAACGAAAAATATCAATTTTCAGGTATTGACGATTTATACAGATATTTTCTTCTTTATATTTATCGCTATACTCCACCTATTGATCTTCTATGAATCATTTGTATGAACACAACAAACGCCTTCCCTAAAACTATTTATGCCATTCAGCATCTTGCTTTCGAAGACTTAGGTTCATTAGAAGATGTCTTTTATCAACTCGGATTTCGCGTTCGTTATTTTGAAGCAGGTGTAGATGATTTAACTGCTGCTTTTGCACACGATGGATTAACTATTATTTTAGGTGGTCCAATCGGGGTTTATGAAACTGACGATTATCCTTTCTTAAAAGATGAAATTGCTTTACTTAAACAACGTCTAGCAGCAGATAAACCTACACTTGGTATTTGTTTGGGTGCACAGCTTATTGCTCATGCGCTTGGTGCAAAAGTATATGCAGGACATCAAAAAGAAATTGGCTGGGGTCCACTCAGCTTAAGTTTACGCCCTAATCAGGTATTATCTGCTTTGCTTAATAATGTCCATGTTCTACATTGGCATGGTGACACTTTCGACCTTCCTGAAAATGCGGCGCTCTTAGCAAGTTCAGAGATTTATACCAATCAGGCATTTGAAGTCGGAAATAATATTCTTGCCTTACAGTTCCACATTGAAACGACTGAAGAAAATTTTGAGAAATGGTTAATTGGTCATACATGTGAACTTCGTAATGCCAAAGTTTCAATTCCGAAACTTCGAGAAGAAAACTTACAATATGCTCAAGCACTTGAACATGCTGCATTTGAGGTTATTCAAAGATTCTTAAAAAGAATTGGTTATAGTGGATAAACTATAAAGACTCGAATGTGCGCGAATATTAAATTTTACCATTTGGTATTAATTGTTTATTTTTCAAGCAAAGGAAAGTTTATATTCTATCTTTGGAAACATTTCTTAAAATTTTCAGTGTATTATTAATTTGTAACATAAAATATACGCTGAATTACTATGGATATCTGGAAATTTATTAAAAGCTTTAATACGGTCAATACTTATTTATTGCTTTCATGCGTTCTCCTCATCACCTTAGTTCTTTATTTTTATGTGATTAACCCGGCCTAAGCTACTTTGCCAAGGACGTTAATCATAAAGAAAAAGAAAATATGAGAAGACACCTAAATAAAAAGCCCAACTGAGTTGGGCTTTTTTATATCTGTTGTTTACTCACAACATGTTGTTCGTCTTACTTTTTCTCAGGCTTGAAGCTATCTTTCAAATCAAGAATACGGTTGAAAACCGGTTTTTCTGGTGAATGATCATATTGATCTGCAACGAAATAACCTTCACGCTCAAATTGGAAACGGTCTTCTGGATTCGCTTGTGCCAAAGCTGGCTCAATGACAGCTTGTACCACTTTCAATGATTCAGGATTAAGATTTGCCAAGAAGTCATCATCTGCATCAGGTGCGGCTTCAGTAAACAAACGGTCGTAAATACGCACTTCAGCAGGAATACCTTTAGTTGCAGATACCCAGTGAATCACCCCTTTTACTTTACGGCCTTCCGGATTCTTTCCTAAAGTTTCAGGGTCAATTGAACATTTCAATTCAATCACTTCACCATTTGCATCTTTAATGACTTCATCACATTTAATCACGTAAGCATGGCGTAAACGCACTTCACCATCAGGAATTAACCGTTTAAAGCCTTTTGGCGGTACTTCTTCAAAGTCTTTACGGTCTATATAGATTTCCTTGGTTAAAGGAATCACACGATCACCCATATCTACATTAGGATGGCGAGCATGCGTAAGATCCATATCGTCAGGTAAGTTAGTTAAAGTCACTTTAAGTGGGCTTAAAACAGCCATACCACGTGCAGCAGTATTTTCTAAAGATTGGCGAATACAGAACTCAAGCATTGCAACATCAACAATACCATCAGTTTTTGATACGCCTACACGCTTACAAAAATCACGTAAGCCTTCTGGTGTAAAACCACGACGGCGCATACCAACTACGGTTGGCATACGTGGATCATCCCAACCATTTACGTAAGCACCTTCCACCAATTTACGTAATTTACGTTTCGATGTGATGGTGTAATCCACGTTTAAACGTGAAGATTCGTATTGATGTGGAACCGCTTTAGATTTTACTTTTTCAACAATCCAGTCATAAAACGGACGGTGATCTTGGAATTCTAATGTACAAAGCGAATGGGTAATTCCTTCAATGGCATCAGACAATGGATGAGCATAGTCATACATTGGGTAGATTTTCCATTTATCGCCAGTTTGGTGATGCTCTGAATGCAATACGCGATATAAAATCGGATCACGCATATGTACATTTGTACTTGCCATATCAATCTTGGCACGTAAAACTGCTTCACCCTCTTTAAACTCACCGCTACGCATTTTTTCAAAGCGAGCAAGATTCTCTTCAATAGATGCATCACGGTATGGAGAGTTTTTACCTGGCTCAACAAAGCTACCGCGGTTTAACTTAATTTCTTCTGGAGATTGTAAATCTACATATGCATCGCCTTGTTCAATAAGTTGAACTGCCCATGCATATAATTGATCAAAATAACCCGATGCATAGCGTGGTTCACCATTCCAGTTAAAACCAAGCCATTTCACATCATTCGCAATACCATCAACATACTCTTGTTCTTCAGCATCAGGGTTTGTATCGTCAAAACGCAAATTACACAAACCATTAAACTCTTCAGCCACACCAAAGTTCAAGCAAATCGCTTTTACATGGCCAATATGTAAATAACCATTTGGTTCTGGTGGAAAACGCGTTACGATCTGCTTTGCACGTCCCGTAGCCAAATCATCTGTAATGACTTGGCGAACAAAATCTAAGCCAGCCTGTTGTTCTTGCTGCGCAGAATCGACAGAGGCATGAGTATTCGGTGTCGGGTTATTTGGCAGGTTCGAGACAACATCATTAGGCTTCATAGTGTATCAATCACTTCTTTGTAGATAAATTTCGAAAAATTTAAACGCTATCTTCATTTTTCACAAAGATTTTAACGTTTTTTACTTGCCTTGTAGTTTACAGTTTGCTTATGCTTCTCTCAACCAAAAACCCATGGTCATAAGCCCATGTTTAGGAGATTAATGTAATGAGTTTTCCTCAAGTCGAATTAAACACCAATAAAGGTCGTATTGTTCTTGAACTAAATACTGAAAAAGCACCAAAAACAGTAGCAAACTTTTTAGAATATGTACGTGACGGTTTTTATGACGGCGTTATTTTCCACCGTGTCATTGATGGCTTCATGATCCAAGGTGGCGGGATGGATGAAAACTTCAAAGAAAAAGCAACTCGTGATTCTATCGAAAACGAAGCTGACAATGGTTTAAGCAATGACGTTGGTACGATTGCTATGGCACGTACTCAAGCACCTCACTCTGCTTCTGCACAGTTCTTCATTAACGTAAAAAACAACTCTTTCTTAAACCATACCTCTAAAACTGCTCAAGGTTGGGGTTACGCTGTATTTGGTAAAGTTGTTGAAGGTATGGATGTTGTTGAAGCGATCAAAGGCGTTCGCACTGGCAACCGTGGTTACCACGCTGACGTTCCTTTAGAAAACGTGGTAATCGAATCCGCTAAAATTATTTCTGAATAATTTTAGGAATAAGCTGTGACTTATCTGTTTATCTCTGATTTACACTTGTCACCTGAACACCCTCGACTTGTTCGAGGGTTTTTAGATTTATTAGTGCATTATCAAAATAAACAAACACAGCTTTATATTTTAGGTGACTGGTTTAATGCTTGGATTGGCGATGATTACTCGGCACCATGGCTCGATGAAATTATTGAAGCATTAAAAGACTTTAACAAAAAAGGAAATCGGGTTTACTTCCAAGTAGGTAACCGTGATTTTGCTTTAAATCAAATTTTCCTCAATAAGTTTAATGGTGTATTACTACCCGATATTTATTATCTCACTATTGCTGGACATCAGTACCGCCTAGAACATGGTGATGCACTATGTACAGATGATATTTCCTATCAAAGATTTAAAAAAATTATTAGAAATCCGCTCTTAGTCGCTTTTTTACGCCGTACACCACTGAGTTTTCGCACCAAACTGGTTAATGGCTTTCGAAAAAGAAGCTCCGCAGATAAACAGCAAAAAAGCTATGAAATTATGGATGTAAATGAGCAAGCTGTACTTTCTGCTTTAACAGATGTAGATATACTTATTCATGGCCATACCCATCGACCTTCAATTCATAAGGTAGAAGCTAAACAACGAATTGTTCTTGGCGATTGGCGTGAAGATCAAGCTTATATTTTGGAAATTGATCCTACTGACAATGCTCCACAGCTAAAGTTAATTGACTGGACATACTAATTTAGAAATATATATTTATAAAAAATTATTTAATTTCTATATTACTGCAATACATTTTTTATCAAATTAAAGATCAAATATCTTTGAATAAAATAGCGTATGATGCCAAAGATTAAAGTCTCTCAATTGCAATAAGATTGATATGGAGTAAAGTATGGATTTATTAAATACGGTTAAAAGTCGCTACACAACAAAAGCATATGATCCTGAAAAGAAAATTCCTCAAGAAAAAATTAATAAATTATTAGAAATTTTACGTTTCACCCCTTCTTCAGTAAATATTCAGCCTTGGCACTTTGTAGTTGCAGACAATCTTGCAGCTAAAGAACGAATCGCAAAAGCATTAACAGGAAAGTATGCTTACAATGCTCCTAAAGTGCTTGAGTCATCACATACACTTGTATTCTGTACAAAAACGGATATTACATCTGAGTACTTAAATCAACTACTTGAGCAAGATGATTTAAGTGGCCGTTTTAAAGATGAAAAAGCAAAATTAGGTCAAAAAGATACTCGCCATGGCTACGTCGAGTTCTACCGAAATGAACAGAAAAATTTATTTGGGTGGATGGAAAATCAAACATTCATTGCTTTAGGACAGCTACTCTTTGCTGCCGGCTTAGAGGGCATTGATGCGACTCCAATGGGTGGGTTTGATGAAGAAATTCTAAATACCGAGCTAGGTTTAACTGAAAAAGGTTTACGAAGCTCTGTAATCGTTTCTTTAGGCTATCGCAGTGAAAATGACTTTAATGCCAAACTTCCTAAATCACGACTGCCAGATGAAGTAATTTTTACCTATTTATAATAAAACCTCTATAGTTCAAGAGATTCTATTCTCTTGAACTATCAAGCCATTGCGCTAGCTAAACACATTACTCCGCTTATTCCTAAAAGAATCCCCAAAATAGTAGGCCATTTTAATTTTTCTTTATATAAAACCACTCCACTCGCAATTCCTAATAGCACCACAAGAATATTCATGCTTGCAAAAACAATTGCAGGTGAATCTTTTAAAAGAATATGAGCTTTTACATATAAAGCAATATTTGAAAAATTGAGTATGCCTAATATTAATCCAGCTATCGTACTTTTAAACTGCCACTTTTGAGTCTTCTGTAGCAATAAATATGAAATCGACAATATAAAAGCTGTAATAAAAATAAGATTTAAAGTAAGTGTAAACTGAAGGCCTAAACTACTTGTATATTTTAAAAGAATATCTACTGCCGCATAACCACACCAAACACTTAATAAAGCAAGAATTGCTTTTCTAGATTGATGATTGGAAAAAGAGTTCATTTGTCCAAATAAAACAAGTAAAACTGCAAGAATTCCTAAACCTATTCCCCATAGTTTTAATGCATTAAATTGCTCATGAAAAAAGAAATATGCTGCGAGCAAAGAAAGAACAACTGAAAGGCGCTGTGCAAGTTCAGTTTTAACAATTCCTGCATATTCTAGTGATTTAGCAAGACATAAAAAAATACTAGGTAAAATTACCCCCAAGGCAAGGATTAACCACCATGGAGTATGCACTATTGAAACATGTTGGATATCGGGCTGAAACCACAAAAAGCAAAGAAGACTAGCACTTGCATAGTTCCATGCAATCATCTGTAATGGCTGATAACCTTTTTTCTTTAAATTTTTTAATAGGATAGACACCAAGACACTGCTCAAAGCAGCAGCTAATATTAATATCATTAATTAAAGCCCTATCTATTTAAATATATTAGTCATCATGGCCAAATCGCTATCCATGACCGTTTAAATGCTTTGGATTAACTTTTAAATACACATAAAAAAACCAGTCATTATCTGACTGGCTTCTTTTTTAGATTTCAATTAACGATTATTTTCGTCGTCTTGACCATCTTCAAATTTAGAATCGTTGTCAAAACCACCTTGATGACCGCCGAAGCCGCCTTGGCCGCCAAAGCCACCTTGACCACCGAAGCCACCTTGACCACCGAAGCCACCGCCTTGACCACCGAAGCCACCTTGACCGCCGAAGCCACCTTGAGCGCCACCGAAGCCGCCTTGAGCGCCACCGAAGCCACCTTGTGCGCCGCCAAAGCCGCTACCTTGACCACCAAAACCGCCTTGAGTGCCGCCTTGTGCTGGGAAGCCTGTACCTTGTGCGCCTGCTGGACGTGGATTACGTGCTGGAACAACAGTTGAAATCGCGTGCTTGTAAACCATTTGACTTACAGTATTTTTTAATAAAACAACATATTGGTCAAAAGATTCAATATGACCCTGCAATTTAATACCGTTCACAAGGAAAATAGAAACAGGGATACGTTCTTTACGGAGAGAATTTAAGAACGGATCTTGTAAAGTTTGACCTTTAGACATTTTTAACTCCAAAAAAAAATTTTAAATCAGCGCAAAAAAACTATCTTTATTTTTCAACTAAAAATTATAAAAAGACAGTGTGCAAATTTTGCTTTATCCATAAGAGTTTCGCAAGTCTTCTTTCGCCTGCTTTATCGTCAAGTAAGTTTTAAAATCGTGTATTTCTTGCAAAGAACGTAACCACGTATATTGACGTTTGGCAAGTTGTCGTGTTGCAAATAAAGCTTTATCCTCCATTTCACATTTACTTTTGAGACTTAAGTCACTTTTTAATAGAAATTCTAGTGCTTGTCGATAACCCACCGAACGCATTGAGGGTAAATTTTCATCTAAATCGTATTTTTCAATTAGATCTTCAACTTCACTCAAAAAACCGATATCCCACATTTTGCTTAATCTTTGCTCAATGCGTTGATGTAATTCTACCCGATCTGGAAGTAAAGCGTAGTTATGAAATATGTATCGATATGGTACGTTTTTTGGTTGTTCTGCCTGCAATTTAGTGATTGGTTCACCCGTAATTTTATAAACTTCCAGAGCCCGAATAATTCGTTGCTTATCAGTTACATTAAACTTTATAGCGGCAGCAGGATCTACAGAAACCAGTTCATCATAAACCGCTTGCCATCCTTCGTTTAACGCTTTTTGTTCAATTGCTGCCCGAACTTCAGCATCAGCACTTGGTAAATTACCAGATAATCCTTCTAACAATGCCTTGAAATATAACATTGTCCCTCCTACTAAAATAGGAGTTTTCCCACGTGAATGCATGTCATCAATTAATTTGCAGGCATCCTCAACAAACTGAGCAGCTGAGTAAACTTCAAGAGGAGTAATAATATCAATAAGATGATGAGGATAGAGTTCTTGCTCTTCACGAGTTGGTTTAGCCGTGCCAATATCCATATCTTTATAGACAAGAGCGGAATCAACAGAAATTAGTTCAAAATTTCCACGCTCGTATAATTCACATGCCAAAGCGGTTTTCCCGCTCGCAGTTGGTCCCATTAAATTGATGACGGGCAATTGATTTGACATGTAGAACTACTCTCCTCGAGCAAATAATTTATCTAGTTGAGATAATGGAAATGCACGCCAAGTTGGCCGCCCATGGTTACATTGGCTCGCAAATTCGGTTTGTTCCATTTGACGAAGTAAAGCATTCATTTCTGAAAGGCTGAGTTGTCGATGTGCGCGCACTGCCCCATGACATGCCATTCCCGCTAACAACTCATCTCTTTTTTGAAGTAATCCTTGTGCTTCATCATTTGGATCTAAATCATTTAAAAGTTCTGGAATAAGATTTTCAAAATCAGCTTTTTGTAATATGGCTGGCACACCGCGAACAATAACTTGCTCATCACCATATAAATCAATTTCCAAGCCTAAACGCTCAAGCTGAGATTTTAGTTCTTCGACCCTAACAGCTTGCATACGGCTAATAGAAATCACCTTAGGTATAAGCAGTTGCTGAGATGTCCAAAATTCAGGTTTATCCCAAGCATTTTTCATTTGCTGTAATAAAATACGTTCATGTGCCGCATGCATATCAACAATAATAAGCCCTTCTGTATTCTGAGCTAAAATATAAATCCCATGCAGTTGAGCAATTGCGATACCTAATGGAAATTCATCTACTTTAGCAACTGGCTCAACATCCTCATTTACCGAAAAACTAGCAGGTTGGTCGCGAAGTGGAGCTAAATAAGTTTTTAAAGCATTATTTAATTGAGCAGAACCATTATATTTTGGTGTTTGATCTGCATAGTGAATAGCTTGCGGACGACTAGCGTTAAAATCAGTTAATAATTCTGTCGGTGCATGCTGGGTTCGTGCTTCACTGTCTGAATTTAAAGTTTCATTTGCGCGGTGCAATGAAAATTGTTCTTGATATTTAGGCTGAGGTTGTACTGAATAATCTGAGTTTTCATCCGCTTTCATCGCTTGAGCTAGATCAGCACTCGCTGTCTGAAATTGTGCGAGAGTTTCTTTTGCGTAATGCCTTACAAACTCATGCACTTCTCTTTGATTTAAAAATCGAATCTCATGTTTGGTCGGATGAACATTGACATCAATATTTTCAGGATCAACTTCTAAAAAAAGTAAATAAGATGAATGCTGGTGGCCATGTAAAATACCATCATAGGCCATGCGTAGCGCATGCGAAATCGTTTTATCTTTGACAATACGACCATTTACATAGACATATTGCATATCCGCTTGTGCACGTGCATCTGAGGGATGGCCTAGCCAACCCGATAAACGCATGCTAATACTTTCGGCATCAATCCAATATGCATTTTGTACGAATTGCGACCCTAATAATTGTTGAACTCGCTGAAAACGTAGTTCCCCACTATCTGCTATCGGTAAATTAATTCTAATATTATCATTATGCTCAAGCACAAACCGTATATCGAAATGTGTTAGAGCCAGACGACGCACAATCTCTTCAATATGACCAAATTCTGTAGTTGGTTTTTTTAAGAATTTACGGCGTGCAGGAACATTAAAAAATAAATCCTGAACACGAATATGGGTGCCCTTTTGAGCAGCAACAGCTTGTACTTCTTGATGATCAAATGCTGTACCATTTACTTCAACTTGATGACCAATACCACTTTCATCTTGGCTGCTAGTCAAAGTCAATCTTGAGACAGCAGCAATTGAAGCAAGAGCTTCCCCACGGAATCCCAAACTCACAATAGCATGTAAATCCTCAGCGGTTTTAATCTTACTTGTAGCATGACGCATGACAGCAAGTGCTAAATCATCCGGGTGAATACCATGCCCATTATCAATGATTTCGATTAAAGTCGAACCGCCTTGAGCAATCCTTACAATCAGTTCAGTTGCGCCAGCATCGATAGAGTTTTCTAATAATTCTTTGACCACAGAAGAAGGTCGTTCAATTACCTCACCCGCTGCAATCTGGTTCGCTAACGCTGCGTCTAATGTATGAATACGACGTTGTGTTAGCTTTTCATCAGTCATGAAGCTGTTCCTGCAAAGTCTGATACAAATTTTCTGTTGGTAAAGTTAACGTTACCAAACGGCTCAACTCATCATCTGACTTTTGAATGTCAATGATGATATCTGCTTGTGGAATTTCATCGCCACCTTTAGATGGCCATTCAAATAGAAATAATGCATCTGTGATATCTAAATAATCACGAATTCCCATTAATTCAAGTTCATACGGGTCATTTAAACGATATAAGTCAAAATGAAAAATTTCTTTATCATTAATTTTATATGGTTCAACAAGCGTATAAGTTGGGCTTTTAACAGAACCTTTATGGCCCAAAGCTTGCAAGAAATAACGCGTAAGTGTGGTTTTACCCGCACCTAAGTCCCCAATTAAATAAATTACACCCGACTGAACATGCTGCGCCAAAGCTTGAGCTAGACGCTCAGTATCTTCTTCATGATTTAAGACCAATTTCAATGAATACGACATAGCACACATAACATGATTCGAAATAATCGATATGATAACATTGCCCTGCCTTAAAAGCCTACTTAAGCCCTAGAAGTTGGCTTTTTTTATATCAATTTTCTTAAATATTCACACTTTTTTATGTCTAGTCCGAACGAATTTCTCCCCCCCATGATTGATGGAGTAAGTGCGAGTAAAGTCTATCTTCCTCTGCAAACACAGACTCAAACTATTTATGAGTATCTCTGTAGTCACTTTGCACACATTAAAACTGAAGAATGGAAGCAAAGATTTGAAGACGGTCTTATATATGCGGCAAATGGGGATAAATTAACTTTAATCAGTCCGTATGTCGGCAACACCCATATTTTTTATTATCGCTTTCTGGCATATGAACCTCATGTGCCTTTTGAGCATCAAATTTTATTTGAAAATGATGATTTATTAGTAGTCGATAAACCACATTTTTTAACAATTAGCCCGACAGGACAATATGTTCAAGAAACTCTTTTAGTGCGACTAAAAAAACAAACAGGCAATGAATTTTTAACACCTATTCATCGTTTAGACCGTGAAACTGCTGGTGTCGTTCTATTTTGCAAACGGGTTGAATCGCGTGGCATATACCAACAATTATTTGCAGAGCGCCAAGTCAATAAAATTTATCACGCTGTTGCACCTTATAAAAAAGATTTAAATTTTCCTCAAACCTTACATTTGCATTTAGATAAAGGTCATCCTTTTTATACGATGCAGGTTATAGAAAATAAGAAAGCCAATACCCAGACTTATATTGAGCTTATAGAGCACAACCAGATTTGGGCAAAATATCGTTTAACTCCTACAACGGGGAAACAGCACCAACTTCGCGTGCATCTTAATTATTTAGAAATCCCGATTAAAAATGATCCATTTTATCCCGTAGTTCAGCACAAAGCTGAAGATGATTTTTCAGAACCATTACAGCTTCTGGCTAAGCATATTTCATTTACAGATCCCCTCACAAAAGAGGGAATGTCTTTCAATTCTGAGTTTGAATTGACATTGTAATGTAACCGTAATGACAAAAAGATTATTTTTTATGCCAAAAAACATTGAAATTACATTGCGATGGTTTAAAATGAATTCCTAAAAATTAAAAATCATTTGGTTTTGTTATTCATGCGAAAAACAGAAGTTTATCAGGTTCGACTTGACTCCCAAGAGAAAAAACAGGCTTTTGCTGTTTTTAAGCAATTGGGAATTACCCCTGCCCAAGCGGTACGACTTTTTTTTAAACAGGTCGTATTAACTAAATCTATTCCATTTGCTATCGAAAATCAGAATATTAATATGGAACAATTATTAAAACTGAGAAAAGCAAAAGCATCGTCATTAAACCAAAATTCATCGACTTTAGCTGAAGATGATGACCATGAAGATTTATTTGAAGAATTGAATGCACTTCTTGGTGAAAGCGACAAAACTTAACCCTGTTGCATTTATAAACAAGTTTTAACGTCAAAAAGCTCTTTTTTCCGTTATGCTCTCT
This sequence comes from Acinetobacter sp. 12966, assembly GCF_031196995.1. NCBI lineage: Bacteria > Pseudomonadati > Pseudomonadota > Gammaproteobacteria > Moraxellales > Moraxellaceae > Acinetobacter > Acinetobacter sp. 12966. The sequence goes on from NZ_JAVIMC010000010.1 coordinate 239,354, forward strand.
TTGTAAAAACATAATGATAAGTTACAAGGAGTGCCAAATGATCGTTAGACGAGCGACTTTTGAAGATTTAGAGCAACTCGCCGTTTTATTTGATGAATACCGCCAATTTTATGGGGCCTCTTCTAATTTTAATGAATCACTTCACTTCCTTAAACAACGTTTTGAGAATAGAGAAAGTGTGTTCTTCATTCATATTAAAGACGATAAAATTACGGGTTTTATTTTACTCTATTTAGGTTTTTCTTCAGTTGCATGTTCAACATACTATATCTTAGATGATGTCTATGTTACGCCTATTTTCCGTCGTCAAGGTTCTGCTAAACAGCTAATCGATACAGCAATCCTATTTGCAAAACAAGAGAATGCTTTACGGATTAGTTTGGAAACTCAAAGCAACAACCATGAATCTCATCGTTTATATGAACAAATGGGATTTATTCGAGATAGCGAGTTCCAAACCTTCCATTGTTTTCTCAAATGATATTTTGAGCGAGCTGTTTTTGTTGTTCAGATAAATAAACCCATTCTCCATCTTCAAGTTCAGGTAAAACCAATTGCCCTACTTGATGGCGATGTAATGCTTCCACCTTATTTCCCACAGCTGCAATCATTCTTTTTACTTGATGATAAACACCTTGATGGATCGTCATGGTTAATTGATGCGTTTCTAATATCGCTACATTCGTTGCAGCGAAAACACCTTTTTCTTGATGTAGGCTCACACCTTGGCTCAGCATTTCAATTTGCTCAGGTGTAACTGGATCTATAGTCGTAACATGATAAACCTTTGGCACATGTTTACGGGGATGAGTTAAAGCTTGAAGGTATTTACCATCATCGGTAAGTAAAAGTAAGCCCGTTGTATCTTGATCTAAACGACCAATAGCTTGCACACCACGTTGAATCATGATTTCTGGTAGAAGGCTAAATACGCTTTGATGATGATGAGGTTGGTGTGAACATTCAAAACCTTTTGGTTTTTTTAGAGCAAGGTAAACTTTTTCTCGATATTGATAAGTTTCCCCAAAAAGAGAAAATTCTAAATTTTCTTGAGAGAATTGCTTTTTAAGGTCACTTACAACCTCTCCATCAATACTTACAGATCCATTTTTTATTAACTGCTGACAATATTTACGAGAACCAAACCCTTGTGATTGTAAGATTTTTTCCAGCAGCATGAAGTTTTCTCATTAGAACTAAGCTGTTATTTTAACGTAGTTTCCATTTTTTACTAAACACTACTCGCTACTGTTTTCATCTACTTGAACTAGTTAGCACCCTTACTCCTCAACGACTCGATAAATATTTTCGTTCTGTTCACTTTCAAATAATAATTCGGTAGTAGGCAAAATAATTTCATTATCAACAATAATATGCTCAATACGCTGGCTTAGTTTTAAAGATTCATTTTCATGTTCCACTAAATTTTTCTTTAGTTGTGCTTTTGCATCATGAATCTTATCAAACTGATCTTTGATCTTGATATCTATAATGTCCATAAAAATATCCTGTACTCATGAGTAATGATTATTTTTATATCACAATTTTTAAACACTATAATTTTTAACTTGTTAATTTATATAACATTGTTTTCAAGCGTAACCAAAAATTAAAACTCCTTATCATTGAGGGATATACAGTCAATTTTTATTAAAAAAACATCGATCAACTGTATCTTTTAAAGCTTTAACATTAGGACTATTAAATATTATACAATTCCATTTATTTATAACTCCCCCCGCTCGCCATGCTTGCCCAATTTGATGTTAATTTAGTTGTTCTACTCGTTCTGCTTGTCTGCGGCTTATTAAGTCAAAATGCAGCTGTAACTATTGCAGCAGGTGTGTTGATTGTCGTTAAAATCACGCCATTAAATGAGTTTTTTCCTTATATTCAAGCTCACGGTCTTAATTTAGGAATTCTTATTTTAACCATTGGTGTACTCACTCCAATTGCCAGTGGGAAACTCAGTGGTGAGAGTATTTTAAAATCGTTTATTAGTGTTAAATCTCTTATGGCTATCGCAATTGGCCTATTAGTCGCCTGGCTAGGTGGTCGCGGAGTAAAACTAATGTCGAGCCAACCTGACGTGGTTGCAGGTTTACTCATTGGTACAGTTGCTGGTGTCGCCTTACTCCGTGGTGTACCAGTCGGTCCTCTAATTGCGGCAGGCTTACTCTCTTTATTTATTGGCAAATAAGAAATCGACATGAAAAAGGTGCAATAAAGCACCTTTTTAACACTTAGGCTAAATTATTTTTTAGCCAGAATAATAAGCGTTCCGTTTTAAAGAGAACTTTTCCAACTGCTTTAAGAAGCCTTCAAAATAACTTTTCTCTTTTTCTTCAGTTCGATAGCCCGCATATAAAGTTCGTCTTAAACCTGTTGGTGAAACACAATCTAAACGACGACTAGTAACCCATCCCTTCTGTTCATACTCATTCACTACCCAATCAGGTAAAGCTGCAATACCTCGTCCACTTGCAACGAGTTGAATAAGCATTTGGGTTAAATCAGTTGTCCGTATTTGTTTAGGCTGAATATTCGCAGGGATGAAAAGTTTAGACATAATATCTAAACGGTGCTTATCAACCGGATAAGTAATTAAAACTTCTTCGGCCAACTCTTGAACTGTAATATTTTCAGCTCGTACCAAAGGATGCGTATTTGATAAGACTAACCGTGATTCGTATTCAAAAATCGGAAAATACTCAATTCCTTTTAATGCAATTGGGTCAGCTGTAATTAGTAAATCAAATTCTGCATTTTGTAAGAGTTCATGCGGATTGGCTTCAAAACCTGAAGCGAAGTCTAAATCTACATCTGGGTATTGCTGGCGATACTGATTTAATAAAGGCATTAACCAGTCAAAACAACTATGGCATTCCGATGAAAAAATAATTCTGCCTGT
>NZ_JAVIMC010000099.1:0-276 GCF_031196995.1 Acinetobacter sp. 12966
AAGCTTTTGAATTTCAAAAATAAGATTTGAAATTGTCTGACTTAATTCCATGAGCTCAACCTTTAAAAATGCATGAAAGAGAAATTGAACAATTAAACATAGGATGATAGTATCACCGTATGTTTAAGCTTACTAGTACCAATTTTAATGATTGAGCAAATTCAAAAAAGATCACTGGTCGATGAAGTGATTCATGTCATACGTCAGAATATTAAAAATGACATTTGGAAAGTAGATGAGAAAATTCCGACTGAACCTGAGCTTGTTCAAGGTTTG
>NZ_JAVIMC010000100.1:0-226 GCF_031196995.1 Acinetobacter sp. 12966
AGACGAGACACTTGAACATCAATAGAACGTTCCATTGCACCCCATTCACGGCCACGAGCCAAGTTCATGAGCTTGTCGCGTGTTAAAGGTTCACGTGGATGCTGTACCAAAGCTTTTAATACGGCAAATTCACCTGTAGTCAATGTAACGATTTGACCCTCACGAGTCAGTGTACGTGTAGATAAATCTAGAGACCATGGACCGAAGCTAACCACTTCAACTTGTT
>NZ_JAVIMC010000101.1:0-255 GCF_031196995.1 Acinetobacter sp. 12966
TATTAAAGTTGATAGTTTTTAGATAATTTCAACCTGTTTAAGACCCACCTATAGGCGCCCAATCGCAACAGCAGCCTGATCAATTTTTTCAGCAATTTGATAGATCTGCTCTTGCTTCAACTCAGTGGTATTCAATTTCAAACGTAAAGCCGTCTTTAAGTTTTCCATGGCACGGTGAATTTCGATTAATTGATCATTACTGTGAATTTCACGTCTCAAACGCAATTTCTCTAACAACCCACTTAGCTTGTCTTG
>NZ_JAVIMC010000102.1:0-1548 GCF_031196995.1 Acinetobacter sp. 12966
ATCTTTGTGCAACAAAGCCATAAAGTTATACTAATTAGTGAGATAGTTTTTGATTTATTGGTTAATAAATAATCTTTTTTTATTTCTTCTAGAAATTTTCTATTTAACATAGTGGGCGTTATACGAAATGAACAAATTGAAACATATAAAAATCAAAAACTTATGCTATAAATAATTTGCTCGACGATGTCGAAAAGCCGACTTGGGAACAAGTCGGCTTTTTTATGAGCAGTTTTTATATATTTTGCCAATAAAATTGGTTAAAAACGATCAAATCGTAATTTCCTTCCGATTCCTTAAGGCTTCCATTTCTGAATTTATCCCCATTTCTTGCGGATAAGCTTTGGGATAATTTTGATGATTTTTTGTACGCTTTGGCTTACAGCATTTTACGAAATTGTTTGTATCCAAGCACCAGTGAAGTCCCTATGATCGATCTATATGAACAGGATGTTCAATGACTTAAAACAAGAATAATCAGTCAGACACCATGACCATTAGGTAGTCAGCCCTACCTATGCGCTCCACACCGAAAAATCCCGACATGACGTCGGGATTTTTTATTGTCATTTGAATAATAATTCAATTAAGCATAAAATATAGATTGTAATCTATATTATTGTTGTAATATGTGGACAGTCATTACAACGGATCTGTTTAACGAATGGCTTGCACAGCAAGATCAATCTACACAAGAGAAAGTACTCGCAGCGTTGGTCGTTCTACAGCAACAGGGACCAAGTTTAGGTCGTCCTTTAGTAGATACCGTCTATGACTCCAAATTTACCAATATGAAAGAGCTACGTGTTCAGCATCGAGGTAAACCACTGAGAGCCTTTTTCGCGTTTGATCCTTTACGACAAGCTATTGTGCTGTGTATCGGTGATAAAGGCGGTAAAAAGCGTTTTTATAAAGAGATGTTAGATATTGCCGATCAGCAATACGAAATTCATCTTTCAACTTTAGGAGATCAATCTAATGGCTAAGACCCTACAAGAATTATTGGCTAATCGCTCTCCAGAGAGTCAAGCTCGTATTCAACAAATGGCGGATGAATTATTGTTGGAAACTCAGCTTCACCTTATTCGTGAAGAGTTAGAGATTTCTCAAAAAGAACTGGCTGCAACCCTTGGAATCAAACAGCCTTCATTGTCAGCAATCGAAAATCGTGGTCATGATCTTAAAATTTCAACGATGAAAAAGTATGTCGAAGCAATGGGCGGAAAACTTCGTATTGATGTAGAGCTTCCAACAGGAAAACACATAGGATTCAATGTCTAATAATAAACCTTTGAAAAATAGTAGTAAATTACTTGTTAACTTGGACAAGTTTATATTTTTAGTCAATGCTGCTGATAGCCTAGAGGAAATTGAAATTATTAGAGATTTATGCTGTGACTATTTTTCACATTGTAAGAAGTCAAGCTATTACACTGATATTTTCGTAAGCGTCCGCTGAATCCCATACCAATTTTTTAATTCGATTTAGGTTTCCAGCAGTGTGGCAGTAACTCTTCAATCTGGGTCACTTTATGTGTAGGTAGCTTT
>NZ_JAVIMC010000103.1:0-98666 GCF_031196995.1 Acinetobacter sp. 12966
TATATATTTGATCGGTTTTTTAGATTTAATTATTATTTACTTCAAATCAAAAAAGCCAACCTGAACTCATCCAGCGCAGGTCGGCAAACTGGTTAAACTAGAGTAAGACCACACCAAATACAGCCCCAGCAATCAAGACATGTAAAGGATGAACCTTTTTAATTAAAGATAATAAAGTCGCAATGACTACCATAATAATGAGTAACGTATTTATTGCCGCTGCCTCAGAAATAATCCAAGCACTAGCAAGTACAGTTCCCACAGTGACAGGTTGTAAAGCAAGCTGTAAAACACGTCTCCATTTTTTATCTTTAAATTTTGACCAGCCTCTCATCACAAATACAGTAATTAGAGATGAAGGTAAAAATTTAGCGGTAGACGTTACAAGTAGACCTGACAACCCTGCTACATGCCATCCCACCAACGGTACAATCATCATGTTCGGACCGGGTGCAGCTTGGGCCATGGCGAACAATGCACTAAATTCTTGCGCCGTCATCCAGTGATGAATATCAACTACTTGGCGTTGCATCTCAGGCAAAATCGTATTTCCACCACCAAATGCAATAAGAGACAATTGAGTAAAAATGATCGCTAAAGTAAGTAGAACTGCACCCATTACACACGTCTCCAAATGATTGCCGAGTAAAATGCCAACAAAATCAGCATAGTCACTAGTAAAGAGATTTTTAGAAAAGCAATACTGATAATTGCAGCAACCACTACGCAAATCGCTAATGGATTACGTAACAATGGCTTAAGCATTTTTAAACCTGTTGCAACTAGAAGCCCAGCCGCAGCAGCAGCTAAACCTTCAAAAAGATGCTTAACCATTAAATTATCTTGGAACTGCTCATAAACATAATGTAAAAGTACAACAATTATCGTAGGTGCAAGGATCAGACCAATGAGTGAGCTCACTGCCCCACGAACACCGCGAAACTCCATGCCAATCGCAACCGATAAATTAATAATATTGCCGCCTGGTAAAAATTGACACAGACCAAGTAACTCAGTGAATTTTTCAGGGCTTAACCACTGCCTCTGCTCTACAATAACTTTACGGGCTAAAGGCAGCACGCCACCGAATCCAATTAAACCTAATGTTAAAAAACCTAAAAATAACTCTGTGCAGGTCGGGACACTCTCCTTCTGCACAGCAATCTCAACATGGTTCATTTTCGTTACTTTTCACTTTATCTGACCAAGATAGAATGATACTTTTGTGATATATCTACAAATGCTTTTATTTTCATCTGCCATACCATAAAGGTATTCCTATGCTCGATTTACATAAGCTCCATGCCTTTGTTGTGGTAGTTGAAGAAAGGAATATTACGCATGCCGCAAACCGATTGTTTATTCAACAGCCACCTCTAACGCGTTTACTTAAAAAGCTGGAAGAAGAACTCGGCACACAATTACTTATTCGCCAGCCTCGAGGAATTGAACCAACTGAGGCTGGTTTAGCCTTATTTAAAGAAGCACAACTTTTATTAGAACATGCCAGACATATTCCGAAATTAGTCCAAGATGTTAGCCAAGGTAAAACTGGTCAACTCAATATTGGTTTTACAAGTTCCGCAGGTTTGCATCCTCTTATTTCATTAGTATTGCGCTCATATCGAGAAATATATCCAAAGGTACAAACCAAACTTGAAGAAGCAGGCAGCCAAAAACAGTTAGATTGGTTAATCTCCGAGAAACTTGATATTGCTTTTTTAAGAGCACCGATCAGCCGTGATATCGGGTTAAAACATCTTCATATATTAGATGAACCAATGATGGTGGCATTGCCTATAGGCCACCCACTTACACAAAAAGAAAAAATTAGCTCAAATGACTTATCAAATGAAAATTTTGTTTTATACCGTCGTTCTTCAGGACAAGGTTTATATGACAATATTTTATATAGTTGCTACCAAGCAGGTTTTAGTCCACGTATTATTCAGGAAGCACCTCGGCCAACTGCAACATTAAATTTAGTTGCTGCTGGGATTGGTATAACGATTGTGCCAGCCTCAATGCATAACTTTTGGGAACATGAAATTGTGTATCGCGATTTTGATGATTCAATAAAAATGAATGCGCCTATTTACTTGATTACAAGAGAAAATGAGAGCTCTGCCAAAGTTTCAAATTTTATTGAACTATTACAAAAACTTTTGCCCACAATGGCCTGAGTGTAAAAACTAAGCAATAAAAAGTGCCCCGAGTGGAGCACTTTTTTATGAAACTATTTATTTTTGATTTACTCGTTTTGACAGCTCTTCTGCTGATTCTTTGCGCTCAGAATAGCGATCTGTCAAATACTGTTTTTGCCCACGTGTTAATAAAGTGAACTTATACAATTCTTCCATAACATCAACGATTCGGTCATAGTAAGAGGATGGTTTCATACTGCCATCTTCTTCAAACTCTAAAAAAGCTTTAGCAACTGAAGACTGATTTGGGATGGTAATCATGCGCATCCAACGCCCTAAAATACGCATTTGATTGACCGCATTAAATGACTGCGAACCACCACTAACTTGCATGACTGCCAAGGTTTTACCTTGAGTTGCACGGATTGCTCCGGCTGCCAAAGGAATCCAGTCAATCTGGGCTTTTAAAATTGAACTCATTGCACCATGACGTTCAGGTGAGCACCAGACCATACCTTCTGCCCAAGCCAAAAGCGCATGTAATTCTTGAACTTTCGGATGATCAGTTCCTGCATCCTCAGGTAAAGGTAAACCTTTAGGATGAAAGATTTTGACTTCAGCACCTAAGTATTCAAGGATTCGACCAGCAGTCAGCACAGCAAAACGACTATAAGAACGTTCACGATTAGAACCATATAGCAATAAAATGCGAGGTGGATGCTCAAGCTGCTGTGCTTGCACTTGCTCAAATGTAGGCTTATCAAGAAGATCTAATACTACATTTGATAAATCATTATTAAGACTGTTCATCTGAGAAATACTTTTTCTTTAACCAAAGAGAAACGGTAACGAGTGAAATTAAAACGGGAACTTCAACCAATGGTCCAATCACTGTGGTAAATGCCACAGGTGATGCCAAACCAAATGTTGCAATGGCAACCGCTAAAGCTAACTCAAAATTGTTACCAGCCGCAGTAAACGAAATAGCAGTGGTACGTGGATAGTTATTCCCCATACGTTTACTCATAAAGAAGCTAATGAAGAACATCAACACAAAGTAAATCGTCAGTGGGATTGCAATACGTAATACATCTAAAGGTAAGCTCACTACATCACCACCTTTTAGGCTAAACATCGCCACGATGGTAAAAAGTAGAGCAATTAAACTAATCGGACTAATTTTTGGTAAAAATTTAGTTTGATACCATTCCAAACCTTTCGACTTGACTAAAATCAAACGCGTCAAGAACCCCATTAAAAATGGAATACCCAAATACACCAAAACCGCATGGGTAATGGTCCAGAAATTCACATCAATGACTTGTCCAGCCACACCAAAATAAGGCGGCAAAAATGTCAAGAATAACCATGCATAGGTACTGAAAAATAAAATTTGGAAAATACTGTTAAAAGCAACTAAAGCAGCAACATATTGGTTATCCCCACATGCCAAACCGTTCCAGACCAATACCATTGCAATACATCGTGCCAAGCCTATCAGGATTAAACCTGTCATATATTCCGGATAGTTATGGAGAAAAATAATCGCTAAAGCAAACATCAAAATTGGAGCAATTAACCAGTTTTGTACTAAAGACAAAGCCAACGTTTTTTTATCTTTAAATACTTCCGGTAACGTAGCGTAGTCAACCTTTGCTAAAGGTGGATACATCATCAAAATTAAGCCGATTGCGATTGGGATATTAACGTTATCCACACTCATCTGGTTCAAAGAAACCGAGGCCTGAGGAAAGAAAACTCCAATAGCCAAGCCTAAGGCCATGGCTATAAAAATCCATAGCGTCAGATTTCGGTCTAAAAAGGAAAGCTTTTGCTTAGTCATGTCTGCTCTCTTACTCAATATGAGAGATTTCATTAATCTCAGCAATTAAATGTGAACGGTTTAGATTCGCAACATCAAGTGCAAACAATGCATCTAAACGACGATTAATATGAGCTACGGTCTCTTGGAATGCTTTAAGCTTTTCTTCTTTCGGCAAATCCAAGTGAGATGGGTCACTTAAACCCCAGTGTGCTTTGATCGCACCACCTAAATATAATGGGCATGCTTCTTGTGCAGCGGAGTCACAGACTGTAATAACAACATCTGGTTGATATTGTTCACAGTCATCAATAGTTTTACTCCATAATCCATCTGTGGGAAGGCCTAAATTTTCAAGTGTTTCAATCGTTAATGGATGTACCTGTCCTGATGGTTTACTACCAGCGCTATAAGCTTTCCAACCTTCTGGTGCACGGCTGTTAAATAAAACTTCTGACAAAATGCTACGGCAACTGTTTCCAGTGCATAAAAATAAAAATTTCATGGCCTCACTCACAATAGGTAGAAATAGAAGAAAACTGTGAAGATTGGTGTTTCATCGAATCTTCATCTTGCACGCCTATAATTTTTAAAACGTCGACAGCCCACTCAGGTAAATTGGGATTCAAACTGTAATAAACCCATTGTCCCTGTCGTGCATCAAGTAAGATGCCATGTGTGCGTAGCAATGCTAAATGTCTTGAAATTTTCGGCTGGCTTAAATCAAGCTGTTCGGTCAAATCACAAACACAAATTTTTTGTTGATTTAACACAAGTTTTAGAATGTTTAGTCGTGTTGAATCGGATAGACACTTAAAAAAATCAACTTGGTTGACCATGTCAGCTCCTCATTTAATATCTGTTATTGCAAATATACGCATATCCATATATAAATGCAATATCTCAACTTATTGTGAATTCGTCATGACAAATCCTGTGAAGATTTACCATAACCCTGCTTGCGGAACCTCACGTAATACATTAGCGCTTATTCATCATGCAGGCCTTGAACCTATCGTTATTGAATATTTACAAACGCCTCCAACGAAAGCTGAACTGGTACAACTCATTCAGGATTCAAACTTAACTGTACGTGAAGCAATTCGTAAAAATGTTGATCCATACAAAGATTTAGAGTTGGAACAAGGTCACTGGACTGAGGAACAGTTAATTGATTTTATGGCGGAGTATCCAATTTTAATTAATCGTCCTTTCGTGGTTACACCAAAAGGTACACGACTTTGCCGCCCTTCTGAAATTGTCCTTGATATTTTAGATGTAGAAAACTTAGGCTATTTCGCAAAAGAAGATGGCGAAGTGATCATTGATGAGCAAGGTCATCGTATAAAGTAATTAAAGATACTTATTAATATAAAAAGCTAAATGGCATAACACCATTTAGCTTTTTTTGAATTAAACAGGTTAAAAATAAGACTTAATGAAAGGAAGAAGTTGCTCTCCTATCACCATGCCCAATAAACCGACTAATGCAACAAGAGGTGGAGCTGGTGACTTAACATTTAGAACATAATATAAGACACCAACAAGCAACCCTACAGCCAAAGATAACAAGTACATTTTCATCGTACATACCTTAGAGAGTTAAGCCATTTAATGAAGCAGGTTCCCATACTGTTTTATTTAAAATGCAAAACACGAGCACCCAAGTGCGCCCCAGAAAGATTTTTTGTCCTTATCATTTACAGGAATATCAAGCATCCAAGCATGGCTATGCCCATGCATACCACAGCTGCTAGCACATGCACACAAAGCACTTTGTGACTGTAATGATTGATTAGAAGGTGCATTACGATTCTCAGATAACCGCCACTGACCACCGAAGCGCTTTACTGGTGACCATGTTGGTGAAGCTGGTGGTAACGGCGGATCGTCGTGCTTAAACTCTGCCCCTGCATAGACCACTTTGCCACCTAAGACAGTAAGTACAGACTCAATCCACTGGATATCTTCTGCTTCCACTTTAAAGTAGTCATCAGACAACACGACCAAGTCAGCGAGTTCCCCTGCTGTTAGTGAACCTTTGACATCTTTTTCACCAGAGAACCAAGCCGAACCTTTGGTCCAGAGCATAAGCGCTGTTTGGCGATCTAACAGATTTTTTTCATCATAGAGTGGTAAACCACCGACTGTTTTACCAGTACTTAGCCAATACAAACACACCCAAGGGTTATAAGAGGCAACACGAGTCGCATCTGTGCCCGCACCAACAGGAACACCAAGTTCTAACATTTTCTTAACTGGTGGCGTTGCCTGAGCAGCCTCGGCACCATAGCGTTTTACGAAAATCTCACCTTGGTAGGCCATACGGTGTTGAATGGCGATACCACCACCCAACGCACCTATACGTTCAATATTACGCTCAGATACAGTTTCGGCATGGTCAATAATAAATCGAGTTGCAAAAGGCTGTTTTGAATTTACTTTCTCAAATACATTGAGCAAACGATTAATACTTTCATCATAGGTTGCATGAATACGGAATGGCCATTTCTTTTCAGCCAAGTGCTCTACAATAGCTTCTAGTTCACCTTCCATTTTTTCTGGTAAATCTGGACGTGGCTCATAGAAATCTTCAAAGTCACCCGCTGACCAAGTCAGGTTCTCACCTGCTCCATTCATTCTAAATAACTCATCACCATCGCCTGGGAATGTCATTTCTGTCCAACGGCGATAGTCATCAAGCTCTTGGCCTGCCTTTTGAGCAAATAGATTGTAAGCAATTCGCACTGTCATTTGATTTTGATCATGCAATTGCTTAATCACATCATAATCTTCAGGATAGTTTTGCCCACCGCCACCCGCATCGATTGCAGAAGTAATACCTAATCGGTTCAATTCACGCATGAAATGACGAGTTGAATTGACTTGATCTTCAACTGGCAATTTCGGTGCTTTCCCTAAGGTCGAATACAAAATCATAGCCGATGGAGTTGCGAGCAACAGACCCGTTGGCTCACCCTTTTCATCTCGTACAATCTTGCCGCCGGGCGGGTCTGGTGTGTCTTTATTAAAACCCAAGACATCAAGTGCCGCTCGGTTCAACAAGGCGCTAGCATATAAATGTAAAACAAATACTGGAGTATCTGGTGCAGCTTTGTTGATTTCTTCTAAAGTCGGTAAACGCTTTTCGGCAAACTGGAATTCAGTCCAACCACCAACCACACGTACCCATTGTGGAGCTGGGGTATTATCTGCTTGTTCTTTGAGTAAGCGTAATGCATCAGCAACGGATGGCACACCTTCCCAGCGCAGCTCCATATTGTAGTTCAGGCCACCCCGAATAATATGTAGATGGCTGTCATTTAAACCCGGTATAACGCGACGGCCATTTAAGTCTACTACTTTGCTCGTCGCTGTTGCGAGCTTCATGACATCATCATTCGTACCTGTGCATACGACTTTACCGCCTGCTATGGCAATTGCTTGTACTTCTGGATTTTTTGGATCTAAAGTTGTGATTTTACCGTTTTTGAGTATGAGATTTATTTCGGTCATTCTGAACTCCATTCTTGTGAATTATCGTTCTAAAAATAAAGGCATATCTGTATTAATATCACTTAAATATTGAATACTAGACATGCCTTTACCAAATCAGTAGTATTTTATTTTGCAGGAACTGGTGCAAGTACTTCGTGTTTTGATGTGGTACGTTCAGGTGCCTTATGTACCATCGTATAAGCATAATCAACGCCCATACCATAAGCACCAGAATGCTCACGTACAATTGCCATAACTGCATCATAGGTATCACGGTGTGCCCAATCACGTTGCCATTCAAGTAATACTTGTTGCCAAGTTACTGGAACAACACCTGCTTGAATCATACGTTGCATAGAATAATCGTGCGCTTCTTTCGATGTACCACCAGAAGCATCCGCAACCATATAAATCTCATAATCGCCTTCAAGCATAGCACCAAAAGCAAAAGTGTTATTGCACACTTCAGTCCATAAACCTGAAACAATCACTTTCTTACGATTATTTTTTGCAAGTGAATCACGTACTTTTTGGTCATCCCATGAATTCATTGAAGTACGTTCTAATAATGGAGCATCGGGAAATACATCTAAAAGCTCAGGATAGGTATGGCCAGAGAAGCTTTCAGTTTCAACCGTAGTAATGGTGACAGGAATATTGAACGTTTTAGCTGCTTTTGCTAACCCTACAGTATTATTTTTTAATACTTGGCGGTCTATTGACTGCACACCAAAAGCCATTTGTGGCTGGTGATCAATAAAAATAACCTGACAATTCGTTGGTGAAAGTTGTTCTAAAAGTGATTTATTCATGGGTAAACTCCATTATTCCTTATGAGTAATGCATTAAAATTGCTTACTGGTCATTATCAAAACAGATAAAAATGTAAAAGCATAGACAGCAAATCAGCACGAATCTGTATCCTGCATGAATACAATAAAAACAATGATTGCTTTTTAATTTTTATAGTTTAATCATTGATATATATTTTTTTAACTTTCGCTTATCCATGGATCGATTAGACTGTATTTCCACTTTTGTAAGTGTCGTAGAACATGGTAATTTTAGTAGTGCAGCCAGAGCACTCGATATCTCTCGTGACTTGGTTGCCAAGCGCGTTTGCTACCTCGAAAATGACCTAAAAACTACACTATTAACCAGAACCACAAGACAGATGAACCTCACCTCTTGTGGAGAAAAGTTTTATCAACATAGCAAAGTCATTTTAAGTGAGTTTGAATGGGCTGCCTATGAAATTAACTACAATCAGCAGTACCCTGAAGGTGAACTCAAGCTCAATACCCCCATGTCTTTTAGCAATATTTTTCTTCAAAATATAATTTCAGACTTTATTGAAAAATACCCTAGTATCAAAATTGATTTATTCATGACAGATCAGCTATTAGACATGAATAATAATAATAAATTTGATTTAACCATTCGTGTAGATGGCTCTCCTCCAAATTTGGCAAATAGTAAAATATTAAATACCTATCAACGTTACTTATACGCAACGCCTGAGTATTTTAATCAGCATGGATTACCCGCTTCTTTAGAGGAACTCAAAGATCATAAATTTTTAATTTATTATCAAGATAGCCGTCATAAGAAGTTGATTTTCCAAAAAGATCAAAAAGAAGTGTCTTTTAATTGTTTCCCTGTGATGACCTGTAATAATGGTGAATTATTATTAGATATGTGTCTAAAAGATCACGGTATTGTCTTTCTTCCAGAGTTTATTGCAGAGCCTTACTACAAAGAAGGTAAATTACAGAAATGTTTGGAAGACTACACCAGTCAGCCGCTTCACTTATATGTCACATGGCCAAACCGTAAGATTTTGTCGAAGAAAGTAAAATTATTTATTGATTTTTTAACACGTCAAATCGTTCCTATAAAATAACCAATCCGGGCCTTTTCCATAGGAAATTGGCCCTTGATTTTCAGTTAGTTTGAATTGTTTCAATCTTCTTATTTTTAAATAAATTTAATAAATTTTGTTCTGCTGACGTTGTGCTGTCTTCTTCAATAAATGTGGTCGCGTAGTTTTCTAAATGCTCTTCCATCAATTGAGTTGCTCGTTTTTCATCACCGTGCTCAATTGCATCTAAAATTGCACGATGTTCATCTGCCGAACAATTATTATGTTTTGGAATTTCATATAACCCAATTAATAACGAAGTTCTCGCAATAAGTGTCTGCAAATAATTAGTCATGATCGTATTCTGATTTGCTTCAATCAATTTCAAATGAAATTGTCCTGATAGCTTAATCCACTCAGCCCAATTACCAGCTAATCGCTCTTGCGACTCTTGATCGACTAAGGCTCGAAGCTCACTAAAATCTAAGTGATGAGACTTTTGAGCTAACTTTTTTACAGTGACAATTTCAAGCATGCTGCGTGCTTCAAAGACTTCTTTTGTTTCATGAGCACTATGTTTTGCGATGAGTGCCCCACGATTGGGCTGAATTTCGATGACCTTATCATGGGCAAGTTTTACGAAAACACGTCTTAACACTCCCCTCGTTACACCGAATGCCTCACATAGGGGTGCTTCAACCAAACGCGCCCCGGGTGTAAGTTGCCTATTTAAAATGGCATCAACAATAGCGTTATATATATGGTCATCAATTTCATCATTGCTCTTTTCTACGGCTTTTTTTAGTGCATTCGATGGCATTGATTTCTCCATTTTTGTTAACGCCTCCTCTTTTTAAAACTTTATCTACTAACTGTAGTGTAAGTTTAACTTAACCTTTTGGGAATATTACTCTCATTTCCGCAGCATCTATGTGCTACTGAACAATTCAAAAATAAACCTTAAAATATCAGCTTATATAACTAAATTTATGTACTTTTTATAAAAATTAATCTCTTCTCATTTTATAAAACTGTCTCTTTATATCCAAATTCCGTACCAGTTTAAACAATCTCATCAATGCTACCCGCGAAATTGGCACAACTTTTGCTCAATAGAATTGTGCACAATCAAAATAACACATTGTGCACAATTTTAACTTCTTTCTTTTAGTCAGAGTTTCAAGCTGCTGAAGAACGTGCCCGCCCAACATAGGGAAGTGAGTGTTCAAGATGAATAATACCGAAGCAATAATTAAACCTTCTTATGATGCAAAGCTAACAAATCAAGACCTAGCTCCTTTAAAAAAGCAAACTTGGGGCGCTTATAATATTTTTGCCTTTTGGATGTCTGATGTTCATAGTGTCGGCGGTTATGTCATGGCTGGGAGCCTTTTTGCACTTGGGCTCAATAGCTGGCAGGTACTTCTCTCTTTACTGATCGGCATTGCCATTGTTCAGTTTTTTACAAACCTGATTGCCAAGTCTAGTCAACAAACTGGCACGCCCTATCCTGTTATTTGCCGTGCAACCTTCGGTGTGCTTGGTGCAAATATTCCTGCTGTTATTCGTGGGCTTATTGCTGTCGCATGGTATGGCATTCAAACCTATTTGGCCTCAAGTGCATTCTTATTGGTCATTTTAAAGTTCTTTCCAGAATGGTCCGTCTATGCCGATGTTTCAAATTACGGCTTTCTTGGGCTTTCCTATTTAGGATGGGTTGGCTTTATGCTGCTTTGGTTACTGCAAGCGATTGTTTTTTGGTCTGGCATGGACAGCATTCGTAAATTTATTGACTGGGCAGGTCCGGCTGTCTACGTTGTGATGTTTGCGATGGCAGTCTGGCTCATATGGAAAGCTGGATGGCAGAATATTGATTTAAACCTAAGTGGTGTTCAATACGACGGTTTTGCGGTTGTACCTGTCATGATTGGTGCTATTGCTCTCGTTGTCTCATATTTTTCAGGTCCGATGCTGAATTTTGGTGACTTCTCTCGTTATGGCAAAAGCTTTAACGCGATTAAAATGGGCAACTTTCTTGGACTACCAATTAATTTCTTAGGCTTTTCTTTACTTACTGTTGTATGTATTGCGGCAACGCTTCCAGTCTACGGCAAGCTCATTACAGACCCTGTCGAGATGGTTGGTAAACTGGATAATACCTTTGTGGTGATTCTAGGTAGTTTGACCTTAATGATTGCCACGATTGGGATTAATATTGTCGCTAACTTTGTTTCACCTGCCTTTGATTTTTCCAACGTTTCACCGAGCAAAATTAGCTGGCGCATGGGTGGAATGATCGCAGCAGTTGGTTCGATTTTCATTACCCCATGGAATTTGTTTAATAATCCTCAAGTGATCCATTACACCATTGATATTTTAGGCGCATTTATCGGTCCACTTTTTGGTATATTGCTCGCCGATTTTTACCTCATTAAAAAACAAAAAATTGTGGTAGATGATTTATATACCTTAGATACCAAAGGTTCGTATTGGTACAAAAATGGTTATAACCACTCTGCCTTTTATGCCTTAATTCCTGCTTCATTAATTCCTATTCTCTGCGTACTTTTACCACAACTGTCGGGGCTTGCTAATTTCACATGGTTTATTGGGATGGGATTCGGTTTTGTCATTTACCGATTTCTTAACCAACCGCTTGCCCATGCTAAATCGGCAATGACTAAGGTAAAAGTACAATGAAAATTAAAATTATTAATCCTAATACTACTCAAAGCATGACAGACAAAATTGCTGCATCAGCAAAGGTAGTCGCGAGTTCTGGTACTCAAATTATTGCAGTGAGTCCTCAAATGGGCCCTGCAACGATTGAAAGTTATTATGATGAAGCCCTAAGTGCCGTAGGTGTGCTGGAGGAAATCTGCCAAGGTGAACAGCAAAATGTAGATGCTTATGTTATTGCCTGTTTTGGCGACCCTGCGCTTTATGCCGCCCGTGAAATCACTTCGGCACCTGTGATTGGGATTGCCGAAGCAGCCATGCGAACTGCAAGTTATGTCAGTACTGGTTTTAGTGTGGTGACAACCTTACAACGCACAGTGAATATGAGCTGGCATCTGGCTCATCGCTATGGGGCTACGCCATTTTGCAAAAATGTTCGAGCTTGTGACATTGCCGTTGAAGAATTGGAGCTTCCTGACTCAGATGCTTATCGAACCATACGAGATGAATGCAAAAAAGCACTCGCTGAAGATAAAAGCGATGCGATTGTTTTAGGATGTGCAGGTATGAGTGATTTGTGTCTAAAGCTACAAAACGAGTTAGGCGTAATCGTTATTGACGGCGTTGCAGCAGCAGTTAAACAAGCTGAAATGTTAGTTCAGTTAAATTTAAAAACCAGCAAAGTTGGTGATTGGGCCTCACCTCCTGTAAAGAACTACACAGGCATATTGTCAGGATTTGGAATGCGCTAAAGAGTTAATATTTCAATTCCAGCTCAAAACTCAGAGTTGGAATTGAAATAAAGAATAATTAAAGGAATTAAGCCTCTGCTAACTCTGGCTGTTGTTCTTCTTTATAAAATGGCACATCGCCATTAATAGTTGCGCGGTGCATAATTCGATGAGCATCTCCGTAATCAAATAATGCTTTATGTTGTGTGCAACGGTTATCCCAAATCGCGACGTCACCGTCTTGCCATTTCCAGCGTAAATGAAATTGCTCTTGGGTCGCATGTTCAAACAAGAAATTAAGTAATTGCTCACTTTCTTGTTCGGGTAACTCATTAATGTGTGTGGTAAAACCCTCACTTACGAACAACAAAGGCTCGCCTGTGACCGGATGGGTACGCACCACTGGATGAACCACTGGAGGATTACGCTTAAAGGTTTGTAACAGCTTTTCACGTTCTTCTTCGTTATGAGCAAAACGCTCAAGTGGAAAAGACTTACGAATATCGTGTGTTGCAGTTAAGCCACGCAATTTTTGCTGTAACTCAAGCGGAAGCCCTTTAAAAGCTGCTGTGTTGCTCGACCACAACGTGTCACCACCTACAGGTGGAATTTTAATAGCTTGCAACACACAACCTAAAGGTGGAGTTTTACTAAAAGTCACATCTGTGTGCCAAAGTTCATTGTCACGCAAATCTTGTTTCCAACTGTCGAGCACCATCACCTCAGGTACATCTTCAATTGAAGGATAAATCGGGTGCACATGCAATGTGCCAAAACTACGGGCCAAGTCTGCTTGTGCTTGTGGTGCTAATTGTTGCTTTCGAAAAAAAATGACCTGATGATCAAGCAAAGCCTGCTGGATTTGTTGCGTTGTCTGTTCATTTAACGCATTCAAATCAATATCGTGAATAATTGCGCCAATGGTAGGCTTGATCACTTCTATATTTAAGTTTGCTACTACTGTATTCATCTTCTTTACTACAACTGCTGACCATACCAAGGAGAAAACTGTTTTTGTAACCAACGTAAAAACAGCTCAAAACTAACTGCGACAATCGCAATCACAATAATGCCCAGAATCACCGTATCGGTAATTAAGAACTGTGCTGCCGATTGCACCATAAAACCAATACCACGGTCCGCTGCAACCAACTCTGCTGCAACTAATGTTGACCAACCCACCCCAAGACCAATACGAATACCGGTAATAATATGAGGTAAGGCTGTTGGTAAAATGACATGCCAAAAGACTTGTGACTGACTTGCCCCTAGCGACAATGCTGCACGTTCACGATTAAGCTGATGGCTTAACACACCATGCGCACTACTAATAATGACAGGCGCCAAAATCGAGAAGAAAATCAAAAGTACTTTTGTGGTTTCACCAATACCGAACCAAATAACAAGTAACGGCAAATAAGCTAACGGCGGAATTGGTCGTAGCAATTCAACCAAAGGATCTAGAACAGCACGAACCCATTTGTTCAGCCCCATCCACAAACCCAGCGGAACACCAATCACCACGGCAGCAATCAAAGCTAAAAATACACGAGAAATGCTGGCTGCCAAATGTTGCCACAAAGTTGCTTTCATAAAGCCTTCTTGGCTGACCGATATAAATTTTTGCCAGACTGCCTGTGGACTCGGTAAAAACAGTTCAGGTACAACATGCAAAGCAGTAATGAGGAACCAGAGTGCAACTACACTTCCCACACTGATTATGCTGACCGCCAAAGTACGATGCTTCTCAAAGAATGACGATAGAAAAGAAGCACTTTCTGTTTGTACATCTGGCTTAATTTTTAGCTCTGCCTTGTCATATTCATAGACGTTATCTTTAGTGTTCATGTAGGTAACGCCTCCTTACCGCTTTGTTTTTGTACCCTTAAACTTTCAAATAGCTGTTCTCTGAGCTGAATAAATTGAGAATCCGATTTAATTGAGCGAATAGACTCGCCCTGACGATATCGTTGGGCAAAATCGAGATGTAGAGTTTCTACAATTTTGCCTGGATGCGCTGTCATTAGTACCAGCTGATTGCTGAGCAATAATGCTTCTTCAATGTCATGAGTAATCAAAAAGAAGCTTTTATTTTGTTGAATCCATAAATCGAGCACTAACTGCTGCATGTTTTCACGCGTAAAAGCATCTAATGCGGCAAAAGGTTCATCTAATAAAATAAACGGCGCGTGACTGATCAAAGCTCTGGCAATACCAACACGTTGTTTCATACCACCGGAAAGTTCCCAGATATTGGCTTTTTCAACGTGACTTAAACCCACAATTTTTAAAATTGCGTTCACTTGTGCTTCGATATCCGCGCGCTTTAAACCTTTTAACTGCAAAGCGAAGCCAACATTATCTGCAACATTCAACCAAGGAAGTAAGGCGTGATCTTGAAATACAACAGCACGAGTTACATCTGGTCCAGTTACGACTTCATGATTTACAAGCACATCACCTGAACTCGGCTTTTGAAACCCTGCCAAGATATTAAGCAAAGTTGTTTTGCCACAACCCGACTCACCTAAAATCACGGTTAAAGAACCTTCTTCAATGGTTAGGTTAATGTCTTGTAAAACTGGCTTTTGCTGTTTAGGAAAAGTCAGATGAATATGTTTGGCTTCTAGTACACTCATGACAACTCCTTAAGGCTGCAAAAATGAAGAATTCACATTGCCTTTATAATCGGCTTTCAGTTGATCGACTTTGCCCTGACCTTTTAAGAACTTCGCTGTATCAAAAATATTTTGCGCAAATTCACCATCTAACGTTTGTTTTTGCTGAGCGTGGTCAAGGTAAATATTTCCTCTTAATAAAAGCGGGATATCTTTTGCATCAGAACCTGTGAGCTGCGCAATTTTTTGCACGTTATCGGCATCTTTAACGTAAGCGGCTGGGTCTTGATTATATTTTTCGAGTTGCTCAAGTGTGGTTTGAACAAAAGCTTTCAAGAAGTCAGGATTTTTCTCTGCAAAATCTTTACGTACAACCCATAAGTCATAAGTTGGAGCGCCCCATTCACCGACTTGTTTTGAGTCGGTTAAAACCGTACCAGATGCTTTGGCTTTACTTAAAGCAGGTTCCCAAACATAGGCAGCATCAATATCACCACGTTCCCACGCCGCTGAAATTTCAGGTGGACGCAAGTTAATAATTTTTACTTTGTCTTCTGGAATGTTCCAATGTTTAAGTGCAGACAAAAGGCTGTAATGGGTTGTCGAAACAAACGGTACAGCAATGGTTTTGCCAATTAAATCTTGAGGAGTTTTAATTCCTGACTTATTACTTACTACTAATGCTTCAGATCCACCAAGTTTTGATGTAATTAAGAATACTTCAATCGGTAAATCACGGCTTGCTGCAGCAGCAAGTGGACTTGAGCCAATATTGCCAAGTACGACATCACCTGAAGCAAGTGCGTTTACAACATCTGAACCCGCATCAAATTTTTTCCATTGAATGATACGTTGACTATGTTTTTCATAGTCTCCATTCGCCTGTGCAACTTTGCTTGGGTCAACTCCGGTTTGATAAGCAATCACGACAGGTTTGTTGTCACGAACTAAAGCACCCGTATTATTATCTTTCTTATTTTGCCATACGATAAATGCAACAATTGCTACAACCACAATTGCCGTGATAATCAACGGTTTGGTCTTTGTGCTCATAATTTCATGATCTTTCAATAATATAAGCCCATGGTATGCAGCCGGCTTTATAATGAAAAATAAAAAAATATGAGTTGCTTATCAGGTTTTTATAAATAACTTTTCCTTATAAGTTTTTATCTTTTGGGAAAAAGCAAATTTTAAATAATCTTATAGAATAGATACAAAATTAAAATACTTATATATCAATAAGTAAAAACGACATTCCCAAATCATATGATTGTGAAAGCCTGACATATGCCCTTTAGTATTTTATCCTCTGATATTTGATCATTTTTATTTTTGCTTATTGTATCCAGAGTTTTGCATCTAATTAATTTTCTTTCTTTTATATAAGGTTTAGATTTTATTATCTTTTTATCTTAAAACCTCTGCAAATATTGAGATTTGGACAAATCTTTTTCTGGTTTATACATGACGCAAATTTAATTTTTATTTTTTAAGAGGAGAAAAATTCTTTTGTTTAAACATTCTCAAATTTTGACAAAAACATTAATTACAACATCTTTGCTTACATTCAGCCTTTCAAGTCATGCAGCGCTTACCTTTGGCAATGCTGAAGAAGGTCAACTTAAAGTAAGCGGTACTGTTCGAGCTAAATATGTTTATGATTTTGACTCTGATCCCACTACCAGTAAATTTTCTTTTAATGACGCAGTATTATGGCTGGACTATAACTCTCCGAAATGGATTGGTCGTTTAGATTATCGAGTTTATGAATATTACGGACGTCTAGGCGATGCCAATTGGCTCACCGATGCATGGTTAGGTTATAAAATTAATGATAACAGTAAAATTATTGCTGGCTTAAACCCCGTTCCTTTTGGCTTGGGTCGCTTTTGGGGAAATACTTATTATTTAGGCATTGCCAATAGTGCTGGTTGGGAAGATGTACACAACCTTGGGGTGAAATATGATTTCAATGATGGAATCAATGAAGCACAACTCGCCTTTTATCCTACCGATGGTGGCACCTATAGAGGTAAAAGCAAAGACTCGAGTCGATTTAGTATCAACCCTATCAATGCGGATGACTCTGTACCACAAGGCACCAATACTAAAGAAAAGAACTCCATTGTTGTTCGCGGTGCTCATACCTTTAAAAATGTCTTAGGCCAAGAAAATTTCTCTACTCAACTGGGTGCATCTGCATGGTATTCCACCATTGAAAATAAACGTTCAGGGCAAGATGGCGATCGCCAAGTCTATTCGGTTTTTAGCAATACCAATTATAACCAATGGAATTTACAGCTTTTGGCCGGTTATCAAGACATTGATAATGCCGACACTCAATATAAAGATCATCTGACTCTGGGCGGTTTCGATTATTCATTTAACTCTGCAACCAAAGGTCAGATTTATTCAGCCGAACTGAGCTATTTATTTCCTCAGCAGTTTGGCCCGATTACCTCTGTCCGCCCGTACCTAAACTATAGTTCTTACCGAAAAGAACAAGATGGCTTTAAAGACTCAACCCGTTTTATACCCGGTATTGCCTTTAACTATCAAAAATTGACAGTACAAGCCGAGTTGTTGATGGGCAAACATGACCCATATTTAGGTGATAGTGAGGGTCTGGCAGCTGGTGGAACTAACGATAAATGGAATAAAAAAGCGTTTGTAATTTTTGCTTATTACTTCTAACTCTAAAAATAAAGGCCAACAGATGTTGGCCTTTATTTTATTTAGAGATTTACTTTCACTCTAATCAATTACTGGTGAATTGCTGAGAGGAAGTTCTGTTTTATCTTCATCGATAACATTGACATCTTCGTATACTGCTCACGGATTAAAGCCCCCTTTTTTTAATACGGGCAAAAGTCGGTCTGAAATTTTCTGCCAATTCATCATAACGTGATGACTGCTTCACCCCACACGCGAGAAATACTTAAGGCCTGACTAAGTGCTGCATGCGTTAGTGAACCGAGATGATGCTCAAAATTTAAATTTCTCATGTAAGTAAAACCAATATTGCTTTGCTTTTACCATAAAATATTTATTTCACATGAAAACGATTATTTTTTTATAACTGTATTCATTCTTTATATAAAGCAAAACAAAAGCCTGAAAGCGCTAAGCAATCTCTTTCTTGTTAAGACTATGCTGACTTTGCAATAAGGTTTGCATATATTCTGAATAGACAGATAACTTTTCAAAAATATGTTCTGAATAAAACATGTCGTCAATTAAATGCGTCATTTGAGGCGTCGTGAAAGTGTCACAGAGTCCTACCAATTCAGCATTCATTTGAGCAAATTTCGCGCATAATTTGACATAAGTTTCATCTTTATTTTTGAATAATAATTTCCGCATTTCTAAGCCATTGAGGTTTTTTAAGTCATCATGTTTTGTGGTTTTAATCCAATAAATTTTTATTTTTAAAAACTGTTCAAGTTGATTTAGAGCCTCTAAATCAATTTCTAAATATGTTATTAAAAAAACTGTAGAGATATCACTTCGGCATAGTGCCTTGATTAAGCTTAGATAAATAAATTCGACTTCATTAAGCTCTGCAAGTTCCAAATCGATATAAATTTTTAGACTTTCTAAAACGTCATCTACTTTGAATAAGGCTTTTTTTTCAGCTTGGTAATATTTATTAAGAATAGAAAGCACAGGCGTAGTCGCAGGCGTTGTATAAATAGCAGCCTTATTTAGGTTAGCAAAAATAAATGGTGAAAATAGATAAGCCACACTACTTTGCTGTGGCTCAATATGAGATTGGATTAAATATACAGTTTCAGATTTAGAAAAGTCTCTGAGTACTTTCGCTCTTAATAAAGTAGCTTCAAAATTAACGTAAGTCTGCTCTAACTGAACTAATGTAGATACAGGAATAGGCTGATTTTTAATAATTTTATGCAGGACATTGAGTTGAGAAGTAATAAACATTTTTTAACATCCAAGCTATTTTAGAAGAGCTACACTTAAATCAGGTCTTTAATAACCTACGTAACAACCAGACCTCACGCAAAACAACAAAGGAATAAAAGAGAAGAAACTATTCTGCGCTTATTACCCAAAGTCGCATTCACTTTGTTTTGGAGAGTGATTTTGGCCATTCGTAAATCTTGTTCATTTATTTTGGACTTTTGAAGAATGGATACATAGCTACAGATAATTGAAAAAAAACTATAGCACACCTCATGACTGCTCCAGACTGTTATAGTTTTATAAAAAATTTCTGTATCTACATATACAAAAAGAGTAAGTGCATGATTAGGGAAACTTCTTAAGGTAGGTAGTTTTCATGAGACGATCTATTGCATATCGCCAGATATTTCATCAATGTTTCAATGCAACATGCATTTTTACAAATGCAACATCAAGCATAAACTTTGTTAACAGATTGAGAACAATCAATCAGTCTATTCTCTTGGAATATCAAGCAATTATATTGCTTAACCCTGTTGGCATTTTACTTGCTAAGAACATTTATCACAGAAGTAAGTTTAATCGCCAAAATACTTTGTTGCCTGAAAATAAGTATTTAACTCATTCAATCATCATCAGCTAGTTCACAGGGGGAAAGTTTATGAGCCTCGGTCTAACCGCTCTAGAATTAGCGCGAATACAATTTGCTTTTACAGTATCCTTCCATATTATTTTTCCGGCCACTTCCATCGGTCTTGCCTGCTTTTTAGCAGTGTTAGAGTGGAAATGGTTAAGAACCCAAGACCCGATTTATAAAGATCTATTTAAATACTGGATTAAGATCTTTGCCGTTGCCTTTGGTATGGGTGTGGTCTCGGGCGTAGTCATGAGTTACCAGTTCGGTACGAACTGGAGTGAATTTTCACGTGTCGCCGGAAGTATTACTGGTCCTTTACTTACCTATGAAGTCTTGAGTGCCTTCTTCTTAGAAGCAGGTTTCTTAGGCATTATGTTATTTGGTTGGGGCCGTGTTGGTCCTCGAGCCCATTTCTTCGCAACACTTATGGTTGCCATCGGAACATGTATTTCCATGTTCTGGATCTTATCTTCGAATAGCTGGATGCAGACCCCTCAAGGCTTTGCTATCGAAAATGGCATTATTGTGCCAAAAGACTGGTTTGCAATTGTCTTTAACCCATCCTTCCCTTACCGCTTTGCCCACATGGGTGCAGCAGCTTTCTTAGTTTCATCATTATTGGTCGTCGGAACATCTGCATGGCATTTAGTAAAAGGCCGTCGCGATGAGTTGGTGAAAAAATCGTTCTCGATGGGTCTCTGGATGGTACTTGTGACTTCATGTTTGCAAGTAGTGATTGGCGATAACCATGGGTTAAACACCCGTGAACATCAACCTGCCAAACTTGCAGCAATGGAAGGACATTGGGAAACTAATCACAATGAACCAATGCCATTATTGCTATTTGCAATTCCCGATATGAAAGAAGAACGTAACCACTTCGAAGTAGGTGTTCCTTATTTGGGTAGCTTAATTTTAACGCATAGCTTAGATGGCCAAGTGACAGGTTTAAAAGATTTCGCACCAGAAGATCGTCCAAATTCAACCATCGTTTTCTGGAGCTTCCGTGTGATGGTGGGTCTTGGTGTACTCATGGTCACTTTGTCTTTAATTGCGCTTTGGTTACGTAAGCGTGGAAAACTCTATGAAACATCTTGGTTCCATAAATTTGCTTTAGTAATGGGGCCTTCTGGTTACGTTGCCATGCTTGCAGGTTGGGTAACAACTGAAGTCGGTCGTCAACCGTGGGTTGTATACGGCATTATGCGCACAAAAGACGGGCTTTCACATACTGTTTCCGCAGATCAGGTCGGACTTAGCCTGTTTATTTTTGTGGTGGTCTATACCATCGTTTTTGGTAGCGGTATCTACTACACCTTAAAACTGATTAATAAAGGCCCTGTATTTATCGATACACCAAATGTTGAAACTGGTGGCGTTGGACACTTTAAAACACCAATGCGTCCACTCAGTGCGGTCGATGAAAACATTGACGATAATCAAAAATCTGGGGAGAAACATCATGATTGATCTTTCTTTAATATGGGTCGGTATTATTGGTTTAGGTGTTTTAATTTACGTGGTCATGGACGGTTTTGACTTAGGAATCGGAATTATGTTCCCTTTCATTAAGAACAGCCAAGAACGTGATGTCATGATGAATACCGTCGCTCCTGTTTGGGATGGTAACGAAACTTGGATGGTTCTCGGTGGTGCTGGTCTATATGCTGCCTTCCCGCTGGTTTATTCAACAGTTTTATCCGCACTATATTTACCGATCATTTTTATGGTAATTGCCCTGATTTTCCGTGGCGTTGCTTTTGAATTCCGTTTTAAAGCTCACCGTACCAAACATCTTTGGGACTTGGCTTTTATTTGGGGTTCAGTTTTAACGAGCTTCCTTCAAGGGATTATTTTGGGTGCTTATATTCAAGGAATCAAAACCGAAAATGGTATTTTTGCTGGTGGGTCTCTTGATTGGCTTTCTCCGTTTACGATCTTCACAGGTATTGGCGTAGTTGCCATGTATGCTACTTTAGGCTGTGGATGGCTGATTTTAAAAACCGAAAAAGGTTTGCAGCAACGTATGTATGAGCTTATGCCAAAGCTAATTATTGCGCTGCTCATTATTTTTGGTGGCGTGAGTTTATATACGCCGTTGACTCATCCTGAAATTGCAGATCGTTGGTTCTCTTTACCAAATCTGTTCTATTTTAGTCCTGTACCGATTTTGGTCTTATTGTTTGTTGGCCTGATTTTATTGGCATGTAAAAAGCAAGATCATGACCTCAAACCATTTGCATATACATTGGCTCTCGTTTTCCTTGCATTTACTGGTTTTGTGATTAGTTTATGGCCATATATTATTCCGCCATCAGTCACAATCTGGCAAGCCGCAGCACCGCATTCAAGCCAGATGTTTGCTTTGGTTGGCGCACTTATTCTGATTCCGATCATTATTGCTTACACCATTGTGTCTTACTGGGTATTTAGAGACAAAGTTCGTGTAGGTGACGAAGGCTATCACTAAGTATGGAGGGTTTTATGAAAAAGTCATCCGTTAAACTCAATCAAACCCAATGGTTTATTTTGCTATGGCTCGGTGGTTTTTTAGCCTTAGCTGTGATTGCGGGATTGTTTAAAGTTATCTTGATTTATGCAGCCCCTTACTTAAAGTAAATCTATTGTTCTAAACAAATGCCGTTTGTAGATTCTGCAAACGGCATTTATTATTGATTAAGTGCTTCTTTCATTTTGTTATTTCGTGCAGCCCCTACATGTATAAATCAGAACAACTCGCTCATAGCATTCGCCAACTCATTGAGAGCGGCACTTTAAATGCACATGAGAAATTACCGTCATTGAGAGATCAGGTACAACGTTCTGGTTTTAGTTTAATGACCGTCATGAATGCTTATCAGGAGCTTGAATCACAAGGTCTGATCTATTCAAAAGAAAAATCTGGCTACTTTGTTGCCGAGCAAATTGCACTAAAGCCACTCGAACAATATTCAATTGTTTCACTAAACTCTAAAATTGAAATTAATTCCTTAGTTTTTAAATATCTTAAGTCAATTCAACATGAGTCTGTCGTACCTTTTGGCTCAGCTTTTCCAGACAGTCAGCTTTTAACAGCACCTAAACTTATTCAAATTATGGGGCAACTTGCGCGCAAAAGACAAAGCTATGACCAGACCACAAGCTTGCCTCCTGGTAATTTAGCGTTAAGAAAACTGATTGCTCAGCGCTACTGTATGCAAGGTATACAGACCGATCCAGATGACATTGTCATTACATCTGGAGGTTTAGATGCACTAAACCTTTCGCTACAAGCTGTCGCTCAACCCGGCGATTATATTCTATTGCAACAAACCGTGTTTTACGGCGCTTGGCAAGCCGCTGAGCGTTTAGGACTTAAAGTGATTACCATTCCTGAGCATCCGCAACATGGTTTTGATCTAGAGGCTTTTGAACAGGTTATTCATACATATCCAATTAAAGTATGTTGGCTCATGTTAAATAGCCACAACCCGATTGGTTTTACAGTCAGTGATGACATTAAATATAAAATTGCTAAGTTGCTTCACGAACATCAAATCTATTTAATTGAAGATGATGTCTATGAAGAGCTTTATTACGGTGGGCAAAAACCACTTTCAATGAAGTATTTTGATCAACAAAATCTGGTACTGCACTGTTCGTCTTTTTCTAAAACATTAGGTGCAGGTTTTCGGGTCGGTTGGGTCTATGCGGGTAAATTTTCAGACCATATTCAACACTTACAGCTCATGAGTACTATTTCAGTGAATGCACTCATTCAAAATGCATTGATTGAGTTTTTGTCTCATCATCATTATGAAAAACACTTACGTACGCTTAGGCTTTCACTTGAGCGTTATAAAAAGCAGTTTTATCATTATTTAAAACAACATTTACCTAGCTCTTGTGAAGTGTATTACTACCCAAGTGGTTATTTTCTATGGGTCAAACTTCCTAGTACGCTGGACAGTATGCAAGTTTATGAAGAATTGATTCAGCAAGACATTGGCGTTGCGCCAAGCCCTTTGTTTAGTGTTTTACCTGCACAGCAATATTATTTAAGAATCAATTGCTCTTTTGAATGGAACACTAAAATTCAAAATGCATTAGATCAGGTTATCAAAACCATTCAACAAAGAGTTGAAGCAAGTTTATAAAGATATGCTTCGACCTAAGCACAATTTTATAGTCTTTATTTTGTGCTAACTTTATAGCTCAAATCTATAGTGTTAAGGGAAACTGGTTCAAGGAATTAATATGGAAATTGATGAAGAACTCACCCTTAAAAAAATACAGATTTTTTTAGCTTTCATGCGCTGCGGAAATTTGTCTAAAACAGCCACAGAAATGCAGTTGAGCAATGTCAGTGTTCATAAAGCCTTACATTCTTTAGAAAGTGCTTTACGTTGCCCTCTTTTTAAAAATGAAGGCCGTAACCTCATTCCTTTAAAAAGTGCTTATGTCTTTGAAGAACGGGCACAGAAAATCGTACAAGACATTTTTATTACCGTAAATAAAACCAGAGAAGCAGCAGGTTTTGCAGCCAAGGTTTTACATCTAGGTTCTCTTTATTCTTTGACGGTAAACACCATTCCAAATGTGATTAGCGGCCTTAAACTCAGACGCAGTGAGCTTGATATTCAACTGTTGCTGAGTTCGAATCAGGATTTGGTGAAAAAGCTTAAAGCAACTGAGCTGGATGCAATTATCGTGGCTTTAAATGAAACCACTCAAGATGATGACTTTGAAATTTTGCCGATGTTTTCAGACGATATCTTTCTGGCAGTCAATAAAGATTCAAAATATGCCGATTTTAAAGATATTGATTTAAGCCTTTTAAAAGAAGAAACTTTTTTAACTTTAACTAAGGGTTTTGCAACTCATAACGACAGCGACATCATTTTTAAAAAAGCAGGTTTTTCACCAAAAGTTGCTTTACAGGTCAATGATATTTTTACCCTCATTAGTATGGTCAGCTCAGGTGTCGGTTTTGCTCTACTACCCGGTCGTATTTCTGCCGTCTATGAAAGTTCAGTAAAACTTATTCCACTAAAACAGCAATATCATATGCAACAAGAAATCGGTTTAGTCTTTCTAAAAAGTAAAGAACGCGACCCAAACTTACTTGCTCTGATTGCTGAATGTCGTATGTTCGCCACTAATTTTAAAAGATAAATATCGGCAACTTATTAAAGAATAATGAGTTGCCGTTATAGGATTTTCAAAAATTTATCCAAAAATCGCATTAACCGTTAAGAAAAATACAGAAGGTCCAAGTAAACAGCCAAGTCCTGTATAGAAGGTTGCAACCAAAGCGCCATAAGGTACAAGTCGTACATCAGTGCCAGCTAGGCCTGCTGCGGTGCCACTGGTTGTTCCAGCCAAACCACCAAAGACCATGGCAGAGCGCGGACTTTTTAGATACATAAATTTCGCAAGCAATGGCGTCCCTACCATAAAGAAAACTGACTTGATTAATCCAATTGCAATAGAAAGAGCAATCACATCAGAGCTTGCACCAATTGCGGTTCCTGTAATCGGACCAACAATATAAGTCATTGCACCTGCACCGATCGTTGTCATCGAAATTGGATCTCGATACCCCATGCCCCATGCGACCAGAACTCCAATTGCAAAAGGCACAACACAACCAAGCATTAATGCAATTAGACCAATTTTGCCTGCTTTCTTCACCTCTTTCACATCAACTTCAAATGCAGTTGAAGCGATAGCTAAATCACGAATCATGGCTCCGCCCAAGAGCGCAAAACCAGAAAAAATAGCGATGTCCGAAACACCTTTGGTTCCCTGCGTATAAACTCCTGCAAAGTAAGCAACAACCAAACCTAAAGTAATCGCGATTGCAGAGCTTTGTAATTTTCCCTTCGTCAAATATTTTGAGAGTAAATGGGAAACAAACATCATTAAACCCGTTACGGCAAGAGCAGTAACTAATGCATTTTTTGATAACACAGCAATTATAGCGTCCATCATTTAAATCCTTTTTGATTGAACTTCTTGTAGTTTTATTGCTTAGGCTATTTTTTCCTTAGATTCTATTGTCCATTCATAGGTTTCATAGTCACCACTAATTCTATTTAAATAACGGATGACTAAAACCGTACCGATTAACGATGCAATAGAGACAATCAGCCCTAACATGCCACCCGATAAAGCTGCAACGACATTTTGACCTGCCGACATCGCAACAACGATCGGAATATACATACCTGACCAATACAAAATGCCGAATTGTGTGACTTGAGGTAAGTAACCTTTTTTTGCCAGTAATTCTTTAGATAAGATCAACAGAATCATTGAAATAGCAACGCCACCGACATTCGCTTTAACACCTAATACCATGCCTAAGGTATTGCCAAGATAGTCGCCTAATAAATGGCAGATCGCTAATATTGCTGTTCCATATATAATCATTGTAAATCCCTCATATCCTTGGGTTATTACTCAATTTTTAATTTATATTGTAATTACAAAGAAGCGTTATTTTCATTTTGCATTGCTAACTGAATGCTGTCTAAACGTGTTCCCTGAAATGACAATACAGTTCCTTCTTTAAATATTCGACGTGCAAGTGTAGTAAGCACCGTTCCCGGTAAAGCTTCAATCTGCAACCTCACACCTCGCTCCCATGCAGCTTGGATGGTACTTTCCCAATCTACAGTTCGGCTCATATTAAAAGCCAAGTCATCACCAATCTGTTCTGGCCTGCTAAGCGTACGAGCCGTTGTACCACTTAAATAACGTATTTTAGGCTGCTTTAAAGTCACTCCCTCCATAGACGCTGCAAGTTGCTTTGCTTGCTGACTTAATAATTCACAGTGCGATGGCACCGATACATCTAATTTTTTTGCCACCACGCCTTGTTGCTTTGCCAAAACAGCAACTTGGTACATGGCTTCAAAGCTTCCTGAAATAACGATCTGGTTATGTGCATTAATATTTGCAACAAACACCTGTGGCGTTATTTCATAAATCTGTTTGACCCATACTTCTACTGCTGAACGATCTGCACCAATCAAGGCGGTCATACCATAGCCCACCGGATAGGCGTTTTGCATGAGTTCACCGCGATAGGCAACCAAACGAATAGCATCTTCATAGGATAAAACTCCCGCTACAACCGCCGCTGACCATGCACCGATTGATAAGCCCGCAACATAATCTGGTGTTAAGTTTTCCACACTTAATAGTGCAGAACTCACCACACCTGAAATCAGTAAACAAAGCTGTACTGCACGTGTCGATTGCAATGCAGCCGGACTATCTAGCATCAAGACATCTTCTTTGAGTGCATCCGATGCACGCTCAAGGTATTCTTTAACTAGAGCGGTTTGAGGTAAGTCGTGCAACATATTGCTTCGTTGCACACCTTGCCCCGGATATACCCAAATTGAAGCCATGATATCTATTCCCTAATTCCATGGGTTTTCTAATAAAACAGCACCATCAGAACGTTTCAATAGAACTTTTCCACTGTTCTCAGCCCATTCTTTTAATGCCAAACCACCTTGTGGTAGTTGCAGTTGTATATCCACATTAAGCGCTGCTTGCTGAAAATTTTCGAGTAGCTCAATTGCCAGCTTTTTGGCAAAAGATTGTTCAGCTCGAATCAACAGATCTATGTCACTTTGTTGGGTTACTGTTTTAATGCCAGTTGCCAGTTCAAACCCGAAACTTCCTGTATATCCCCAACATCCTGAAAATTTTTTCATAATGCTGGAAATGCTCTGTAAACGTTCTGCCAAGTGTGCAAACTGCTGCATATCTACATGAGTCAATTCTTCGGGTTTAAGCTGTCTGCTAATTGCAGATCGTGGCATTTGCGCTGCATATCGTTGATGACGAAATTGCCCCCTTATACCCACAGCCACCTGATCTTCAGGAGTAATTTCCCGTCGAACTACAACGGGATCACCGCGTAGTAACACCTCTTTCACCCAAAGCGGAGCATCATCAGCCAAGCAGTCGGCTGTCATGCCCCACAGCAAATCATGGGCTTCGAGATTAAGTTTCATGACCATTGCTCACGCAATAATTCACGAACCTTCTTAGACATCTGACGGTTTTGTCCGTGAAGTCTTTGTTCCAGTCCTCTAGACTGCTCAGCATTAATTTCTTTAAATGCTTGAGCAATCACCTGCTTCGCTAACAAAAGATCATCATTTGTCGGTTGTTCAGGGTTTTCAACAGATAACAGTTCAGATAACAAACCAAGCGTGGCATAACTTTCAATGTCATAAGCCATTGGCGGAATGCTTGAGGCCAATTGCTCTAACTCATCAACTGATCGCAAGGTAACGCGTGCAGCAGATTCCTTACCCATCGCATGCACCATAACACCTGAATCTTTTAAGGCAATAATACGATTGGCTTGATATCCATGCGCCAAGAAAGCACCCGACATCGATTTACCAACCAACAAGCTAACAATAGGATGGCCTGCTAATCTGGCTCTAGCATAGCTATCTACTGCACCCGCTAAAGCTTGATGAATGCCTAATAATTCTTCACGGCGCCCATAGGCCTGACTTGGAACATCAACCAGACATAAAATGCCGCGTTTAGTTTCTGCATTTGCATCGGCTTGAATCACCTCATCAACCGCTTTTGCTAAATTCCAGCCTTCTAAGAGTCCAACTTCGCCTTGTCTTGCCCGTGGGAACAGATTATTACTATCTTGCACAACTGCAATCACACGCACTGCTTGCTGATCAATCTGACCATCAGCTACCCAAACAGAAGCTTGAAAACCTTCAACTGTCTTAAAGCCTTGTGTCAGTGCTTTAAACCAATGTGCACCACGAGTAGATGCTTTTAATGTATCAACGGCGATATTCATGCTTGCTCTCCTTGATACAAAGCTTGAACTTGTGCTGGGGTAATTTGCTCACCAGTATCAACTTGTTGTAGCTTTTCTAAATAGAATGAGTAATTTGAACTACGATGCTGGTGAGGTACGCCTTGAGTTAAATAATCGATGACTTGCTGACGAATTTTCTGGCGATCATCGTCTACATAAGCATCTGCCAAACCACTAGTGAAGCGCTGATTACCACCAGTAATACTCCATATAAATGGACGATCTTTGGCGTTATATTCTTGAACACCAGCTTCTTGTTCAATTACTTGCGGGCCATTTAAGCCTAAACGCCCTTCTTGTGTCATTACAATATAGCTACATAGGCCAGCCGCAATTGACATACCGCCAAAGCACCCTACACTGCCTGCAACTACTGCAATCACAGGTTGATACTGACGTAAGTTCACAATTGCAGCCTGAATCTCAGCAATGGCTGCCAAACCCAGATTTGCTTCTTGTAAACGAACGCCACCCGTTTCTAAAAGTAAGATTGCTGCTGTTGGAATGCCTTTCAGGTTGTCTTCAACTGCAAGCTCTAAGGCTCCCGCAATTTTGGCACCGCCCACCTCGCCTAAACTTCCACCTTGAAATAAGCCTTCAATTGAAATTAAAACCACTGGGCGTTCTTGAATAGATCCTTTTGCAATCACTACACCATCATCGGCTTGTGGGACAATATTTTGCTGAACCAACCAAGGCGACATAACACGGGCAAATGGGTCGAGTAACTCTCGAAAAGTCCCTTCATCTAATAATGCTTTAGCACGCTCTCTGGCGCTGAGTTCAATAAAATCTTGTTTATTTAATAAACTTTGGATATCAGTCATGCGCAATCTCCTCTAATGCTTGTTCCAGACGTAAGCGCACGACACCGGGAGTTGCACCAAAGTCATGAATATCAATATTGACGGCAGGTGGTATTTGCGCAGTAAAAATTCGTTCAAAAACATTGTGCCAACGTGCTGCACTGCCATCTACCGAAGTCACTACATGAATAGAAGCTTTTCCAGTTTCACCAGGTTCCATCAAAATTTCTAAATCGCCAGAGCCGACACATCCTACCAACGCTTTTTTTACAGGTGGCTCTGTTGCAACAAATTCAAAATGAAGTGTTTCCATAATCAAAATCCCTCTTTATTTTTTAAAGATGACTGCTGAGCACGATCTATAAACAATGTTGTTGCCAACAAATCTGCGGCACCACCAGCGGAGGCTTTCATCCGAAGTAGATCAATCTCTAAAAGATGCAAAGCTCGGCGACCTTCTAAGCTTGAGCTGCCGCCCAAATCAAGTACTTGCTGAGCACCTTGTTGCATACGCTTTAAACCCGATGTTCCCGAGCGATAAAGCACACAGGTATCGGTCAGGTCAGTCATCATGGCAAGTAAGGCATCTAAGCGAGCGAACTCTTCTTTCATTGGTTTACTACGACTTTGGTAAAGCTGCTTTAACCCAAAATTCACAATAGTTGGAAAACCTTGTTGTGCCTGTTCTTTGGCACCTAAGATGCCTAATTTTTTCTGTAACTTGTTGGCCATGACTCAAAGCCTTCTTTGGAATAAAGCGATCTTCAAGCTGAGCAATCTGACCAGCTAAATGGCATAGCTCAACAGCCGATAAATATTGTTGATTCGTGCGTGCCAATGCTGCGGCCGTCACCATTAAACCCAAGGCCCAAATTGCACCGCGGTGTGTATTTACACCATTTGTTGCCAACATCATGGTCTTTTCACCTTGGCGACCGATTTCTCCAATGTGTTCACGCAAGGCTAAACAAACCTCACCATGATGTATGGCTGCTTGAGCCATTGCCTCAAACATAGGTTCTAAACTTTTTGCAGAGCGCTCCATTAATTCCAAAGTCAGGTCATCATGTGCGCCACTGCCACGCCGATCAACCAAAGCTGGTTTCGGTGTCAGATTAACTTCATCAATTAACGCTTCGACCGCTAAACTTGCCAAAATATGACTATCGCTGAGCGTTTGATATTTAACTTGTGCCATCATTACCAACTCCTGAATTTTGCAGGGGGTTGATATAAACCATCAGACCATGTCACCAAGTCGGCAATATTTTTAGCAGCTAAAAGTTCACGTGTGGCATCGGTACGGCGAATACCTAAATCTTCAGGAAATACCACCAAACCTTCACGTCTTAAACGTGCTGTTGTTTTCGGGTCTTGGCTTAAACCAATGCTAGTCACACCTGCCACCGCAGCAATCATGGCTTGGCGCTCTTCTTGGCTGCTTGCTTTATATAAATAAGCAATGCCTTCTTCGGTGAGTAAATGGGTGACATCATCACCATAAATCATGATCGGTGCTAAAGGCAGACCTGCTGTTTTAGCAACATCAATCGCATCAAGACGATCTACAAAAGTTGGCTTGCCACCCTCTTGGAAGGTTTCGACCATTTGCACCACCAGCTTTTTACCACGTGCCAAATAGGTTTCTGTTTCATTGGCACCTTGCAAGCGCATATCTAGCCATGCTGGCGTATCGTGACGACGTCCGCGTGGATCATGCCCCATATTTGGTGCCCCACCGAAACCAGCCAAACGACCTTTGGTGACAGTCGAAGAATGCCCCATGCCATCAACTTGCAAAGTTGCGCCAATAAATAGATCAACAGCGTATTGACCTGCAAGCTGACACATCATGCGGTTGGAACGTAAAGCGCCATCACGACCTGTAAAGAACACGTCGGGACGAGCTGCAACATATTTTTCCATACCGAGTTCAGTACCAAAACAATGCACGCTTTCAACCCATCCAGTTTCAATCGCTGGAATTAAGGTTGGATGCGGATTCAGAGTCCAGTTTCGGCAAATTTTTCCTTTTAAACCTAAAGACTCACCATAGGTCGGTAAAATCAGTTCAATTGCCGCAGTGTTAAAACCAATACCATGGTTTAACGATTGCACATTATGCTTTTCATAAATTCCGCGAATTGCCATCATCGCCATAAGCACATGCACTGGCTTGATGTGTTTCGGGTCACGAGTAAATAACGGTTCGATATAAAATGGCTGATCTGCCACCACCACATAATCAACCCAAGAAGCAGGAATATCGACACGTGGTAAATCTGAAACGTCATCGACCAGTTCATTGACCTGAACAATCACGATACCGTCACTAAAAGCAGCAGGTTCAATGAGTGCTGGAGAGTCTTCGGTGCTAGGGCCTGTATAGATATTGCCTTGGCGGTCCGCCATAAAACCCGCCGAGAGCACCACATTTGGAATTAGGTCGACCACCAAACGTGAATACAACTCGATATAGGTATGAATGGCACCAATCTCTAACAGGCCATCTTCAATTAACTGGCTAATACGTAAACTTTGCGGGCCAGCAAAAGAGAAATCGAGCTTGCGTGCAATACCTTTTTCAAATAGATCAAGATGTTCCGAACGCCCGACACTTGGCATAATCATATGTAAATCATGCAAAACATCTGGATTGGTTTGTGCCAAAGATCGAGATAAGAAATCTGCTTGCTTTTGGTTATTCCCTTCAAGTACGACTCTGTCACCCGGTGTAATCAAGGTTTCTAAGACTTTAATAATGTCTTGGGTTGGAATGACCACACCATCGGTATATTGGCTTGCCATCTCCAGTTTTAGCTGTTTGGCATGACGCCGCTTTGTCCATAATCGTTCTTTATTCTGAACTGATCCTTCCATGTGCTTACCTATATAGATCGCAGTTTTGTTCTGAATCTATAAAAGCGCTTTATGGAATTTTGATCAATCAACCTACATCGGTAGTTATTAACTTCAGGTTAATGATTGTCACAGCTTCTCTCTTCTGGCTAAGCCCAAAAAGAGAAAAACAGCTTGCTTAAAATTCCTTTTAACGTGGTTTATTCAACATCCATTCCAGATTTTGGCGAACCGCAGGCCACTCATGTTTTAAAATGCTATAAACATGGGTATCCCTCAAAATATCATCTTTCACAATTTGATGGCTTCTTAGCACACCATCGAGCTTTGCACCCAAGCGTACAATCGCGGCTTGACTTTGAACATTTAAAGAAGATGTGCGTAACTCAACAGCAATACAGTTTAAAGTCTCAAATGCGTGAGCGAGCAATAGCTTCTTACATTCAGTATTTACAGGCGTACGCTGTGCAGATTTGCGGTACCATGTCGAACCAATTTCTACACGGCGATGTGCTTCTTCAATATGCATTAGTGTTGTCATGCCCAACGCCCGTCCCGTTTTTCGATCTTCAATATAAAATGGCAGCATAGAGCCGGATTTTTGTAAACCAAGACGCCTTTCAATTTCAGCAGCCATTTGTTCAGGTCTTGGCACACGGGTATACCAAAGATTATAGAGCTCCCCATCGCAAACGGCCTCTGCCAGTAAGTCAGTTTGAGTTACATCTAGCGGCTTTAAAATAACGTGTTCACCCAATAACTCAACAGGTGTAGTCAAAGACATCTTTATCTCCTCAATTGATATTAAGCTTTTATATTTTCAAAATTATTTATTTAACTCAGCGACACTATACATAGCGTCCGCTATAGTTTGATGACCAGATTTCGATAGGCCATCTGCCGCGCCTAAAATGTCACGACGTTCTTTATTTTGCCCAAGTTTTGATTTTCCTTGCAGCTTGGTAATTTCAATTTCTATTCCCACAATCGCCTTTAACATTGGTTCAAGATAGTCCTTTGGTGCATCTGACATTTTCCATGGTTCAGGTTGAGATGCCTCATGAGTACGGGTTAAACGAGCCACCACGCCACGGACAAATCGCTCATCATCTCGAATCGTCACTTTGCCATATGCATGCACAACCCTATAGTTCCATGTCGGTACTTGTCTGTGCTGTTCATGTTTGGATGGGTACCAGTTTGGTGAAATATAAGCATCGCCCGCTTGAAACACGACGAGTACCTCATCTCCATTTTTAATGTCCTGCCAGACAGGATTAACTCTAGACACATGCGCATGTAGCACACCCAAGTTCTCTTCATTTACCAGCAATTCAAATGGAAGATGATTTGCATCTAAGCCATTACTTCCATGAGTAAAAAGCACACCAAATGGATATTCGGTAATAAGAGAATGTAATACATCCAAACGGTTTTCTGCATAATCATCGGGGATATACATGGCTCAAAACCTCACTGTAAATATCAGGGTTATTTATATTTTGTGTTGTAAATTTTCTGGTTTATGTGGTTTATTAAAAAGAACCACTTTGTATTTTTTTAAGTAGACCAGAATTATGGCCAGAATGGCAAAAGTTGTTGAACTTCCGTCTATTGCGAAGATTGATAAAAGACAAGGGAAGATAAGTGCTCAACTGACTCAAGCTTTACGTGAAGCTGTACAAAGTGGTGATTTACAGCCCGGCGATCCGTTGCCTTCTTCACGCGAACTGGCTCAAACACTTGGGGTCGCTCGCGGAACGATTATCGAAGCTTATGATCAGCTTTTAGCTGAAGGTGTGTTTGACTCTCAACCACGAACTGGCACTTATGTGTCTCATGCTTTGGTTAAAACATCTGTAATACAACATTCTTCAAAAGAAAATAAACCTAACTCGATCTCTTTGACCAAATCGGCACGTTCATATGCCAAAGTGCTTGATGAATTTAAGCCACTTCCCCATGTTCCTTTTGCGGTATCTGTCCCCGCTGGACGTACTCAACCAAGTGATATTTGGCGTAAATTTGGTAATAAATTTAGATCTCGGGGTGCAGGTGCTCCATCAGGTTATGGTGAACCTCAAGGGGTATTATCACTAAGAATTGCTATAGCAGACTATATACGACGGTCACGTTCTGTCCACTGCGAACCTGAACAAATTGTGATTACGCCCGGCATTCAACAATCACTTTATATTTGCAGCCAAATTTTATTTGAAGCAAAAGATGAAGTTTGGGTTGAAGATCCGGCTTATCGGGGGACAACGGCCATTTTTGAGCATGCTGTACAAAACATTCGGATGGTACGTGTTCCTGTCGATGAAGAAGGCATTCAGGTGGAAACTGGAATTAAGCTTTCTAAACATGCACGTGCCGCATTCGTGACACCATCTCACCAATATCCACTTGGCATGCCGATGAGTCTAGCAAGACGTACTGCTTTATTGGCTTGGGCAAAACAGCAAAATGCATGGATCATTGAAGATGACTATGACAGTGAACTCCGTTATAACGGTCAACCCTTCCCATCTTTACAAGGTATGGCACCCGACCAAGTGATTTATCTTGGAACTTTCAGCAAAGTTCTATTTCCATCACTTAGACTTGGTTATGCAGTATTGCCTAAAGAATTGGTAGCACCTTTTTGTGGGCTTAGAGTCTTAATTGATCGACACCCGCCTGCTGCTGACCAACACGTTTTGGCTACTTTTATTCAAGAGGGCTATTTAGAGCGGCATATTCGACGTACTCGAAATGTCTATGCAGAAGTTCGAGAATACATTATTGATCTGATTGAAAAATACATACCTCAAGAACTAGCTTGGTTACAGCCGGGCGATCAAGGCATGCATATGGTGTTATGGCTTGCTCAACATATTAATGATATTGACGTTGCAAGCTCGGCAGTCGATGCAGGTATTGCCATCAAAGCAATTTCACCGACATTTTCAAAAGAGCGGCGACGTTCGGGTTTAATTGTCGGCTTAGGCGATTTTGAACCCGAACTGATGAGGCAAGCCATAAAAAAATTATCAAGAATTATTCAACAACATGACAAATCAAGTTAGATAAAATCTACAACAGCAACCATAGATGAATCGCAAATGGCCCAATCAGTACCATTAAAATACCTGCAATGACCATGGTTAAACTGGCAATTACACCTTCTTCGCTATTGCGTTGCTGTGCTCTAACTGTACCAAAACCGTGGGCTGCATTTCCGAAGGCTGCCCCATTGGCCACATTAGAACGAATTTTAGTAATCGCTAAAATTGCATCACCACAAATCATACCGACCAAACCCGTAATGACAGTAAATAAAGAAACCAATGCTGCCGAACCGTGAATATCTTCCGCTAAAATCATGGCAAATGGTGTGGAAATAGAACGTGCCATCAAACTATTGGTCACTTCAGGGCTAAAGTGGAACCACTGCGCCATCTCATAGGCTGACATCACACCTACACTCATGCCCACAATAATTGCAATCGAAAGGACGCCAAGGTTTTTACGAATCGTTTCCCGATAACGATAAATCGGTACAGCGAAAGCAACTGTTGCAGGCCCTAATAAATTAACAATCCACTGCGTATCTTCTGCATAAGTTTGATAGGAAATTCCAAAAATCGTCATCAAAATAATGGTGAGTACAGGTACACTAATCGCGGGTGATAACCAAAGTTTTGGATTTTTCTGATAGATTCGCTTTGCCACAACATAGGCTGACAAAGTCCAGATCAGACAAAGAATTGACCAGATATTCATGTCATTTTCTCTTAGATATGCTTATGTTGAAGACGTTTTCGAGCCTGTAAATATGCCTTTAAACGATTGTAATAGTGAATAGTCAGACACGTACTGAGCATGACAGAAATGGTCCCAACCGCAATGCTCAACACAATTTGCCAGCCTTCGGTCATAAACAAAGTTTTATACTGAACAACGGCGACTACAACAGGCACGAAAAACAGCAACAGTTCACCTAAAACAACAGTTGCTCCCACTGCCACCTGATCCATTTTGATAATTTTAAAGAACAGGCATAAAAGCAATAAAAACATACCTAAAATGCCTGCCGATACAGGCACACCAAGTTTTTGATGTAAGAGATATCCGATCCACCAAAATCCAGCCAATATGAGAATTTGTTTAACTAACACGAACAGTGATGGTTGTGAGGGTGTTCCAGAAGCAGATTCAGTACTCATTTTTCGAAATTAAATGGTTAACTACACTATTATGCTAGCTTGGTTAAACCTGCTAAATATGAATTATTCATGTTAATATTATTCCAAAATGGAATAATCTATTCTTTATTATGCTTTCTCTAAAATCATTACAGTGCTTTGTTACTCTGGTTAAAACTAAAAGTTTTACCCGTACTGCTGAAGAGTTGTATCTGACTCAACCGACTATTAGTAAAATATTACAGCAGCTTGAAGAACAGCTCCAGGTCCAACTTTTGGTTAAACCCGATCACGGCCGTAAAAGACAAATTGAATTAACTGAAATTGGAGAGCGCATTTATCAACATGCGATTGAGCTTCTTCAGGCAGAACAGAACATCTTTCTTGAAATTGAAAACTATCAAGAATTAAAAACAGGAACTTTAAAACTCGGCGTTCCGCCTTTGGGTTCGCAGCTCCTAACCACTGCCCTATTTGATTATCATCAGCAATTACCAGATATTGAATTGGCTTTTATGGAGGTTGGTTCACGTGGTATTGAGCAAGCTTTGCTTAACAATGAACTAGACGTTGGCGTTTTATTGCAACCCTTTGATACCCAAATTTTCAATAGCATCGAGTTATGTAACTACCCTTTAATGGTCCTTTTACGGCGTGATGCAACTTGGGCAACCCGCAAAAAAATAAATCTAGAAGAACTACAACACCAATCATTTTTAATGTTTCCTGAAAATTTCTCTTTAAACAGTATTATCCTTGATGCATGTAAACAGCATGGTTTCTACCCAACCATTGCTTGCCGTACCAGCCAATGGCACCTTTTGGCAGATATGGTGTTACAACGAATGGGGATTGCGCTTCTCCCGAAATATTATACCGACATGCTTGACCCTAATTTATTTGCAGCAGTACCACTCGAAAAACCAAATATTCAATGGCACTTAGTCATGGCTTGGAAAAAGAATCTTCCTGTTTCACCAGCAGTACAAGCTTGGCTTAGTATTGTTCGTCAGCATTTTCAGCACATTAAGTCCTAACGTTGAAAACTGAAATGGCTTAATTCAAAAACTGATAAAGCTTTTCCACAAAAAAGCTACCCAATCTTGGATCAGCTCACTTAGACTAAATCCGATTGTTTTATGACATGGACAATAACAATGAATAATGAACATTTTATGCTGTACACAGATTCACAATTTCTAAGCCCCTATGCATTTACTGTTTTTGTCGGGCTACATGAAAAACAAATCCCATTTGAAATAGCGACCATCAACTTAGGCCAACAAGGCCAGTTTGAAAAATCTTATGTAGCAAAGTCATTAACTGCCAAAGTGCCTGTACTCGAGCATAATGATTTTGCCTTATCAGAATCCTCCGCCATTTTGGAATATTTAGAAGAGCTTTATCCAGACACATCTATTTATCCAAAAGATATTCAAGCACGCGCAAGAGCAAGACAAATTCAGGCATGGCTCAGATCGGACTTAGTTGCCATAAGAACTGAACGTCCAACCGATGTTATTTTTATTCAGCCCACGTCCACTCCACTTTCAGAAGAAGGCAAAAAAGCTGCGGAGAAACTTTTCTTTGTTGCAGAAAAACTTCTTGCGTCTGATGCCGAATTTCTTTTTGGTTCATGGAGCATTGTGGATGCTGAACTTGCCCTGATGTTGCAACGCCTTATCCAAAATGGTGATGCTGTACCAGAACGTTTAAAAAACTATGCATTAAAGCAATGGCAACGTCCGACTGTACAAAAATGGCTCGCCTTGCGAAATAACTAAGCCTTTTATTTACACCAAACACGAGATAAAAAATGAGTGATTCAACCTATATTCCTCCACAAGTTTGGCAATGGACTGGAGAAAAAACCGATTTAAACCAACCGACTTCAGGTGCGCGTTACGAGCATACACTTCCCGTCGGTAAACATCCGCTCCAGCTCTACTCTTTAGCAACGCCTAATGGCCAAAAAGTCACTATTTTGCTAGAAGAACTTTTAGCATTAGGACATCAAGATGCTGAATATGATGCATGGCTGATTAAAATTGGTGAAGGTCAGCAATTTGGCAGTGGCTTTGTAGAAATTAATCCAAACTCTAAAATTCCAGCATTGGTTGACCATAGCCAAAACCCGCCATTAAGAGTATTTGAATCTAGCTCAATTTTGCTTTACTTGGCTGAAAAGTTTAAAGCTTTCATTCCAACTGATATTGCTGCACGTACTGAATGCCTTAATTGGTTATTCTGGCAAATGGGCAGCGCACCTTACATAGGTGGCGGTTTTGGGCATTTTTATGCTTATGCACCCGTTAAAGTTGAATATGCAATTAACCGCTTTGCCTTGGAAACAAAACGCTTACTTGATGTGTTAGATCAGCATCTAGCAAAGCATGAATATTTGGCAGGTTCTGAATATTCGATTGCTGATATTGCAGCATTCCCTTGGTATGGTGGTCTTGTTAAAAACTGGGTGTATAACGGCGCGGAGTTTTTAGGTGTCGATCAATATAAAAATGTTCAACGTTGGGCAGATGCGATTTTAGCGCGCCCTGCGGTACAACGTGGTCGTATGGTCAACCGTACTTT
This sequence comes from Acinetobacter sp. 12966, assembly GCF_031196995.1. NCBI lineage: Bacteria > Pseudomonadati > Pseudomonadota > Gammaproteobacteria > Moraxellales > Moraxellaceae > Acinetobacter > Acinetobacter sp. 12966. The sequence goes on from NZ_JAVIMC010000103.1 coordinate 39,219, forward strand.
TGGTGATTTAGCTACGCAGTTGCATGAACGCCATGATGCGAGTGATTTTGAGACCAAGACTCAAGATAAATTGCAGAATCAGTCTTAAAAAAAATCATTCAGTTTTTGACTTACCCGCAAGATATTTCATTTTTGCGGGTATTCAAAGTTGGCAAAATACCCAATATATAACTCACTCAGCCAAGCGACAAAAACTCGTACGCGTGGCGAGAGCTGCCGATGCTGCGGATATAAAGCAGAAACTGACATCTTCGGGATTTCCCATTCAGATAAAACCTCAACCAGTCGCCCATTTTTGAGCTCATTTGCCACATGGTAGCGCGGTACTTGAATTAAACCTGCCCCACGTAAAGCAGATAATACATAGTTTTCAGCGTCATTTACCGCAATCCAACTTTTCAAAAAATAATCTTGTTTTTTGCCATTCACCATTAATTCAAATGGATAATTCCGTCCGCCTGATGTCGAAAAGAAATTGACACAATAATGTGATAACAAATCTTCTGGTTGCTGTGGCGTTCCATGTTTATTTAAATAGTCAGGACTCGCGCAAATCACTTGTGGCATATCGACCAAATGTCTAGCAATTAAAGTGGAATCATCTAAACGGCCCGCTCTCACCACACAGTCTATCCCTTCCCTAATCAGATCAACCAAGCGGTCACCCGTACTAATTACAAGTTCAATGTCGGGGTATAACTGATGAAATTGATCGATATTGGGTAAAACAATTTTAGTCGCATGTGCGCCTGATAAATCGACACGTAGTAAACCTCGGGGCTGTGCAATTACATTACGTAAAGATGATTCGGCATCATCGAGTTCCGATAATATTTGTGTACAGCGTTCATAAAATGCCTGCCCATCTAGCGATGGCCTTACATGCCGAGTCGTCCGTTCTAGTAAACGGCACTGTAAGTTACTCTCTAACTTCTTAATGGCATTACTTGCTGTAGCGCGTGGGATATTTAGTTGATCAGCTGCCTGACTAAAACTACCCAGTTCTACGATGCGGGTATAAAGTTGCAAGGTATCAAATTTGTCCATGGTGCTCGCTTTTAACCCTATCCATTATTAATTTATATGGAATTATCTTATCCAATTCTGACGATTTATCCCATATTTCTATATTATTAAAATAAGCCATACCTACTCAAACAGGCAATTTAAAAATGAATATTTCAAGAAAAACAGCTCTGGTTACTGGTGCATCACGTGGTATTGGCCGTGCTATTGCAGAACGTTTAGCTCAAGATGGTTTTTATGTGATTGTTAATTATGCTGGCAATAAAGTGCATGCCCAAGCCACTGTAGAACATATTATTGAGCAAGGTGGTCAGCCTTAGCTATTCAAGCGGACGTTGCAAATGAACATGAGGTGAGCCGTTTATTTCAAGAGGCAAAGGCCATTAACGGTCAAGTAGATGTGGTAGTTCATAGTGCCGGTATTATGCCTATGGCAAAAATTACACCTGAAGGCCTGCCAGATTTCGACAAAGTGATTCATACCAATTTACGTGGTGCGTTTTTAATATTGGCGCATGCGGCCAAAACAGTGCCAGATGGTGGTCGGATTATTACGCTTTCAACCAGTGTAATTGCCAAATCTTTTCCGGCATATGGTCCTTATATTGCTTCAAAAGCAGGTGTCGAAGGTTTAGTACATGTGTTAGCAAATGAGTTACGTGGACGAAATATTACAGTAAATGCTGTTGCACCCAGCCCGACAGGTACTGACCTTTTTTATAATGGAAAAACTGATGAGCAAGTAGCAGCTATCGCAAAACTTGCTCCATTGGAACGAATCGGAACACCTGAAGTAATTGCTGGCGTAGTGGCCATGCTGGCTGGTCCAGATGGGAGCTGGGTAAATTCTCAAGTCATTCGGGTAAATGGTGGATTTGCTTAATTTCTATATTTTAGAAAGTCTAAGTTTGGAATATATAAAATATATTTCAAACTTATCAAATGAATGTGATGAGAACGTATCAAGTTAAATTAAACAAACAACCCCCAAATCAATCTCAATGCAATTCCAATTAATAAAACTCCCATTACCCGTTCAAAATAAACCCCAAACTCCAAAAAACGTTTCCGTACAATAGGCTGTGCAAACAGCACACTCACTATCATAAACCAGATGGCATTGACCATACACATCCACACCCCATAAAAGACCTGAACTTTCATCGGTGTGGTCGTACTTACAATCGTCGTAAAAATTGCCAGAAAAAAGATAGTGGCTTTGGGGTTTAGCGCATTCGTCAGAAAACCCATCGTAAAGGCTTTAAATAAACTCGGCGTGTCACTGTCTGCTTGACCATTAATCTCAATATTGTTGGTATTCGGCTGGCTGTGTAAACACTGCCATCCTAAATACAGCAAGTAGGATGCTCCCGCTGTTCTAATCAGTGACATGAGCCATTCACTTTGTTGAATCAAAAAACCAATGCCAACAAGCGTATAAAACACATGCACCGAAATCCCGACGCCAATACCAATTGCGGTCAAACATCCAATCAAATAACCATAACGTACACTTTGTCTTACCGTAATCACAAAATCTGGTCCCGGTAAAATCACCGCCATAAAGTGAATAAGAGCTAGCGTTAAAAACTCATGTCCATACAACTGCCACATAACAATTTAGTTTCCTGAAAATCACCTAAAAGATTGTATTGCGATTTTTTAGACGCGATAATCCAATTAAAATCTAAATAACTTTTGCCTCATGAGCACAAATCAAAATCTGGTTCTGTTAAATGAAATGGCGACTTTCGTTAAGGTTGTCGAGTCGGAAAGCTTTTCTGAAACTGCCCGCCAGCTTGGTACAACACCTTCTGCTGTGAGCCGCGCGATTGCTCGTTTAGAACGTGCTTTAGGCACCCGCTTACTCTATCGGACTACACGGAAACTTCGTTTAAGTGAAAGTGGACAACAGGTCTATCAACGCTGTTTAGACATGGTGAATGCTGCGCAAGCAGTCATGGAAAGTTCAGGCCAATTTCATGTCGAGCCAGAAGGTATTATTCGCATGAGTGTTCCAAAAGCTGTGGGACATTTTATGATTCATCCGCATTTACCCGAATTTTTAGAACGCTACCCGAAAATTGATATTCAAATGCTTTTAGAAGATCGTTATGTAGATCTCATTGATGATGGAGTCGATTTAGCACTTCGGATTACAGAGCAACCACCGGGTGGCCTTATGGGCCGAAAGCTGATTGATATTGATCACTTGGTTTGTGCTACACCTGAGTATTTGGCCAAGTATGGTACACCAAACCATCCTCATGATTTAAAGCAGCATGAATGTATTTACTTAGGTGAACAAGCCAGTGACTCAAAATGGAAATTTCAGCAAGGAAATAAATCGATAAGTGTTGCTGTGCGTGGTCGTTATGCAGCAAACCATACGGGTGTGCGTTTGAGTGCTGCATTACAGCATTTAGGTATTGCGAGCTTGCCGTACTTCGTTGCACGCCATGCTCTACAACAAGGTACCTTAGTTCAGGTTTTACCAGACTGGGATTTTAAAACCTATTATAGCGGTGGGCTGTGGTTACTTTACCCACCAACACGGCATGTCCCGCCTAAATTAAGTGTGTTGATTCAATATTTAGCAGATAAACTAGCAGCAGAACCAACGTTATTAAAAGCATTTGTGTAGTTAACTTAGTTAAAATTATCTGCAAATCCTAAAGTTATCTTATAAATCACAATTTCATAACATCCAATAAAAATCGGACACCAACGCCCGATTTTTCTTAAATAATTTTTAATCTACTGCTTATTTTCTAAGTACATCGCCAATGCTTGGGTCTTTATCAAAAACCGATTTAGCATATGGGCAAAGCGGAATCACCTTTACGTCTTTTTCACGAACAAAAGCCACCAAAGCATCCAGTAATTGGCGACCTACGCCTTGTCCCCGATAATTTTCATTTACATCTGTAGCATCAATAATCAGCATGCCTTCGCCTGCCCATGTATAAGTCATTTCACCTGCAACAGTTTCACCATCAAGTAAGCTAAAGCTGCCGTGTTTTGCATCATCTTTTTGTTGAATATTCACAATGAATTCCTCATATTATGGCTCAAATTTATTTAAAAATGACTTTATATATCTTTATCTATAAGAACAAATTTAAGTGTAAAAAAATAGACTATTTTTAGCAGTGAGTCTGTATGCTTTTTAAATACAATCATCACTTAAATTAGTGAAACTCTTGCACCAAACTATTAATGTGCGCCACGGCAGCAGTTCGATTTTCAACGCAAAGTTTTTCAAAAATATGTTCTAAATGCTTGTTCACGGTCCGTGGGCTAAGCTCCAATATTTCTGCAATATCTTTATTGGTTTTCCCTAACAACAACCAATGCATGACTTCTGCCTCACGTTGAGTCAACTGTGGGCAATATTTCAAAATATCAGCCATTTCCAAAGCCGGCGTAGAAGTCTTAATCTGTATCAGATAATTTTTTGCCACACTTTGCTCACTTTCCCACGGTGTAAGCAATAAAAGCTGTAATTGCTGGGATGGCGTTGAATAAGAACAGCTGGTTAATTTTTTAGGGTCTTTTTCATGTACTAAATCTGAAAACCAAGCTTTTAAGCCTGCTTCAAAGCCCTCTAATTCAGGTAAATATTGATTCAGTAAATCACTGGCTTTTTGGGTTTTCCAAACAATTTTACCTTGAACATCTAGCGCAAGAATGGCTGTTTCCGTCGCATCAATCACCTGTTTTTGTTGCTGCAATAGTTTGGCATGTGCCAAATGTGTTTTTACCCTTGCTAGTACTTCTTCAATATTCAAAGGCTTGGTTACATAGTCCACCCCGCCGACCTGGAAACCTCGCACTATATGCTCTGTTTCCGACAAGCCTGTCATAAAAATGACGGGAATAAACTGGGTAATTGGGCTCGCTTTAAGCTGTATACAACTTTCAAAACCATCCATATGTGGCATATTGCCATCAAGCAAAATCATATCTGGTAAGCATCGGTGTGCTATTTCAATAGCACTTAACCCATCGGTTGTGACAAGTACGCGATAACCTGCCTGATCCAGACTTTCATGTAGCAAGCCTAAATTTTCTGGCACATCATCCACAATCAGAATAACAGCTTGCTCATTTGGTGAAGCTTGCTGAAAAGAAACTTGTTGCGTACTCATTGCTTATCCTGAATTAATCGTTGCGCGTGTTTTAAATCAAACTTTTGAATCGCCTGTTCAAGCTGTTCCCATAACTCGTTATGCTCTGGAAAATTTTGACGGCATTGCGTTAAAGTCTGTTGAATTCCACGGATATAACCTTGTCCAATCAAATCATTTAATTGCTGCAAGCTTTGCGGTAAATCGAGTAGCTCATTATCTTCTGGCTGTTTAATTGGTGCATGAACAGTGGTTTGCTCTTGCTTATATATATTTAGATCAAGTGTTTGAACTTCATTATTTTCAAGGTGTGCATCTGATTTGGAATCAATCCATATCAAACCCAACTTATCTCCAATTTTACTCAGCAACAAATTAAGATCGATTGGTTTTAACATAAAGTCTTCACTTAAGACGGCGTCTTGTGGATTGACTTCACGCTCGCCTGCATTCGCTGAAATAATTAAGATCGGCACATTGGTAATATTATTCTGACGCAATAATCGCGCAGTTTCCCAACCGCCCATCAAAGGCATATTTAAATCCATCAAGATCAGATTAGGTTGGAAAATAGGTACACGTCTTAAACAATCAATGCCCGACTCGGCCTCTTCAATCATAAATCCCAAAGGTTTGAGAAAATTAGCAACTAAACCTCGGTCCACCGCTTCATTATCGACAACCAAAATTCGTTTACGCTCGCCCTGATAACCCGTAATTTGGTTGGAATAAACATTAGAAATTGGATGAACCACTTCTTTTGAAGGTAAATAAAACTTAATCTTAAACTGTGAACCCTGATTGAGCTGACTAGTCACAGCTAGCTGGCCACCAAGTAAATCGACTAATAATTTTACAATGGGTAGGCCTAGCCCTGTTCCGGTAAATCCGCCTTGAACCACATTGCTACCCCGTTCAAACGGGTTAAAGATTCGCTCTAAATCTGCCTCGGCAATACCACAGCCCGTATCTCTAATTTCAAAATATGCTGTTTGAAATCGGTACTCGACTTTCAAAGTAATTGTGCCGCTCGTTGTAAACTTTAAAGCATTGCCTAGTAAGTTAATAAGTATCTGTTCTAAGCGTTTTTTGTCGGTACGAACATAGTGCGGCAGGTTATCTCCAATTTCATAAACAAACTGTAAATTCTTCTGTTCAAACTGTGGCTGAAACATTTGAATAATTTGTTCAATAAAATTTGGGAAATGAACGTCCACTACATTTAAAGAAATCTTGCCTGTTTCAATTCGCGCTAAATCTAGTAAACCGTCAATCAGTGAAGTTAAATGCTGCCCACTACGGCTAATCACACCGAGCGCCATTTTGCCTTGTTCTGAGAGCTGCTCTTGTTTTTGGAGTAATTGGCTATAGCCTAAAATACTATTTAGAGGCGTTCTTAGTTCGTGACTAATGCCAATGACATAACGGCTTTTTGCATCATTTGCCCGTTCTGCTGAAATTCTGGCATCTTGCAGGTCTTTTGAAGTGACTTCATGGGCAGCAATTTCATCAATCAATAATGCAGTTTGCTGATGCGTTTCGATTTCGGCATTACGACGACTTTCATCGTTTAACACTAACCACCATGCAGCAACACTCATTAATAAAAATAAAATGGTGTAGATTTTGACAAACAGTGTAAATAACTGAGGAACGGCTGCAGCATTAATGGTTTCTAAATAGGTTTTTTCTTGGATATAAACCAGACTTAAACTCACTGCCAAAACAATAGACAGCCCTAGAGTCAGCAATAGATACAAACTGACCCTGCTATTTAAACGGCTAGCCCAACGTTCTGGTAAATAGTGCCAGATGGCTTTTTTGAGCTGTACTGACCAACGTGCATCGGGTTTACATAAATCGTGACAGCGTGCTTCAAGTGAACAGCATAGAGAGCAAATCGTACCGTTATAGGCTGGGCAACCCGCCATATCAGCAAGCTCATAATCCCGTTCACACACGACACAGTTAGCAACCGAAGTCGCCTGAATTTTTTCAGGCTGGCGTGCAATGTAATATTTGCCTTTAGTTAGGTAAGCAATAATAGGAACGCATAACACCGCACTCCCCAAAGCAATGAAACTTGCTAAACCTTTCGCCATGAGACCGAAAAAGCCCAAATAGCTCAGCATCGATAACACTGAAGCGATGAGTAACGCGCCTACACCTACGGGATTGATGTCATATAAATAAGCACGGCGAAATTCAATTCCCTTTGGGCTTAAGCCTAAAGGCTTACAGATAATTAAATCGGCAACAACGGCACCAATCCATGCCAAAGCGATATTGCTATATAGTCCCAAAATGCGTTCAACTGCATGGCTAATGCCCATTTCCATCAAAACAATGGCAATAAAAACGTTAAAAAGAAGCCAGACAATTCGCCCCGGATGGCTATGAGTTAAGCGCGCAAAAAAGTTTGACCATGCCAGTGAGCCAGCGTAGGCATTAGTCATATTAATTTTAATTTGCGCCAAGCAAACCAGTGCTAAAGTCAATATTAACGCTAGCTGAGGGTTTGGAATAAATTGTTGATAGGCAACCCAATATAAATAAGTCGGATTATCTAGTTCAGAGACAGGAATAAACAACTGAAAAGCTAACACCATCAGCAGCATGCCCATCAAAACTTTTAGAAATCCAAAAATAATCCAAGATGGACCACCTAGAAAAACGGCAAAACGCCATGCGGTTCTGTTCTTTTCTTTTTGCGGTAAGAAGCGTAAATAGTCAGCTTGCTCACCAATTTGGATCACAAATGAAAAAATAAGAGTGCACGCCGCACCAAAGTAATACAGATTAAAATCAGTCGAGTTTGAAACCGCACCAACAAAATGCAGACTACTACTTAAAATTTGTGGCTGTTTCCAAAGTACAAAAAACCACGGTAATAACAGCAATAAGAGCCAGATGGGTTGTGTGATTGCCTGAACTTTATTAATAAAACCAATGCCTTTAACTACTAAAGGCAAAATCACTAAGGCAGAAATTAAGTAACCAATAACTTGCGGAATACCTAAAGCAAGCTCAAGTGCCATCGCCATAATTGCGGCTTCAAACGCAAGCAAAATAAAGGTAAAGCTCGCATAAATCAGAGATGTAATGGTTGAGCCAATGTAGCCAAAACCTGCACCACGAGTAAGCAAATCGACGTCTACATTATATTTTGCAGCGTAGTAACTAATCGGCCAACTGGTTAAAAATATGATGGTACATACGACTACTGCTGCCCATACTGCATTACTAAAGCCATACTGCCAAAGCATGGTCGCCCCAATGGCTTCCATCGCCAAAAAGCTAACGGTCGAAATTGCGGTGTTGGTCACAGTCCAAGGTGACCATTTACGTACAGAGGTGGGTGCATAGCGGAGCGCATAATCTTCGATACTTTCATCTGCCACCCAAATATTATATTCACGGCGTGTTTTGATCACACGTTGTGGCGCTTGTTGGGGGCGTGAAGAATCTAGCATAACACTCATGTTTTGGATAGGGCTGCATTAACCCCAGCAATCCTTATGCCAAAAGTCAATTATCATGGTGATTTTCTCGAATACGCACATATACGCAAAATAACGTATTTTCAATTTTTCCCAAAAATCACACACTCAAATCCATCAAAAAACAATGATCAATATTTGTGTTGATTGACCGAAAATGATTGGGAGATTGATGTTATGAGTGTATCTGAACATCCAAATCTGGACACTGTGCAAGGTACAGATTCACAAAAAGCAGTGAATGAAACCTTAGAAGATTATACTTTACGTTATGCTCCACACAGCTTTCGGCGCTGGAGTCCCAAAGTTGTCGCTATTACTGCACTTGGTGGTATTGCCTATCTTGCTGACTTTTCTATTGGCGCCAGTATTGGTATGTCTTACGGAACAACCAATGCTGTTTTCTCCATTTTATTTGCAGCGATTATTATCTTCTTAACCGGCATTCCTTTAGCCTACTACGCAGCGCGCTATAACATCGATCTTGACTTGATTACCCGCGGTGCAGGTTTCGGTTATATCGGTTCAGTCCTGACCAGTATCATTTTCGCCAGTTTTACCTTTATTTTCTTTGCCCTTGAAGGTTCAATCATGGCGCAAGGGTTATTGCTCGGTTTAGGTATTCCGCTTTGGGCAGGTTATCTCATCTCAACAGTTATGGTCATACCGCTGGTAATTTACGGCATGAAAGCCTTAAGTAAATTACAAGTCTGGACTACCCCGCTTTGGCTGGTTCTGATGATTGGTCCTGTGGCCTATCTGATTTATCAAGAACCTACCTTAGTCAGCCAGTTTGCAACTTTCACAGGTAACGAAGGTTTCGCAACTGTAGACATGGCAGCAATCATGTTGGGTGCTGGTATATGTCTATCTTTGATTATGCAAATTGGTGAGCAAATTGACTACCTACGCTTCATGCCTGCTAAAACAAAAGAAAATAGCAAAGCATGGTGGGCTGCGGTTATTTCAGCGGGTCCGGGTTGGGTGATTTTAGGGGCGATTAAACAAATTATCGGGGCATTTTTAGGTTTCTATTTACTTACTAAAATACCGGGCGTAAACAGCACTGAACCTGTTCAACAGTTTAATGCGGCGTTTCATGACATGCTTCCGGGCTGGGCTGCTTTAACACTCGCAGTGATTTTGGTGGTCATTTCTCAAATTAAAATTAATGTGACTAATGCTTACTCTGGTTCCCTTGCATGGACAAGTGCCTACACTCGTATTAGCAAACATTATCCGGGTCGTATTGTGTTTGTGATGGTGAACTTGGCAATTGCGCTTGCTTTAATGGAAGGCAACATGTTTGCGGTACTGGGTAAAATCTTAGGGTTCTATTCAAACTTTGCGATTGCATGGGTTGTAGTTGTTGCAACAGACATTTCAATCAACAAATATGTTTTAAAACTTTCACCTAAAGAGCCGGAATACCGCCGTGACATGCTATACAACGTAAACCCTGTCGGTATGGTTGCATTCCTTGTATCAGCAGGCTTATCGATTGCAGCATTCTTCGGCTTACTCGGTAGTTTCTTGGCACCTTACTCACCGCTTATCGCACTTGTGCTTGCTTTTGTATTAACACCAATCATGGGTTTATTAACCAAAGGAAAATACTACATCAAGTCAAACGATGACGGTATTAAAGAACCACGTTACGATGCTGAAGGCACTCCTGTTGCTACCGTCTATCACTGCCGCGTATGTGAGCAAGGCTATGAACGTCCAGATATTATGTTCTCTCACAAACATAACGGTACGATCTGTTCTTTGTGTAAAACACTCGATGCTTAAATATTCTTAAAACTAAAAAAGAAGCTTTAAAGCTTCTTTTTTTATATCTGATGATTCTTAGCCAATCGGGAATAAACGTTCAGGCACTACATCTTTCATCACGATGGTTGAGATGAGCCGTTGCACACTTGGAATAGCAGATAATTTTTCATCGTACAAACGCTGGAAAGCAGGTAAATCTTTAGCCACCACATGTAGTAAATAATCTGGCTCACCAAACAAACGCTGTGCCTGAATAATTTGCGGTATGTCTATCACGGCATTTTCAAACTTCTCGACTGCCTGTTTATCGCCCTCTTTAAGCGTAATAAAAACAATCGCTGAAAATTCAAATCCCACTAAGTTTGGGTCGAGTTCTGCCCGATAACCTTTGATAGCTCCAGACTCTTCTAAAGCCTTCACTCGTCTATGACAAGGTGAAATGCTCAAACCGACTTTTTCTGCCAACTCGGTGATAGATAATCGGCCATTTAATTGCAATTCAGCAAGAATCTTTTTATCTGTGCGATCCATTTAGAAAAATTTACCCCAAATGAGTGTGATATGAGCAAACATTTAAAAGCACATTCTAAATACATGAGCATATTATTTTCAACAAGCTCGCATAAATAGGGATTTTTTCTAAACCACGAGCGAAACCTTTGGAAAATAGTTTGCTGAGATAAGCATATGGCTTTTAACATTTTTATTGCATTTTGGAGTGTCTCCATTCTTTTTATTATTACGCCAGGGGCAGACTGGGCCTATGCCATTTCAGCAGGGATTAAAGGCAAAGTCGTCGTACCCGCCGTCGCAGGTATGCTATTTGGACACTTTATTACGATTTTATTGGTAGCGGCTGGTGTTGGTCTGCTTGTAGCAAATAATCCAACTGCTCTAATGATTCTTACTGTTGCGGGTTCTGCTTATTTGTTATGGATGGGTATAAATTTATTACTTACCCCTCCTACTCCGAACGAGTCTGGTTCTGAAAAAGCTCAGTCATGGTTGAGCTGGGCAACCAAAGGCGTTTACGTGAGTGGATTAAACCCGAAAGTTTTTTTACTCTTTTTAGCCCTGCTTCCTCAGTTTATTGATACTACTGCTTCATGGTCAGTGACAACACAAATTCTTGCCTTTGGTGTTGTTCACATGATTAGCTGCGCGATAATTTACTTAATGGTAGGTTATGGTTCAGAGGCTATTTTAAAAACCAGACCACAAGCAGCACAGTTAGTTGGTCGTTTTTCAGGTGGTTTGATGGTTGTTATCGCTACATGTTTATTGATTGGACAAATTTAAAAAGTCATTCAGCAAAAGTTACTGGCCTCCATTCCAGGTCAGTAACTTGAATATAAAATATGAGAAAAAATTATCTCATTCGTTTGAGGTTATAAGTCACCACTCCCCAAATAACCAGTTCTTGCCCCTCTTCAATATAAATATTCTGATAATCAGGGTTCTCTGCTTTCAGCCAAACTTTAGGTGGATGAAATTGACTATCAATCATTAAGCGCTTCACAGTAAAATCATTGTCGATGAGTGCAATCACAATATCACCTGATTTAGCGGGAATGCTACGGTCCACAATAAGCGGATCATTAATATCAATTCCAGCATCTAACATGGATAAAGAGTTGGCTTTAACAATAAACGTGGCATTTTCATTTCTAATTAAATATTCATTTAAATCAAGTGCTTGCTCAATATCATCTTGCGCAGGTGAAGGAAAACCTGCCGCAACACGTTCAGTTGCCAAAGGAATGTGGTAAATTTTATCGTTATTCGGGTGGACCTGTTGGACATTAAGTTTTGAGTTAAAGTCGGTCAAGTTATTGGTTTTGACATTATTCAGTAACCAATTTTTGATAAAGTTAACTTGAGACTCGGGAACACGAATGACTTTGGTGGGTTCATTGAACTGTGCTTTACGTCCGGCATTTTCTCGTGCACCGCCATGCTCGAACTCTTTTTTCTTTGGCATATTGCCTCCACTCCACTGTTCAAATCCTACACAAACAATGTAACTTGAAAAAGTTACATTTTCAAGTTGACGAAATATTTTTTTTGCATAACAATAAATCTCATGATCAGATTTTAATCCATTTTGCTTTTAACAGGGATGTTTTAACCAAAATGGCAATTTGAAGAAAATCAAAACCTATTTCGGAATAGTCGTTATCGCTGACTGTTTTTTGATTTTTATCAAATGAGATTCTGAACACTTAACATTCTGGTTAAATTCAGTTTTTTGGTATGGAGACATGCGAAATGAAAAATCAACGTGATGCGGTTTTAGGTTATGCAAATGAGCAACATGCTTACTATATCCGCCTAATTGAAAATGATGCGGTTTTAGGTGAAAGCTACGGATTATTTTGTGAAAATCCAGATAGCGAAGCAGCCGAAAGTATTATGACGACACTTTTTTTGAAAAAATCTTTTTGGTTAAACGGTTCTGAATACCTTGATATTGTAAAAGGCCTACAACCTCTCCCTCAGTAAATAAGTAAGCTAAAAAACAAAGGAGGCAAAAGCCTCCTTTGTTTTTAAAACATTCTGCTTAAGACGTAAAACGTCCGTAGGCATCACGTTTTTGATTACGAGAGTTTTGACCACGGCCATCATAATCATCATCGTCATCGCGGCTGCGACCACGACCTCGTCCACCTGAGCGGCCACGATCGTCATCATCATCATCGTCATCACGGCTGCGGCCACGACCTCGTCCGCCTGAACGGCCACGATCGTCATCACGGCTGCGGCCACGGCCTCGTCCGCCTGAACGGCCACGATCGTCATCATCGTCGTCATCACGGCTGCGACCTCGGCCTCGTCCACCTGAGCGGCCACGATCGTCATCATCATCGTCGTCATCACGACTGCGACCTCGGCCTCGGCCACCTGAACGGCCACCCCGATCGTCATCATCATCATCATGGCTGCGACCTCGGCCTCGGCCACCTGAACGGCCACCCCGATCGTCATCACCATCGTCATCACGACTGCGGCCACGACCTCGTCCGCCTGAACGGCCGCGATCGTCATCATCATCGTCATCACGGCTGCGGCCACGACCTCGGCCACCGCGATCATCATCATCATCGTCATCACGACTGCGGCCACGGCCTCGTCCGCCTGAGCGGCCTCCGCGATCGTCATCATCATCGTCGTCATCACGACTGCGACCTCGGCCTCGTCCGCCTGAGCGGCCTCCGCGATCGTCATCATCATCGTCGTCATCACGACTGCGACCTCGGCCTCGACCACCTGAACGGCCTCCGCGATCGTCATCATCGTCGTCATCATCACGACTGCGACCTCGGCCTCGACCACTTGAGCGGCCACCGCGATCATCATCGTCGTCATCACGGCTGCGGCCACGGCCTCGACCACCTGAACGGCCTCCGCGATCGTCATCATCATCGTCATCACGGCTGCGACCTCGGCCTCGACCACCTGAGCGGCCACCGCGATCGTCATCATCGTCGTCATCATCACGGCTGCGGCCACGGCCTCGTCCGCCTGAACGGCATCCGCGATCGTCATCATCATCGTCATCACGGCTGCGACCACGACCTCGTCCACCTGAACGGCCTCCGCGATCATCATCATCGTCGTCATCATCACGACCGCGGCCACGACCATTACGGCCATCATTTTTATGGCTTAATGCACCCGCTTCACGCGCTTCTTCAGACGTAAATTCATGAGCGTTACCACTTGCATGGGCTGCTCGGCCAGCTTCACGAGCTTCTTCAGAGGTAAACTCATGTGCATTACCACTCGCGTGAGCAGCTCGCCCACCTTTGCTAGCTATTTCTCGTACTCTTTCAGGATCCATACTTGCAAATCCACGATTTGAAGTACCTGATCTATTGTTATCATCATCTTCATATCTAGTATTAGCCATAGTTATATCTTCCTATATTTAATTATAGTCACTACCGCTTTTAGTTAACGGATTTAATAACAATAGAATATCTATAATATTTTCCCACCCAAGTGATGTATCAATCCTTTTAAATGTATATCAATCTAAAAATAAAATTTCCTATAAGGTTATTATTTTTAAAATATTTTAAAAATTTTAATTATTAATAATTTTACTCTTTAAATAATGAACATACTCATTATTACCTAATAGTACACTATAATATAGTTTTACAAACATAGTTAAAATAATTTAACTGATAACAAAAAATTTCAAAATGTACAAAACAGTAAAATAACACAACATCAGGTCTATTGAGAAAATAACAAGCAAACAATTATTTTAATTAAAAAACAATAACATATATCATTACATTTTCAGAATTAATTTACTTGAGAGATTAATATGAATATTTAAAACTAATTTTAATAAGATGGTTTGAGTAACTTAACTATGCAATTAAAAAATCAACAGTCAGCTCTACAATATATTCATATTTCTATCCCTGAAATTTTACTAGGACATATTAAGTCTAAAAACTCATGGCAGGACTATGACAAAGAATGGAGCTATAGATTAGACCCACCTCATGCAAGTCATCCTTTCCAAAGAGAATTATATATCATTAAGTCAAAAAATATAGAAAATGAAGATATAAAACTTTTGCTAGATAATATAGCTGTTAAAAATAATAAAAGTTCAGAAAATATAGATGAAGCAAAAGAAATTATTAAAAAAATATTAGACTTATCTAATAATATACCTATAGAAAACTGGTTAGAAGACACAGGAAATAGATCTATTATTGAAAGTATGATTGATAAAAATAAAATCAAGTTGATCGATATTATTTAACCCTCAAATATAAAAATATTTTTTTACATCCTTATAAATAAAATAACAAAGACAACTTATTAAAGAATTCATTTTACTCACATTTACGCGGTAACAGCTCACTATATAAAAATTAGATATTACAACCGAGGTATTTAAAAATGGAAAACTCAACAAACCAGTATCCAACATCTGCCCCCGCACAAGTTCAACCTCATCAACCAGGTGATCAGGAAAAAATGCATCCTGAGCCAGAGATTATAAAAAGCTCACATAAAGGGAGCGATAAGCTAAAAGGTAAAGTTGCCGTTATTAGTGGTGGCGATAGCGGTATCGGGCGTTCTGTCGCAGTATTGTTTGCTCGTGAAGGTGCCGATATTGCGATACTTTATCTTGAAGAAGATCAAGATGCTGAAATCACCAAACAACTCGTTGAAAGAGAAGGACAACATTGTCTTTTATTAAAAGGTGATATTTCTGATCCAGATGTTGCGAAACTCGATATTGATAAAGTTCTACAACATTACGGTAAAATTAATATTTTAGTGAATAACGCTGGTGTGCAATATCAACAAAAAGAAATTGAAAGCATTAGTAATGAGCAATTAGAAAAAACTTTTAAAACTAATATTTTCCCAATGTTTTATCTTACTAAAGAAGCCATTCCTTATATGGAAGAAGGCGACAGTATTATTAATACAACCAGTATTACCAGCTATCAAGGCCATGATGAGCTCATTGATTATGCAAGTACCAAAGGCGCGATTACTACTTTTACGCGTAGCTTATCGAACAATTTAATGAAGCAGAAAAAAGGAATTCGGGTAAATGGTGTTGCGCCGGGACCCATCTGGACACCATTAATTCCAAGCAGTTTCGATGCAGAAACCGTTAAGGAGTTTGGTAAAGACACCCCAATGGGAAGAATGGGACAACCAAGTGAAGTTGCACCTGCTTATCTTTTCCTTGCCTCAGATGATGCAAGTTACATTACAGGTCAAGTCATTCATGTAAATGGCGGTCAAATCGTAAATGGTTAATCCCTAAGATATAAAAAAGCCCTGAAGTTAAAACTTTCAGGGCTTTTTTGTTTGTTAAGCCGGTATCTGAGCAGCTATTTGTTCTCGTGACCAAACACGATGAGCCATAATCAAGTTTTTGAACTTTTCAGCAATCGGCTGGAATTCATCTCCAACAAGAGTGCCTTCATCGGGAACTAAACCTAGTGGTTCAAGTAAATCAGATTTATTACCTAAAAACGCAATTGGTTTTAAATGCTTGTAAGCCTCTAATAGATAATGGCGAGTTACTCCGTCTTGCATGACAGCGTTTAAGTTATCGCCATCAGGAATAATCACTGCATCATATGCAATTGAAGGCTCAGCCATTTGCATACCATCAGCCACAATAATGTTGTCTTTATGGTCTTTTACAGGAGCTAAGCTTGGCGCCAATAAATGAAGAGTCACCCCTTCTTTAATTGCCCAGTTTTTCATAGCTTCTAATGCATCAGATTTGACTAAATTATGGATGAGTACTGCAACTTTTCGGCCTTGAATATCTTGGGGTGGGAAAGCCAAGAAAGATAATTTAGCCGATTTTTCAACTGCAGTTTTTTTATAATCTAGCGTTAAATCAGGTACTTCAATTCCTAAATTAGCGCCTACTTGTCGTGCTAAGTCGAGATCAATATTTGCCAAAATTTGTTGAACTTGACGCTCACGAATGTGTTTTCGTTGCACTTTACTTAATTCAAAAGTATAGGCATCGACCACATGCTTTTGCTCATGAGGGGCAAGGCTCTTGTAGTAAAGGCGCGGTTGAGAAAAATGATCAGAAAAAGTTTCGCTTCTTTGACGAAGTTTGTGTCCGCTAATCTGTTCAGGATAGCTTTCAAAACCGCCGTTTGAAGCAGCAGGTGGGGTTTCAGCTGGCCAATCATTATCAATTGAGTTTGGTTGATATGAAGCCTGCCCTTTATGAATCGTATGCTGGTGAATACCATCACGTTGATTATTATGGAATGGGCACACAGGTTTATTGATCGAAATTTGATGGAAGTTTGGTCCACCTAAACGGCTTAACTGTGTATCGGTATATGAAAATAGACGTGCTTGTAGAAGCGGATCATTTGTAAAATCAATTCCTGGCACAATATGTCCCGGACAGAAAGCCACCTGCTCTGTTTCTGCAAAGAAATTATCTACATTTCTGTTTAAAACAAATCGGCCAATTGGTGTCACTGGAACCAACTCTTCAGGAATAATTTTTGTCGGATCCAATAAGTCGAAGTCAAAGTTCATCTCGTCTTCTTCTTCAACAATTTGTACACCGAGCTCCCATTCAGGATAAACCCCATTTTCAATGGCTTCATAAAGATCACGACGGTGGAAATCTGGGTCTTTACCTGCAAGCTTTTGAGCTTCATCCCAAACTAAAGCACTTAAACCCTGTTTAGGTGTCCAGTGGAATTTCACAAAATGTGATTTTCCTTCGGCATTAATGAGACGGAATGTATGAACCCCAAACCCTTGGATTGAGCGTAAATTACGTGGAATTGCACGGTCTGACATTGCCCAAATCACCGCGTGTGCTGACTCAGGAACTAAAGACACAAAATCCCAAAAAGTATCGTGTGCAGATGCTCCTGTTGGCATTTCTGTATCTGGTTCAGGTTTTACAGCATGAACGAAGTCTGGAAACTTAATTCCATCTTGCACAAAAAATACTGGGGCATTGTTGCCGACTAAATCAAAATTACCCTCTTGGGTATAAAATTTAATGGCAAAACCACGAATATCGCGGACCGTATCAGCAGAACCACGTGGTCCCTGCACTGTTGAGAAGCGTACAAAAATTGGAGTTTGAATGGTTGGGTCAGTCAAAAAACCAGCTTTTGTTAAGCGCTCATTTCCTTCATAAGCCTGAAAGTAACCATGAGCACCCACGCCACGCGCATGCACAATACGCTCAGGAATACGTTCATGGTCAAAATGAGTAATCTTTTCTCGTAAAATAAAATCTTCTAATAGTGTCGAACCGCGAATACCTGCTCTTAAACTATTCTGGTTATCAGCAATTTTAACCCCTTGATTTGTGGTTAATGCTTCATTGGTTGCATCGTCTCTGACTGAGTCTAATTGTTCAGTTTTTTGGTTCGTATTCGCTTTATTTGCAGCGTCAGCACCAGCCATTTCACTTGTTTTATTTGTTGATTTAATATTATCAGTCATGTTCATTACCTATGTTTTAAAGTTAAACGTGGGGTGAGTTAAAAACTTCAAGAGTTAGTTTTGTTAAAGGAACTTAAATATGGAAAAAGGAGCTCGACATATTTACGTGTGCTCCAAAGCCCAATGCTTTTATGGTGTGAATCTGGTGCCAAAAACGGAGTCAGCTTGCATATTTTTATGGCAAGATCAGGTGTCTGACGTATACGTTCTTGGAGTGCTTCCAGTTCGCCATCAGAAATATAGCTAAACAGATAATCTTGAATACGCTGGCTATTCTTTAGTTCTCTACTGTATGCCAAGAAGTTAGAAGAATGATCACTACCAGCAATCCAGTCATGAATAATTTGACGTTCTACAGGGTTAAATACCCCAAACATTTTTCCATTTTCTTCATTAATCATTCGCCAGAACACGCTCTGTTCAGGGTCGGTATTCAATTTAATCCACTTGTGATCAATGAGATGTGTAACCAAGCCTTTAACGTCTTCTGGGTTTGATAACCATTGGTTAATGGTTTTACATCCAAACTGTCTGGTTTCGTTATGTATTAGCTGACCCACGAGCGCTTTTCTTTTTAAAATTTTAAGGACTAAATCTTCAAGATTTAAATTTTTAATAATTTTTGAAGAAGAAACACCATGGTTATTAAGAGCAAAACCACGTTTTAATTTATTAAAGAAAGCTTCTTTATCTCTGTATTTATTGTAAATATTTTCTATAACTTTAATGGCTTTATCTGCATGTCCGTTATCAATATTGTCGATAGTGATGTGCAAATTAAAATATTTAGAATCAATACCCAGTTCTGCAAGCTCATAATTACTAATGAGTAAATGCAGTGGCAGTTGCTCATAACCCAAATTGAAGCCGACAATTTCGGGAATAAACTCAGGTGGAGCATAGCCAAGCGCCAGCTGAATCACGGCATTATGATAGTATTCATCCTCTAAAAGTAGATCAAAACTATCAAGCCCCAGACTACGTAACAAATCATCATAGATACAGACATGGTTTGCTTTCGGCTCACCGAGTCCAAGCTCTTCTAGATAGGTAATAATAAGGTCATGAAAAATAGGATCATTCCAGTAGTGAACTGAACTATATAGCCATGCGCCGTCTACTTTTTTAGTTGGAGAAACTTTAATTAAAAATTCAAATGCCTGACCGACATTTTGGAAGTACTCTCTCCCCCCCCCACTTTGTCTACGGTTTAGGTAAGTCTGAAATAATTCACAATTTTGTTTATTATCATTTTCACACCATTCTTTAACTGTATTTATAGATGCGGGAAAATCAATTTCGTCTTGATCTATTTTATCTATTTCTTTATTAAGGAAATCTTTTGCTTTCTTCCCTTTTTCAAAACTAGAAATATCAGGATCAAGGAAAAAAACAAATAATTCGTAATAGCTCTGTTGATTATCTTGTAATAGGTCTAATAATCTTTTTTTCACTACAACAGGCATTTCTATTCTCCTTTAGTGAGATATAAATTACCATACTTTAAGAAAACTATAATCTCAGCATATCTTTGTTATATTACGTTATTAAGAAAAACCGCATCCCTTTTAAATCATTAAAATTCAACAACATAAATCATAACACAAATTTACATTCTCAACTTTAGAATAATTTAAATATTTGCTTTTATAAAAAACATATAAATTATTAATTTTCATTACATTTGAGTTACTTTTAAGATTATACAGACTAAAAACTTAACAAAAAGAAATCAAAAATAATCTTATAACTAAATTAAAAACAATTGTAAGGAGAGTACAAATGTTTAACTCATGCTGCAAACTACTAGCACAAGAAAAAATTAAAATCGCATTTTTTGAAAGTGCATCTGCAGGTTATTTAGCTTACCGCTTTTCTTTGAGTCCCTATTCAGGTGATATTCTTATTGGGAGCTTAGTCAGTTACGACTTACGTGTTAAAGAAAATACACTTCATATTTCACCTGAACTCATTGAAAAATATACACCTGAGTCGATGCAAGTCACTGTAGAAATGATCAAAAAAGGTAAAGAACTCCTGAATGCCGATCTTTATATTGCCTGTACCGGGTTATTAAAAAAAGGAGGTTCTGAAACTCAAGAAAAACCTGTAGGTACCTTTTTTTATTGTATTTATTATAAAAATAATTTTTATAATTTTAGACGACTATTTAAAGGACTACCCTATCTTAAACTTAGACAACTGCTCTATTACATTACGCAGGATATAAAATATGTAATATTGGATAATAAAAAATAGCTTTCCTTCATAAAAGATAACAAATACATATTTAGAAATGATCATAGCTTTTATTTAACCTCTATGTACCCAAATGTAATTTTAACTATATTCATATTAATTATGTTTATTCATTCAAATTACATTTTATATAAATCAAGGTTTTATTTAATATTTAAAGTTACAGTTAAATATAGGGTAACAGCCCGAAGCTACACATTAAAAAATTTCATGTTTAAATAAACCTATCTGAAGCTCTCAGATAAAACACACATCATAAATGATATGAGGTAATTAAAGATGAGCAGTACTAATAATCAAAGCAATCAACGCGATAATCAACAGCAACAACAACAGCAAAACGACAACCGCAACAACCAACAGCAGCAAGGCAATCAACAGCAACAGAACAATCAGCAACAACAGCAAAATGACAACCGCCGCCAACAACAAGGCTCTAATCAAAAAGATTCAGGCCAACAAAACTCAAATAACAATAATCAGCAACGTTAATCCGTTGCTGACTTAAATGTCATTTGATGCGGTCATTCATTTTATTTAGGAAGGTGCCCTCACCTTCCTAAATTTAACATAAGCATAAAATTAAATAAGAGAAGAGGAAAAACTGATGACAGATCAAAATACAGACCATACTCGACTAGTAGCTGGCGACCATAATTATTCTGACTCTCGCTGGCGAGAAAGTTATCTTACTCGACCTTATTATCAAGAAGCTCAATTAACTACGCCAGATCTGGATTATGATCGTGATTTTTCTGCAGCTTATGAACTAGGTCACCGTGCCCGTTCAGAATCGAAAGAAGGAACTCAGTTTGAAGATATGGAAAGTAGATTGCAACAAAAGTGGGAAGAACTCAAAGCTGAATCCCGATTAAAATGGGAACATGCAAAACAAGCCATTAAAGATGCATGGGATGGCATGTGACGTCCTTAATTGCTCCAAAGCATATAGCTTATTTCCTATTGGCCCTGGGAAATAAGCTTTTTTTTATGGATGTGTGTACTAAAGAATACTAAACAATTAATTATTTTTATATTTTCATTTTTTATTATGTTACATACTTTATAGAAAAAAGTTAAGGAAACCCACATAACTATGAGTTTCCTTAAATAAAAAATTATGAATTTTTATCCATTTGTTGAGAAGTGGTTGGATCATTAGAGCCATGTGTTCCATCATCATCTGTTGAATTTCGATCTTGGCAAGCGCTCATACCCATGGCGATTGCAACAACCATACTCACTGCACAAAAAATTCTTAACATTGAGGCCACCCTTATAAATCTTAAGATGTAGACTTATGAATAACATTATCTTATGTTGGCCTACCGCTGTGGTTCTCTTAAGTTTTGTAGGTTATGCAAGCTTTTGTAAAAACTTGAATAAAATAAATGATAAAAAATTACTCTTCTTGCAATTGATATTTTATTTAAAATTTGGCAACAGCTATTTATTTAATTACGCCATATTCATAAAATTAAATTTGGTTACTCTTTTTTGCTTTATGTTTAGTCAAGTCATTGAACACGAACACTATACAAATAAACAATTAATAAATATTTGATATATAAACATTAAAAATTATTTTTATAATCATATTGAACCATTATTCAATAACTCCAATTGTAAATAACTCATTATTTTATTAATGAAAATTTAAAAATATTAATATTTGTTTATATAAACCAATCTTTTATTTTTGCAATTGACCCGCTTTAAGGCTCAGCTTATGATGCTCCGGCTGACCTATTTTGTCAGTCGGTTTTAGCAGACCGTCTACCTAAGCGCACTAAAAACGAGTTTTTTGGTGTGTAGCCCCTCGTGCCTTTGACGGAGGAACGGGAGTGGGACACCTTCGGGTGTGCTGGTTTCTTAGGTATCAGTCTGCTAACCCTCTTTCGTTTCACCACCATAATTAATAGCAGTGATTGGGCGCAACTTCTTTTATCAAGGAGTCTCTAATGACTATTATTTTATATCGTGTTATTTCATCTACTCTTCATTACGTTATCGATTTAGCTGAAACTATTTTCAAGAAAAAGCTCTATTTTTTTATGTTGCTGCTTTCTTCTTTTTTCAGAGTAAATATTTCCATATTTAAAGCTGGATAAAGACTAGAAAATTTCTATAAACATGACTTAACGATAACAACAACCAATGAAGAGCAATAATGATGTTTTTTTTATATCGTATTGTTTTAGTGTGCACCCTATTAATAAGTTCTATAAGTTTATTAGGTTGCAGATCTATTAGTAAAAATGAATTTAATACACATTGTGTTTGGGCTGGTCGTGCACTTTCACAATGCAACTGTATTTATAACTCTTTAGAAAAACATTATTCGCCACAATTTGTTGAGAACTTGCCTAAAGTAAGCTTACAAAATATTGATGCGGATATGCACTTTGTGGAAACAATGAATGAAACAATGCACCAATGTCAGTTAAGTGCCAGAAAAAGTTTAATTAACTAATATTCGCATGCTCTACTAAGAAATCTAGAAAGGCCCTTACACGCTTAGGGACATATTTATCATGTCCTATCCAAACAGCATGGAATTCTTCCGAAGCATTGATATTCCAATCTTCAAGGATTCTAACCAACTGTTTTTGTTCTAAAGCTTTTTGGACTTGGAATTCATTAAGCTGTGCAATACCAACTCCTGCAAGCGCCAATTGTAAGATTGCCTCTCCATGATTTACTTTTAAAACTTTGGTTGGTGTAAGTGTGATTTCTTGAACGTCTTTTTTAAAGAGCCACGTTTTGTTCTGGCGCTGATAACTTACATCTAAAAGCTGATGTTCATGTAGTTCATCTGGATGCTCAGGACAACCGTACTTTTCAATATATACAGGAGAGCAAACATACTGTTTATAAGTACTGCCAAGCGAGCGGGCCACCAAATTGGAGCTTTTCAAAGGTCCTGTTCGAATCGCAACATCAATTCTTTGTTCAACCAAATTAATGACTTCATCACTCAAATGAGCTTCTAATTCAATTTCCGGGTAGCGTTGATTAAACAAACTAATGCATGGCAATAGAAAGTGTGTCCAATATGAAAAACTGGTATGGATTCTAATTCGCCCTTTCGGTGTATGATTTGCGGTAACCGCTTGTTCCAGTTCGTCTAAGTCATTGAGTATTTGAATGCCTTGCTCATAAAACTGGCATCCTTCACTGGTAAGCTGAAACTGACGTGTTGAACGGTTGAGTAACCTGACACCCAGTCTTTTTTCTAAACGAGAAATTAACTTGCTTACGGCAGACGGCGTCATGTTACATGCTCTTGCTACCGCTGAAAAACTTCCAAGCTCGACCACCCGTATAAAAATTGCCAACTCGCCAGAACGATTGATATCAAAATAAGACATAGTAAAATTTATTTAAGAATTATATTCACAAATCTTATTCCGCTTAGACCGCTATAACAAGGCATCAATTTGTTTCAAGATACCTTTAATTCGTTTTAAAGAGTTCTTGAGATGAAACTTTATCAATCTGCACTATTCTCTCTCGTTTTATTTACGAGCTTTGCACAAGCAGAAGTACAAAAGAGCCAATGGATTACCACTTGGGCAGCTAGTCCACAAAAAGTCTGGAATAAAGATTTCGTTTTTCCAACCCTAATTCCCGAGCAAATATCCAATCAGACTATTAAGCAAATCAGCCAAATTAGTTTAGGTGGTGAAGCGGTTAGGCTCGTTTTTACCAATCAATATGGGGATCAACCACTTTATATTGATAAAACTACTGTGGGGTTAGTCAAAGGACAAAGTCTTAAATCAAAGAGTGCTTACCCAGTTTATTTCTCAGGAAAGCTTAAAGCACAAATTTTACCTGGCAAACAATTGATCAGTGATCCAATCCAGCTCCCTGTTCCCGATCATGCGCAGTTAATGGTAAATACCTTTATTCAAAGGCCAACTACATTTAAAACTTTTCATTGGGATGCGAAACAAACCAGTTGGCTCATTACGGGCAACCAGACTGCGAACTTAAATATGCCTAGTAGTGCCAAAACTACAACTGCGCGATTATTATTGTCGGCTGTAGAAGTAAAACCAAAGCGTAAAGCCCATGTTATTGCTGTCATTGGAGACTCAATTACCGATGGAGCAACTGCAACTTTAGATGCAAATACACGATGGACCGACTTTTTATCTAAGCGCTTATCGCCACATCAAGTCGCGGTCATTAATAGTGGAATTTCAGGAAATCGATTACTCACAGACGGTATGGGTGACAATGCTTTAGATCGTTTGAAAAAAGAAGTATTTCAATATTCAGGTGTGAAAACATTAATTGTTTTGTTGGGTATTAATGATATTTCATGGCCCGGTACCGCATTTGCACCTAAACAACAAATACCGACTTTTGAAACACTCACTCAAGGTTATAAAGGTGTTGTAGATGAAGCACATCGCCAAGGTATTCAAGTGATTGGAGCAACCTTATTACCATTTTCGGGAGCTTTACCCAATACGCCGTTAGATAATTATTACCAACCGAATAAAGACCAATTACGTCAGCGCATTAATCACTGGATCAGAACCAGCCATACATTTGATGGGGTTCTTGATCTTGAGCAAGGTTTAAAAGACCCTAAACATCCCGATCGATTAAATCCAATTTATGATTCGGGTGATCATTTACATCCGAATGACCGTGGTAATCAACAAATGGCAAATCTGGTTGATATAAACCAGTTACTCCATAAATAAAATGTCCAGATACAGGTAGGAATTTGCTCCCTACCTGTATCAATATGAATTAATTACCCTCTAACTCGACATTAAGCTTTGGTGTAATAGGCTGTTTTTCAGATGTATATCGTCTTAAAACCATGACGGCGAAAAGCGCTAAAATTGCTGGAATTGCGATCATCACAAAGTTCATCTTATGTGGTAACTCTAAACCCAATAACAGGCCCGTTAAGATAGGTCCAACAATAGCCCCAATTCGACCTACACCAGAGGCACAACCAATTCCAGTAGAACGCACACTTAGTGGATAATATTGTGCAACATAACTATAAAGAAGAATTGAAGTACCAATTGTTGCTGCTCCTGCAACAGTCACTAAACCATATAAGACATAGGCTGGTGAGTTAAAGCCTAAACCGACTAAAGCGACAACACCCGCCAGTAGCATTCCCATAATTACAGGTTTTAAATGGAATTTATCAGACAAAATACCGCCACCGATTGAACCGATCATTGCACCCACATTTAAGGCAAGCAAGAATAAAATACTCTTTCCAAGCGAATAGCCTGCTGCTAGCATGAGTTTTGGTAACCAGCTACTTAAGGCATACACCATGAGTAAGCACATAAAGAATACAAGCCAAAACATGAGTGTATTGAAAGCACGGCCTTGCTGAAATAATCCCTTTACAGAACTACCTGTTGGTACATTATCCTCATTAAGCACTAAGTGCGTAGTGATCGTTAGGTTTTGTTCAGGTGAAATCTTTTGAATAATGCGCTGTGCTTGCTCAGTCTTACCCGTCTTAACTAAAAAGGTTAAAGACTCAGGTAAAAACTTCCAAATGACAGGTAATAAAAATAGTGGAATACCGGCAATTAAAAACATAATTTGCCATCCTTGACTTTCAACCAGATAACTACCAATTAATGCTGAAAGAATCCCGCCAATTGCATAACCACTAAACATACTCCCAACCAGCGTACTTCTTATACGTTTAGGCGCATATTCTGATGTAAGTGCAACTAAATTTGGCATGACCCCACCAATGCCTAGTCCCGCCAAGAACCGAAGTACCCCAAACTCAAGTGGGCTTGATGCAAAAGCACCTAAAAAGGTGAAACCACTAAAAAAAGTCACACAGATTAAAATTACCTTTTTACGGCCTATTTTATCTGCCAATGTTCCAAAGAACATCGCCCCAAACATCATTCCACATAGTGCCGTACTTGCTAACATCCCCGCCTGTACAGCTGTTAACGACCACTCTTGCATTAGCAAAGGCAATACAACGCCATAAATCACCAGATCGTAACCATCAAAAATAATAATTAATAAACACCAAAGTAAAATACTCCAGTGAAAAGGGGTAAATCTGGCCTGATCAATAACTTCATTTACATTTAATTTAGATGTTGTCATTTACTCACCTCCTTTGTGAGATAAATTCATATTCAATTTTTTAAAACGACATACTGCACCCTAAAGAAAAAACAAATTATTCAAGGTTTTATTGAATAAATTAAAAGTCATAACTCGCCATCACATTGAAGCGGTTATCAATCCCGTTACGTCCATCAAAAGTTTCTCGTTCGCCATATACATATTCGACGCCCAAGGTAATTGGTTTGTAAGGGTTATAAAGTGCATTCACCCAGCTTTGCCAAAGCTCTTTGTTTTGAGTGGTGCTATTACGTTGTAATTCAGCAAAACGGTTATCATCTTTGGCTTTCATATAGCCGTAGCCTAAAGTCGAGCGAATTTGCGGTGTAAATTGATGAGTAATACCCAAAGAAACAGTGTCAAATTCATTGCTATGCATATTGTTTTGATCATCTATTGCATAGCCGCTGTTACTCCATAGCAGAAAACGCCCATCTCCTTTGACATGGTAATAATCGGCTTTGAGTAATGTATCAGGTGTAATTTGGTATTTACCGCCGAAGCCTACGCCCCAAGCGACTTCCTCATCATGATTAGTTCTTTTTTCAGCAACAAAACTACGTCCCGATAACATCGATCCATTGGCAAATTTATGATTTAAGCGCCCTACCAAGGCTGGTAAACGCATTTTATTATCTGGATCTGAGGTCGCAGTATATTTCGGATCTTCAACCGATATTGCAAAGCTTGTATTTGCCGTTAAGTTATCGCTATAGCGAACTAGTGGTGATCTTAATAATGCTCCGCCTACAAATGTGCCTGCATCAATCGTTTCCGGATAATATTCGGGTGCGATAAATGTTGACCACGTTTGACCAATCAACCATTTATCAAAAGTTAAATAAGCATGGCGTATTCGAAACTGATCACGAGTGGCTGCCCCAAAGAAGTCCATTTCCAGTTTCCCGCCCACATCACCCGCAGCTGTTGGAGTTTTAAAATTCAGCCCGAACCGTGTCACATTAACCGTACTGTGTAATTGGTCTTTTTGTGCAGATTCTTCTGGAGTATTTTCGAGTGGAACACCGCTAATATTGTTATACATCGTAGATGCCCCTTTCATTTGATAAGAAGCATCTGCCCGTATATAACCATATAAGTTAAATTCTGCACCAGACTTGGTTAAACCTTGCTGTATTGGTGGTACGGTTGCGGCTTGAGGAGTCGCTGAATTTGCTAGTTCCACTCGTCCTTGCGATAAAGATTTTTGCGCCTGCATATTGGCTTGTAACATAGCCCGAAGCTCTTTCACTTCTTGGCGAAGTTGTGCTATTTCAGGATCTGTTTGACCTGCAAAAGCAGAAGACACAAACAGGGTCACAGAAACAGCCATCAGGCTTTTTTGAACCGTTGTATTTAAAGCATTTATCATAAGACTTTCCTTTTGATCTTTAATTCGACTTAAAGATCTCGACATCCTTTTTGTTATGTACCTATCTAAAATAGGTGCTTAAAATTTGCTTTTCTTTCACAAGAAAGACCTTCAATCATATTTTTTAGACAAAACCTCCCTAAAGCGGCCTGAAAACCACTTTTAATTTGTTTTTAAGTAAAGCTAAATCTTTTAATTTTTTTCAGTTTTTATATTCTCTTCCTCATTGAGAATATGCAGGTTTTATATCCGTATTAACGCTTTCCGAAATCTATTATTTTTTTGCAATAAACCCTTGATACGTCAAAATTTGTGTATAAGGCTGCACACTTTCAAAACCAGTTTTTTCTAAAAGTTTTATATATCCTTCAGTGGTTAGGCTAAAAAAGTCTTGCGCCATACGCTCTAACATTTTTTGACATTGTTCTTCTGTTAAACCTTGTGCCAAGCATAAATAACGTAAAGCTTGAAGATGTTGTGGATTTACACACGTCATTAAATCGTAGGTCAGCAAAACAGCTTTTTCTTTTAAACGATCATAAATATCTTTAAAGAAAACAGGTTTTATATCATCTGCAATAAAATGAGCCACAAGAATAGAAAGTGCAGCATCAAAGCAATTCTCAACAGGTAAAGCTGATGTTTCACCGTGAACAAAGGTGACTTGAGAAGATTTATCTAAAAGTTCAACCTGTTCCTGAGCTTTTTGCAGCATAGTCAAAGATGGATCAACTGCCGTAAACTTCCAGTTTGGATGACGTTTAAGTAAATATTCGAGTTCATACCCCGTGCCACAACCCACAATTAAAATATGAGCATTTGGTGATAACACTGATTGCAAAATGGCATCCACCTGTTGATGGATCACCTCATAACTCGGAATTAATTTACGAATATGTTCGTCATATCCTTCGACTACCTTTGGGCTATTAAAGTCTTTTGCCATTTTGCTTATCCTCTATTTAAGCTGCCTTTCAACTTATAGTTTGCTGCACTTTGACCAAACTTTTAACCTCTTTAGTCAAAGACATTTCCAGTTAAGTTAAGTTCAGCTCGCATAATTTCCTGCAATTTAAACTTCTGCGCTTTGCCTGAAGCTGTCATTGGAAACTCATTAAAGAATCGGACATAGCGCGGCACTTTATTATGAGAAATATGCTCTTTGCAGAATTGGCGAATGCTGTCTTCATCAATTTGATGATGCTCATGCAAAATAATACAAGCACAGAGTTCTTCGCCATATCTGGCATCTGGCAAGCCAATAACTTGCACATCGCTTACATCTGGATGAGTGTATAAGAAGTCTTCAATTTCTTTTGGAAAGAGATTTTCCCCACCGCGAATCACCACATCTTTAATACGGCCTTTAATTTTAATAAAACCGTCTTGATCCATTTCGGCAATATCACCTGTATGCATCCAGCCAGCTGAATCAATGACTTCACGGGTCTTTTCTTCTTCACCCCAATAGCCAGCCATCACTGAATAACCGCGAACGCATAGCTCACCCAAAGTTCCTTGCGGAACAATCTGCCCTTCTAAATCGACAATTTTAATTTCAACATGCGGATGGACATGCCCAACTGTGCTTACTCGTTTATCAATCGAATCATTTACCGAACTTTGTACACTCACTGGCGAGGTTTCAGTCATACCATAACAAATCGTGATTTCAGACATGTGCATGCGGTCTATAACCCGCTGCATAATTTCTCTTGGACAAGGACTACCTGCCATAATGCCCGTTCTTAAGCTCGACAGGTCAAACTCATTAAACTGTTCATGTTCTAAGGTTGCAATGAACATGGTGGGCACGCCATAAGCTGCCGTACAACGCTCTTGATGAATAGCTTTTAAAGTTTCTAAAGGATTAAATACCGCCGATGGATAGACCATGGTTGAACCATGCGTAACACATGCTAGATTTCCCATCACCATGCCAAAACAATGAAACAACGGTACAGAAATACAGACTTTATCTTGAGGGGTTAAGCGGATGCCTTCACCGACAAAATAGCCATTATTTAAAATATTATGGTGGGTCAACATGGTCCCTTTAGGATTACCAGTCGTACCTGAGGTAAATTGAATATTAATGGTTTCATCAAACTGAAGTTGCTTGGTTAATAGTTTTAACTCTTCTAGCTGTTCAGAGGTTGGCGCAGTGACTAAATCACTAAAGCGATGAATACCCGTATGATGCTGGTCATCAATTTTAATGACAAATTTTAAATGTGGTAGTCGCGCTGAACTCAGCACTTTATCTGGACTGATGGTTAACTCAGGGGCAATTTTTGTGAGTAGTTCTTGGTAATCCGTTGTTTTGAATTGAGAAGCAATAATCAATCCTTTGCATGAGACTTTATTCAACACATATTCAAGCTCATGACTTTTATAAGCTGTATTCAGATTAACTAAAATAATCCCTGCTTTAAAAGCTGCAAATTGGGTTACCGTCCATTCCACACAATTAGGCGACCAGATGGCTAATCGATCACCTTTTTTTAATCCCAATTTTAAAAGGCTACAAGCAAAAGCATTTACTTCATCCTGTAAAGCTTTATAGGTTAATCGTCTGTTTTGATGAAAACTAACGATTGCTTCCTTTTCAGCATATTGCCGACAAGCCTGATCAAATTGTTCACCAATGGTCATACCCAATAAGGGCTGCGTGCTTGGTCCCGAGGCGTAGCTTAACCGTTCTTGTTGCATTGAATCATTCTCCTTGATTCTTTTATTCTCTTCTTACCTGATCTAATTGTTGTTACTGCAACTACTTTTCCAAACTACTTATTTTGTGTTGTTTATCGTTTATATGCCCTATTTCCTCTGCACAGCATCTACACAAAAGTCAGCAATCTGTTTTGAAAAATAGTCTTTATGCGCATGATCAAACTTTGTATTTTGAGCTGGGTCTAGGGGTTCAACCACCACATAGGTCATGGCACCGACAACACAAAGTGCTGCTGTATTTAAATCATCCAAGACAAACTCACCACTTGCATTTCCATCCGCAAGTATTTTTTTAATACTTTGTTTGATCAATTGCTTCACACGAAAACGCTCATGTTCAACCGTTGAATCGACAGGTTCAAACATGAGTGAATATGCAAGCTGAGGACTATTGAGTGCCCGTTTTACAAAGGTTGCCACAGCCTTATGTAATTTCTGCTTTGCCGATAAGTCACTTTCAGTAATCGAATCAATCACCAATAGTTCCGTATTAATGGCTTCGGACAAAACCTCAATCAGCACTTGGCTTTTATTATCAAAGTAGCGATAAACCAGACCACTTGATACGCCCGCTTGCTCTGCAATTGTTTGTATTTGTGCGTCTTTAAACCCTCCCTCTGAAATTAACTTTCTGGCTGAACTCAAAATCGACTTACGATTTTGCTCCATCCGCTCTTGCATTAAAGATGATCGTTTATAGCTCATAATTTATTCTCTAACAAATAAAATGAATTGTAAATCATTTTATGAATCAGTATTCACTTTTTTAAAAAATCATTGTATGGTAATTATCAAATACCCACAAAATATTTTATGGACAACAAATATAACCAATAGGATGAAGATATCATGAACCTACGCAGCTTGAATTTCGGTCTAGATGAAACTTTAATTGCGCTTCAAGATTCAGTGGCAGCATTTTGTGCAAAGGAAATTGCACCAATTGCCCAACAAGTTGATCAAGACAACAAATTCCCTGCACATCTCTGGAAAAAATTCGGAGATATGGGCCTTTTAGGCATGACGGTTTCTGAAGAATATGGCGGTGCCAATATGGGTTATTTAGCTCATATTATTGCCATGCAAGAAATTTCTCGTGCTTCAGCAGCCATTGGTCTTTCTTATGGTGCTCATTCTAATTTATGTGTAAACCAGATTAACCGTAACGGTAACGAGCAGCAAAAACAAAAGTATTTACCAAAATTGATTTCCGGTGAATATGTGGGTGCCCTTGCCATGTCTGAACCAAATGCGGGTTCTGATGTCGTCAGCATGAAATTACGTGCTGAACAAAAAGGTGATCACTTCGTTTTAAATGGTTCAAAAATGTGGATCACTAACGGCGGTGATGCAGATGTATTGGTGGTTTACGCCAAAACTGACCCACAAGCTGGCGCAAAAGGCATGACTGCTTTTTTAATTGAAAAAGGCATGAAAGGCTTTAGTCACGGCAACCACTTAGACAAACTCGGTATGCGTGGCTCTAACACTTACCCGCTGTTCTTTGACAATGTAGAAGTACCTGCTGAAAACGTACTCGGTGGTGTTGGTAACGGCACAAAAGTACTGATGAGTGGTTTGGACTATGAACGTGCAGTTTTAAGTGCCGGACCTTTAGGCATTATGGATGCTTGTTTAGATGTGGTAATTCCATACTTACACCAACGTGAACAGTTTGGACAAGCTTTAGGTGAATTCCAGCTTATGCAAGGCAAACTTGCCGATATGTATTCAACTTGGTTGGCATGTAAAGCTCTTGTTTATGCTGTTGGTGCTGCATGTGATAAAGCTGACCATGACCGCAGCCTACGTAAAGATGCTGCAAGTGCCATTTTATATGCTGCCGAAAAAGCAACATGGATGGCTGGTGAAGCAATCCAGAGTCTAGGTGGCAACGGTTACATCAATGAATTCCCTGCTGGCCGTTTATGGCGCGATGCAAAACTTTATGAAATTGGTGCTGGAACTTCTGAAATTCGCCGCATGCTGATTGGCCGCGAACTTTTCAATGAAACCAAATAATAATTATAAATAAGGATGCATCTTATGAACCAATTACAAAGCAAGATTAATGTTCGAAGTGAAGACTTCAAAACAAACCAGCAAGCCATGCAAACATTGGTCACAGATCTAAAACAAGTTGCCCAGCGTATTGCTTTAGGCGGCGGTGAAAATGCCCGTCAAAAACATTTGGCTCGAGGTAAGCTTTTACCCCGTGAACGTATTGATCAACTGATTGATGTCGGCACGGCATTTTTAGAAATTGGTCAATTGGCAGCGTACAACGTTTATGAAGATGATGTTCCTGCTGCGGGTGTGATTGCGGGTATTGGTCAAGTCAACGGCATCACTTGCATGATCGTTGCCAATGATGCAACGGTTAAAGGCGGAACGTATTATCCCCTTACGGTTAAAAAGCATCTACGCGCACAAGAAATTGCTGAACAAAATCACTTACCTTGTATTTATTTGGTGGATTCAGGCGGTGCCTATTTACCAATGCAAGATGAGGTTTTTCCAGACCGTGATCACTTCGGGCGTATTTTCTATAATCAGGCACGCATGTCGAGCCTCGGGATTGCCCAAATTGCTGTGGTGATGGGTAGCTGTACCGCAGGTGGTGCATATGTACCAGCCATGTCTGATGAAACCATTATTGTCCGTAATCAAGGTACGATTTTCTTAGGTGGACCTCCTCTGGTAAAAGCTGCAACTGGTGAAGTGGTAAGCAGTGAAGATTTAGGTGGTGGTGATGTGCATACACGTCTTTCGGGCGTGGCTGACCATTTAGCCGAAAATGATGAACATGCAATTGCGATTGCACGAAACATTGTCGCTAACTTAAATAAAAAGCCAAACGACTTAAATAAACAAGTTGATGAACCATTGTTTGATGCTTCAGAACTCTATGGCGTAGTGCCAAGTGATGCACGTAAACCTTTCGATGTGCGTGAAGTGATTGCCCGTATTGTAGACGGCTCTCGTTTTGATGAATTTAAAGCACGATTTGGTTCAACACTGATTACCGGTTTTGCTTCACTCTATGGTATGCCAGTCGGCATTATTGCCAATAACGGGATTTTATTTTCTGAGTCTGCACAAAAAGGTGCGCATTTTATTGAGCTATGCACACAGCGCAATATTCCATTGTTATTTCTACAAAACATTACGGGCTTTATGGTCGGTCGCCAGTATGAAAATGAAGGGATTGCAAAAAACGGTGCCAAATTGGTTATGGCAGTTGCAACCGCAAATGTACCAAAACTCACCTTGATTATTGGTGGTTCGTTTGGTGCAGGTAACTACGGTATGTGTGGACGTGCTTATTCTCCACGTTTCTTATGGACTTGGCCAAACTCGCGTATTTCAGTCATGGGTGGTGAGCAAGCAGCCAGCGTACTTTCGACTTTGAAGCGTGATCAGATCGAGCAAAAAGGCGCAGAATGGTCAGCACAAGAAGAAGATGAATTTAAACAACCGATTCGTGATCAGTATGAACGTCAAGGTCATCCTTACTATGCTTCTGCCCGTTTGTGGGATGACGGTGTGATTGATCCAGCGCAAACGCGTCAAGTACTTGGTTTAAGTCTAGCCGCTGCAATGAATGCTCCAATTCAACCGACTAAATTTGGCGTGTTCCGCATGTAAGAGGTGTTTATGAGCTATCAATTTTTACAACTGGAACAGCATGATCAGGTGGCATATGTGTGGCTGAATCGTCCTGAGCTACACAATGCCTTCAATACAACGGTGATTGAAGAATTGCATACTTGTTTTAAGCAACTTGCTAACCGTGACGATATTCGAGTTGTAGTTTTAGCAGGTCGTGGTAAAAGCTTTTCAGCAGGTGCAGATCTGAATTGGATGAAACAAGCGGGTCAAGCTTCTACAGAAGAAAATGAAGCCGATGCTTTAAAACTCGCACAGATGCTTGAAGCATTGGCAACCTTAAATCAGCCAACGATTGCACGTGTTCATGGTATTGCTTTTGGTGGTGGTATGGGTTTGGCATCTGCATGTGATATTTGCATTGCCAGTACCGATGCAAAGTTTGCAACCTCTGAAGTTCGACTAGGTCTTGCCCCTTCTACGATTAGTCCATATGTAATACGTGCGATTGGCGCTAGACAAGCTTCACGCTATTTTTTAACTGCTGAACGTATCTCAGCGCACGAAGCAAAACAAATCGGCTTGGCACATGAAATTGCGGATGCAGAAGATTTAGATAAAAAAGTTCAAGAGATTATTGATGTTTTACTGCTGGGTGGACCACATGCCCAAGCAGCATCTAAGCAACTGATTCAAATGGTCAGCAATCAAAGTATGAATGATGAATTACTTCGACAAACTGCTCAACACATAGCACAAGTCCGTCAAGGCAGTGAGGCAAAAGAAGGTTTAACTGCTTTTTTAAGTAAGCAAGCCCCTGCGTGGACTTCAAATTCTAATAACAACAATTAAGGATGATCAACATGTTTGAAAAGATTTTAATTGCGAACCGTGGTGAGATCGCTTGCCGTGTGATTCGTACCGCCAAAAAATTAGGTATTGCGACGGTTGCGGTTTACTCAGATGCAGATGCACATGCACAACACGTTAAACTTGCTGATGAAGCGATTTATATTGGTCAATCTCCTGCAACACAAAGTTATTTACAAGTTGATCGTATTATTCAAGCGGCGATTGATACAGGAAGCCAAGCGATTCATCCCGGTTATGGTTTTCTTTCGGAAAACGATCAATTTGCTCTAGCTTGCCAGCAGCATAATATTTGCTTCATTGGTCCTCCAGTCGATGCCATTTTAGCGATGGGCTTGAAAGCAACCTCTAAAGCTTTGATGGAAAAAGCAGGTGTACCTCTAACACCGGGCTATCACGGTACCAATCAAGATGCTGAATTTTTAAAACAACAAGCAGATCGTATTGGCTATCCTGTATTGATCAAAGCCAGTGCTGGCGGTGGTGGTAAAGGCATGAGTCTAGTGGAGCGTAGCGAAGATTTCCTACATTCTCTTGCATCATGTAAACGTGAAGCCAAATCAAGTTTTGGTAATGATGATGTACTGATTGAACGATATGTGATTCAACCACGTCATATCGAGGTACAGGTATTTGGCGACACACATGGCAACTATGTACATTTATTTGAACGAGATTGTTCTGTTCAACGACGTCATCAAAAAGTATTAGAGGAAGCCCCTGCTCCGCAAATGCCAAGCGAAAAGCTCGATACTATGCGTCAAGCTGCAATCGATGCTGCGCGTGCGGTAAATTATGTCGGTGCAGGTACGGTTGAGTTTATTGTTGAACAAGACGGTACGGCGTATTTCATGGAAATGAACACACGCTTACAAGTCGAACACCCTGTGACTGAAATGATTACTGGAGAGGACTTAGTAGAATGGCAATTACGAGTTGCGTATGGTGAGCCATTACCAAAACTCCAACATGAATTACAAATTCATGGGCATGCACTCGAAGCACGTATTTATGCAGAAGAACCAGAAAAAGGCTTTTTACCTGCAATCGGTAAAATTGACTATCTACGCTACCCAGCGCAAAACCAATTTGTTCGTGTAGATAGTGGCATTGTTGAAGGTGATGAAATTACCACTTTCTATGACCCAATGATTGCCAAATTGATCGTATGGGGTAAAAACCGTGAAGATGCTTTGATTCAAATGCAACACGCGCTGAGTCAATTCCATGTCGATGGTTTAGGCAATAACATTGCCTTTTTAGAAAAGATTGTACGTTGTGATTCGTTCAAACAAGCCAAACTTGATACCAACCTGATCCAACGTGAACAAAACTTCTTGTTTAGCCCTGAAGAAATTAAACCAGAACTTATAGTGGCCGCAGCATTTATTGAGTTTTTAAGCAAACTTAATAACAACAGCTCAAGCCAAAAACAGCTTTGGCAAGCTCAACCACTTTGGCGTTTAAATATTGCCTATCAGTACAGTATTAAACTGAATTATTTAAACCAAAATATTCAAATCAAATTTGCCTCAAATGAACATGGCTTCACCGCAGAATATAATGGTCAAAGCTACCCGATTTCAGGTCAATTGCTTGATGCGCATATGGCATCTGTTCAGATTGGTGGGTCTAAGCAAAAGCTATCTTTTAACCAAAATAAGCAAGGCATTACCTTGTTCCAAAATGGACAAAGCTATAAATTTGCTTATATTCGCCAAGATTTTAATCAGGCAGATAGCCAAGCCGATGAAAGTCATTTAAAAGCACCAATGCCGGGTGTGGTCACTCAAGTTTTGGTGAGCGCGAATCATAGCGTGAAGAAAAACGATATTTTAATGACGCTTGAAGCGATGAAAATGGAATATACCATTCGTGCCCCTAAAGACGGCGTGATTGTAGACTCTTATTTCCAAGTCGGTGATCAGGTCAAAGCTGGCGACGAGCTTGTGGAATTTCAGCCTGCTCAGGAGGAAGTTGCATGAGTGAGTTTGTCAAAATCGTTGAGGTCGGTCCCAGAGACGGCCTCCAAAATGAAAAGCAGACTTTAACTGTCGAACAACGCTTAAACTTTATTAATGACCTAATCAGTGCAGGCCTAAAATCAATTGAAGTCGGTTCATGTGTTTCGGCAAAGTGGGTACCGCAAATGGCTCAAAGTGACGAGCTATTTAAGCAACTTCCCCAAACAACCGATGTGCAATTTAGCCTGCTCACCCCCAATATCAAAGGTTTTGAAACTGCTCATGCGGTAGGATGCAAAGAAGTTGCGGTGTTTACCGCGGCTTCTGAAAGTTTTACCCGTAAAAATATTAACTGTTCAATTGACGAAAGCTTTGAAAAATTTAGTGATGTCATGAGCGCGGCAAAAGCCCATAACATTCGTGTACGCGGTTATGTCTCTTGTATTGTCGATTGCCCTTATGAAGGTGCAATTGCTCCTGAGCAAGTGGTAAAAGTTGTTAAACGACTCTATGACATGGGCTGCTATGAGGTGTCTTTAGGTGAAACCATTGGCACAGCAACACCTGATCGTGTTCAAAAGGTTTGGCAGGGCTGTCTTGCGGAACTCGACAGCAAGGTTTTGGCAGGACATTTCCATAACACCTATGGCATGGCAATTGCCAATATTTATCAGTCTTTACAGCAAGGTATTCGTGTTTTTGACTCATCTCTTGCAGGACTCGGTGGTTGCCCTTATGCCAAAGGAACTTCTGGCAATGTATCGACCGAAGATTTGTTTTATTTGCTGTCACACATGGGATTTGAAACTGGCATCGACTTAGAAAAACTGATGCAAGCCAGCCAAAATATTAGCAACGTATTAAACCGAAAAAGCTTGTCGAATTATGCAAATGCGTATTGGCAAACCAAGTGTGCCTAATCATAAATTAAAATAGCTCAGCATCTGGTATAAAGCTGAATATTAGGCCAAGTACCAGATCATCCTATCTCATCTTTATCTCATTCTGTTCAGGAATTGGGGCTCAATCCCTCATGCAATTTTTTTAAAATTTATCATTTATCTGTGTATTAAATGCCTCTCTCATCAGAAGCATTCTCTACCCTATTTTTATTCTAAATCCGTATTATTCTTCATCCTTTTCTATCTTAATTCTTAAAAAATTTATCTCATTATTTATAAAAATAAGATGCATCCATTTCAATTCTTGGGGAAATATATTCTTCCACCCAATCCAGCCATGCACGTGTTTTGGCATCAATAAAATGGCGTGAAGGCAACAAGGTATAAACTCCGATATCGGGCGAACGCCACTCTGGCAAGATATGACATAATCTTCCATTTTGAACCGCATCTAAAGCCGAAAACATCGGCAATAACGCCACACCCATATCTTGTTGCACCACATCTAACAATAACTCAGGGTTATCTGCAATGAGTTGCCCGCCAGTATCAATTTGGTAAGACTCACCCTTTGCATTTAACAAGTGCCAATCTGGTGTAATAGACGGGTTTACCAAGCGTAAACAGGCATGATCTTTTAAGTCTTCTGGAGACTTCGGCATACCATGTTTTTCGAGGTAAGCAGGTGAAGCACATAAAACAGAAAAAATAGTGCCAATTCTGCGTGCGACAAAACGAGAATCTGTTAATGATTCAGTGAGATAGAGACTGACATCGACCCCTTTTGCCAACAAGTCTGGAACGTACTGTGAAGTCGTATATTCCACGGTTAATTCGGGATAATGCTTACAAAACTCGGCCATCACTGGAAAAACATAATGATGCCCAAAGCTTCCCATACTTAATACCCGCAAACGCCCTTTGGGTTTAGATGCTGTTCCTGTTACTTCCGACTCCGCTTCATCCACCATTGAAATGACTTGACGACAGCGCTCTGCGTAAGTCGCACCAATATCGGTCAGTGCCTGCTGGCGCGTCGAGCGTTGTATTAATTTTGTACCTAAGCGTGTTTCTAGCTCGCTGATAAGACGTGAAACCTGTGCTGTGGTCAGATCCATCTGCTCAGCTGCTGCTGTGAAACTCCCGCTATCAATCACTTTCAGGAATGCATGCATTGCATGCAATAGTCCACCATCGAGATTTTTGCGCATAACGTAAATATGTTTTCCTAAATTACGGATTGTTGCACCAGTTTAGATCAACCACAATGACTAAATGTACATACATTGGCACTAATTCTTTTTAAGAAGAGGAACCGATCTTTTTTTATTTCGTATGTCACTTGCTCCAAATATTCAACTGGATGTTGAAAAAAGAAAGTAGTCCGAGCTACTAAAAATTCTAAGGAGATATAAATGAATATAGCTACAAAAGTCACTCCAAATATTATTGCAACAAAGGATGTGTCACTTGAAGATAAATATGTAAGTGATAACGGTACAGCATATATGACCGGCATTCAGGCGCTTGTTCGGTTGCCTCTTGCCCAAACTCGCCGTGACGCGATGAATGGTTATCACACTGCTGGTTTTATTTCTGGTTATCGCGGTTCTCCTGTTGGTAACTATGATAGTTTCCTTTGGCAAGTTCAAGGATTGCTTAAATCCCATAATGTTGTATTTCAACCTGGCGTAAATGAAGACTTGGCTGCTACCGCAATTTGGGGTACCCAAC
The DNA here is from genome assembly GCF_031196995.1 of Acinetobacter sp. 12966. Taxonomy (NCBI): domain Bacteria; kingdom Pseudomonadati; phylum Pseudomonadota; class Gammaproteobacteria; order Moraxellales; family Moraxellaceae; genus Acinetobacter; species Acinetobacter sp. 12966. The sequence goes on from NZ_JAVIMC010000103.1 coordinate 79,239, forward strand.
AAGTTAATCTTTCAGGCCAAGGCAAATATGATGGAGTGTCTTCATGGTGGTATGGTAAAGGCCCGGGTGTTGACCGTTCAGGCGATGTACTCCGCCATGCTAACTTAGCTGGTACCTCTGAACGTGGTGGTGTTGTTGCTTTATTTGGTGATGACCACTCATGTAAATCTTCTACAATCCCTCACCAGTCCGAACATGTCATGATTGGTTGTGGTATTCCAATTTTCTACCCAACATCCGTTCAACAAATTTTAGACTTTGGTGTTCACGCCATTGCTGTTTCACGTTTTTCTGGCCTTTGGTCTTCAATGAAGCTGGTCAGTGAAATTGTAGAGACTTCTGCTTCTGTTCATGTCGACCTAGACCGTGTTACTCCGGTTATACCAGAAGATGTTAATTTCCCAGAGGGCGGCGTCAATATTCGTTGGCCAGACCACGGCATTCAGCAAGAAGAACGTCTTTATAAATATCGCTTACCTGCTGTTTTGGCTTATGCCCGCGCCAACAAAATCAACACCGTTACATGGCCATGTGAAAATGCCCGTATTGGTATTGCCGCAAGTGGTAAAGGTTATTTAGATACGATTGAAGCCTTACGCATTTTAGGTATTGAAGACGAAACTGCCCAACAGCTTGGGCTACGTGTTTATCAGGTTGGGATGATTTGGCCTTTAGAACCACAAGGTGTTCGTGAATTTGCCGAAGGTTTAGAAGAACTGATCGTTATCGAAGAAAAACGTCCAATTATTGAAACACAAATTAAAGATGAGCTGTACTCACTGCCTGATGGCAAACGTCCTCGTGTCATTGGTAAAGCAACTGACGGCAAAGGTGAATGGAGTACCTCTATTGAAGAAGCACCGCTCATTGGTCACTATGAATATCAGCCTGAACCTATTGCAAAAATGCTGGCTGCTCGCTTCTTAAAACTCGATATTCCAGAAAGCCTAAAAGTACAAATCCAAAGCAGAATCGACTTACTACTAAAAGCAGAGCAAGAATCAAAACGTGTTATTGATCTTGCTGAACGTAAACCATATTTCTGTAGTGGTTGCCCACATAACTCTTCAACCGTAGTTCCTGAAGGTAGTCGCGCGTTAGGCGGTATTGGTTGTCACTATATTGCTGTTTCACTTGACCGCGGTACTGAAACGTTCTCTCAAATGGGCGGTGAAGGTGTAAGTTGGGTGGGTGCATCACCATTTACCAATGAAAAACACATTTTTGCTAACCTTGGTGATGGAACCTATTTCCACTCAGGTTACTTAGCAATTCGTCAGTCTATCGCTGCAAAAACTAATATTACCTACAAAATCCTCTACAACGATGCGGTCGCTATGACAGGTGGTCAGCATGTAGATGGTCATTTGAGCGTTGCGCAGTTAACTCGTCAGCTTGCTGCTGAAGGTATTAAAAAACAAGTCATCGTAACTGATGAAGTTAAACTATTAAACGAAGAAGACGGCATTGCACCGGGTGTAGAAATTCGCCACCGTAATGAACTCGATGCAGTTCAACGTGAGCTTCGTGAAATTACAGGTGTCACCGCTTTAATCTATGTACAAACCTGTGCCAGCGAAAAACGCCGTCGTCGTAAACGTGATGCGTACCCTGATCCAGCTGAGCGTTTATACATTAATAGTGATATTTGCGAAGGTTGTGGCGACTGTTCGAAAAAATCAAACTGCTTATCTATTGAGCCAGTAGAAACAGCATTAGGTACTAAACGTCAAATTAACCAAAGTAGCTGTAATAAAGACTTCACTTGTGCCGAAGGGTTCTGTCCTAGTTTTGTGACTGTTCACACACGTGATATGAAACGTCCAGCTAAATTTGAAGGAATTGGCGCAGGTTGGCCAACATCACCAGTTATCCCTCAGTTATATGACGTTCCAAGTCGTATTATGGTTGGTGGTATTGGTGGTACAGGTGTTGTGACTATTGGTGCACTCCTTGGTATGGCGGCTCACCTAGAAGGTAAAGCCACACGTGTTATGGACATGGCCGGTCTTGCGCAAAAAGGTGGTACGGTTTATTCATACGTTCAACTTGCGGCAAGTGATGAACAAATTTCTTCTACCAAAATTCCAGCGGGCCAATGTGAATTATTGATTGGTGCAGATGCTGTAGTCGCTGGTGGTAGCGCTGCTCTCTCTCGCTTAAAAGATGATGCTTTAGTTATTGTGAATGAAGACAGCACTCCTACTTCTGAGTTTATTAAATCTCGTGACTGGTATGCGCCTATTAGTGATTTAATTGATCGTCTTCGTGGTCGTGTTCGTCAAGGCCAACTGGTTTCTTTACCAGCAGCTCGCATCGCAACACAACTCTTAGGTGATTCAATTTATACCAATCAGTTATTACTCGGTATGGCATGGCAATCTGGTCGCATTCCGTTATTACGTGAAAGCATTGAAAAAGCAATTCGCTTAAATGGTACGGCTGTTGAAAAGAACATCGAAGCTTTCCGCGTGGGTTGTCATCTTGCAAGTGACCCGACTTTAGCTGCTCGTTTACTTGCAGCAATGCCAAAAACTAAAACTCCACAAACTTTGGCCGAACTTGTTGAAGACCGTTCTGCTCGTCTAACAGACTATTGGAATGAAGCTTATGCAGCTAAATACCGTACGCTTGTAGAATTAGCTGCTAAAAAGTTACCAGAAGAATTAACAGGTACGATTGCAACTCAGCTTTATAGAGTTATGGCGTATAAAGATGAATATGAAGTTGCACGTCTTTTAACAGGTAAAAGCTTCAAAGAATCAATTGAAACCCAGTTCGGTAAAGGCTTACGTTTAACGTATCACCTTGCCCCACCAGCGTTACTTGGTGGCCTGAAAAATGTCCGTAAACGTGCATTTGGTTACTGGATGCGCTTCCCAATGATGATGCTTGCTCGCTTACAATGGCTTCGTGAAACTTTCCTTGATCCATTTGCACGTCAAGAAGAACGTCAACACGAACAAGCGTGGCGTGATCGTTACATCGCATTTGTTGAAGCACTTGTTGAAGCACCAGACAATCATAACTTGGCAGTTGCTGAACAAATTGCAAAATTACCGGCAGAAGTTCGTGGTTATGGGCATATCAAAATGAAAGCAATGGACGCTGCAAAACAACGTTGGGATGAACTTACCCCAACACTGCTAAAAGTCCGTAACTAAAAATTAAATCTCAAAATAAAAAAGTCATCCTTAGGGATGACTTTTTTATTGGCTCAAAAATTTATTTAGCTATTTTACGTAAAGTCAAAATCTGTTCACTTCGACCAAATGGACCATACACATCATGTAAAACTGCACTGGTTAAACCAATACCATCCGAACCATATTGCTGAACGGTTTCCAAACCTAGCCATTTCCCTTGCGGATAACGGTGCATGTGAACTTGCAAATCAAGATTTGGGAAGCCCCAAGTAAATTCGCCTTCTTGTCTTGGTACAATGCCGTTTGCTGTATCTATCATGCCAATTAAATGAGCAAAATCTGTCGTCGGCTGTCCTTCAACCATTTCTTTATCATTATTGAGCCAAACAATGCCTTTACCTGCGCGATGCTGATCATCAGTTTTAGTGACGAGTGTCTGGATAAAACCACCTGGCCACCTTTTCATACCTGTCCACTCTGTAAAGGTATCTGGATGATGAACTGGCTGATCTTCAAGCCCAGCAATATCGGAACTGTCTTGAGTGCACATTCGCCATGCTCTAGCCACAATACAAGTTTTACCTTGTGCCTGCATTTCAGCTTCAATCAGTTCAATGGTTTTACCAGCACGAATGACATGGGTCTTGATCGTAAATTCACCAAATGCAATCAATCCAAAAATATCAAAACTAATTCGACCAATTCGCATATCTTGTCGTGGTGAAAATTGCTCTAACTCTGCTGCGATTACACCACTTGCAGGCGCCATATGCTGTTCATGAGGGTTCCAAGCTCCTTGTGCATGAACAGTTGAGCAATAATGAGCAATAACTTCACCTTGAGGACCAATTGTTCTATTCAGTAATTGATAATAAGCATTCATGATTTTCTTTCCTTAGTCCTTATCCAACATCAATATTTGATGAAAATTCACGTTTTAATGCTTATATTAACCCCCTATTTCTTTGGCTCAACTGTTTTTTCCTACCAAAAACTCATGAGTATAAGATTATAAATTTACTGAATAAAAATTTGTTTATTTTTAAATATCAATAAAAGATTAGAACTAAAAATTACTTTAAATCATAAAAAACCCGCTTTATAGCAGGTTTTTTTACGCAAGGATTTGTTTAAGGTCGTTCACCCTGTCCCAAACGGCGTTCAATATCATCTAAAACATTTGGCAAATCAGCGACACTATCAATCACATAATGAGCGCCTGACGCATTCATTTTTTGGTATGCCTTATCTTTTAGTACAATCTGTTCATCGGCCGATAATGCACTCCACTCTTCATAGCTTAAACCGACTTCATTGCCACTAATCGCAAGTCCTACTGTCCAGCATCCAGCATTTAAACCTTCATCGATACCCACCACGGTATCATCTACTTTTACAACAGTTTTAATGTCGGATACGTCGAGTTGAATTAAGTTCTTCCATAACATTTCAGGATATGGACGGCCAAATTTCACATCGCTGGCAGTAACGATACAGTCTGGACGGTAGCCCTGATCGGCAGCATCTTTAACCAAACGACCGATCATCATAGATGCATAGCCCGTGTTACTGCCAATTTTTGCACCACGCTTTTTAATATTCTCAAACGTTTCTAATGCACCCGGAATTAAAGCAGAACATTTCGGAATAGAATTTAACTGATACGGAATAAAGTCTTTATATAAACGGTCAATATCTGCTTCAGTTGCCGCCTGCCCATATACTTCCTGCCATGCAGCCGCTACACGCGGCATTTTTAAAACAGCTGCAATATGGTCACGTTTTTCTAAACCCATTGGCGCTCGAGCTTCTTCAACCGTAATTTCAATTTTATTGTCTTTAAATAAAGCCATAAAAGCCAAAATCGGTGCGCGTGAACCAAAATCTACAGTTGTGCCAGCCCAGTCAAAAACCACAGCCTGAATTTGTGTGTTGTTGGTCGTCATGATGTATACCCTTTAATTCAAATGTTTTAATAAAAGTTATGCTGTTACAGCTTGATTGAGATGGCTTTCGCAGTAGCTGGCAATCGCAGCAAGAAGCCCTTCAATGTCTTGAATATAAACTTCGCCAATATTGCCAATACGGAAGCAGTTGAGATCGGTGACTTTGCCCGGATAGATCACATAGCCTGATTTTTTCAGGGTTTCGTAGAAAGACTGAAAGCTAAAAGACTTGGCTGTTGGGTAAAGAAAAGTGGTAATGATGGGTGATTGTGAGCACTCTTCACCGAGTACCAATTCAAAGCCCAGTTTTTGCATACCTTGCGATAAGGTTTGCTGGTTTTGTAAATAACGTTGATAACGTGCAGCAACACCGCCCTCTGCCTCAAGCTCAAGTAATGCTTGATAAAAAGCACGCACCACATGGGTTGGTGAGGTAAAGCGCCATTTGCCGTTATGCTGTTCCATCGTGCTCCACTGATCATACAAATCGAGGCTGACCGAACGAGCCAAGCCTTTACATGCTTCTAGGCAATCACGCTTTGCCAAAATAAAACCAAAGCCCGGAACACCTTGAATACATTTATTTGCACTTGAAATCAGAAAATCAATTTCAAGCTCAGCCATATCCATAGGCACACCACCAAATGAACTCATGGCATCTACAATCCAGATTTTTCCTGCTGCTTTAACTAAACGGCCTATCTCTTGAATCGGGTTTAAAATACCTGTGGTGGTTTCACAGTGCACACAAGCAACATGGCTAATGGCTTTATCTTTTAAAACGCGCTCAATCTCTTGTAAATCTGGTGTCTGGGTTTCTAAATAGTTCAGTTCTACAACTTCAATATTTAAGCAACGTGCCATTTGCCCCATACGTGCACCATATGCACCGTTATTAATGATCAAGATTTTGCCATCACGCGGAATAGCTGAACCAAGCACAGACTCCACTGCAAAACTACCACTGCCTTGCATTAACACAGCCGTATATTTTTCAGGTTGACTGGTTGCCAAGTTGACTAGACGAGAGCGGATATCTTGTACCAGCGAGTTGTATTCTTGGTCCCAAGTACACCAGTCTTTTTGCATGGCACGGCGTACTGTCGCCGATGTTGATAATGGTCCTGGAGTAAGAAGCAAATACTTGTTCTCTAAATCCATATCGAGTTGGGGTTGCATGTTCATAATGGTACTCATTTCTTTCGCGTTCATTTCAATATACACCAATCTGGTTTAAACCAGATGACAAACTAGTAAATATTTTGTTCTAATACTTCTTTCATAAACCCAGCCCCTGTGGTCATGCCTTTGCCAGCAATTGCACTTACCAGAAAGATGTTTTTTTCGGCTTCAGTGACACAGGCCAACTCATCTTCATGAATCAGGTAATAACCATTCCAACGTTTTTGAATTGGAGGTAAAGTCAGCCCTAATTTTTCATGGCAGTAAGCTTGAATAAATTCATTAATCTCTTCACGCTGCTCGAACTGAGGCGCTTCATTAATCGGATGGTATTCGTGACTATCGCCCACGATCAGTTCACCAAATTCGTTTTGTTTAATCAGAATATGAATACCGAATTCTTTAATGAAGCCTTGTTGTGACGCTTTAACTAGCTCTGCATGACTTGGGCAAATTTCAAAAGCTGGATAACGTGAAATGGATAAGCCTGAATAAAGAGAAGCATTTAATTTTTGGTGAAACTGTTGAGTCAGGGCCATTTGTAAGCCACAACGTTTCAGATTTAAACTTTGTAAGAGATCTGGATATAAAACATCGATGATTTCACCGTGGCAGATCAAAACTTTATTTGCCCGATATGCCTCGCCACTTGCCAAGCGAACCTGACAAATTTCATGTTGATATTGGGTTTGAACGACACAAGCATTGGTATAAATCTTTACGCCTTTTCTTTCGGCATATGCCAATAGTCGCTGCCCAACCACATGCGGTTCGACCGAATAATCTTCTTCAAAAACCAAGCCGCCTTGAAACTGCTGCGAAGGATTTAAATAAGAAAATTGAGTAACCAGTTCCTCATGCTTTAGCAAATGAATTGGAATTTGGTAATTATTTGCACGCTCGGCAAACTCATTTAAAACCTGCCATTCAAGTGCCGTATTTGCCAGATACACACCTTGGCGTTGAGCAAACGAAATATCGGTTTCAGCTTGAATACCCTGATAAAAAGAACGCGTTTCAAGAGCGTACTTTCGCCACTGTTGCTCTGGATGGGTTAATGTCGAAGTTCCGACCATGCCAAAATTACGACGAGTTGCCCCCACAGGCTTGGCATTTTTCTCGAAGATACAAACTTTTAAGCCTTGCTCTTGCGCCTGTATGGCAGCGGACAAACCTAAAATACCGGCGCCGACAACAATTAAATCAAACTTTGCGTTATTCATAAGACTTCCAATTTTCGAAATTTAGGATGAATAAACCCTTGCCTTGTTGAACAAAGCATTTCGTTTCAGTCGGTTAAATAAAAATTGTGTTTAGCTAAAACTTAATGGGAGCTTTCGCGCCATTGCTGACTTCTTGCCATAATTTTTCTGGTAAATAACCAGTGAATGAGTTTTACAACACATGAGGTTGTCAAAATGAGAATGCTCATCGCAACAGCAGCAACCGTGTCTCCTGCATCATCCATATTTAAAACAGCTACCGCAGCTAAACTGGTGTCTGGTGAATAGAGGAAAATGGCAGCCGATACAGTCGTCATGGCATTCACAAAAACATAGACCGATACATCGCATAGCGCTGGAAAACACATGGGCAAATACACTTTCCAAAAGGTTTTGCACTTCGATGTTCCTAAAGTTTCTGCTGCCTGATCGAGCTGTAAAGGAATCTGTTTAATGGCATTGGTTAAAGTGAGGTGTGGCACAGTGTAATAATGCACAATGGTTGAAATCACCAAAATGGTCATGGTTCCATACAGCACATTTAAAGGGTTGCTTTGCTGGTTAAAAAACAAAATATAAGCAATACCTAGCACCAACCCTGGTACAGCAAGGGGTAATAAAACCAAAGCTTGCACATAGTTTTTAATGAGTGGGTGTGCCTTAAAACGTTCGGTTAATAGTGCCACCATAAAAATGAGTGCTGTTCCAAAAACCGTACTAAAGAGTGCCATACGAACCGAGTTAAAGTACGCTGCCCAACCGCCGCCATCGACATATTCAAAACTGTAATGTGCTAAGGTTAAAGACAAATCATAAGGCCAAGACTGAATGAATGAAGCCAGCACTGCCGTAAAGATAATCAGTAAAATCGCACCTGAAACCAACCCACAAAATAAGCTCAGAACGACTTCAAGTTTTTTATTCGATGTTGAGATATAAGGTTTAGTCTGAAAAGCTTGAAAACGTGCATGGCGTTTGCTTTGAATACGATCGAAAATGAATACAAAAACTGCTGGTAACAACAATAAGATGGAAATTACCGCACCCATGCTCATGTTTTGCTGACCAATAATCTGCTTATAAACATCAAGCGCCATCATGTTAAATGAACCGCCAATGACTTTTGGAATACCAAAATCGGTCAACACATAAATAAAAGCCACCAGACTTGCACTGATGAGTCCATACCGAATTGCAGGTAGTGTGACGTGATAATGCGTCTTCCAGATATTTTTGCCGAGCGACAAAGATGCCTCAATTAAACGCTGATCGACACTGCGAAAAGACACCATCATCAACATCAAAATTGCTGGAAATAGCCAAAAGCAATAACTGATTAAAATACCCATTGGTCCATAAATTTGTATATCGCCCAGCAAAGGTTTAAATACACCTTGCTTACCAAATAAATAAACCAATGCCAAAGACGGTAAAAGTGACGGTGCTAAAATCGGTAAAAAAGCCACCAGTTTAAAGAAACCTTTGCCTTTCATATTCACATTGGTCAGGGCAAAAGCATAAATACTGGCAAGAAATACTGTAATGACAGTAGCAGCACAAGCAACCCACATCGAGTTAAATATAGAACTGAGTAAAGCTGGACTTGCAAAATAATTATAAAAATTTTCAAGACCAACAAAACTTTGATTTTCATCAAAAAATGCGGTTTCAAACAGCATCATTAAAGGAGCAATAATTGCTAAAGTCAAAATGATTGCGACGCTAGCTAAAGCAATATTTGATCTTAATGAATATTCAGTTTTTCGACGCGGCTGTGTTTTTAAAACCGCTGAAGCAGCTTCATTTAACATAGTGCGTACCCTTGTTCGTCAAAGACATGAATGAGCTGATTAGGCACTTTTATAAACATGAGTTCTTGCAAAGATTTGAACTTGGTATTTTCAATTTCAATTTGCAAAAGGTGCTTTGCCTGCTCAATTCCATCAATATGAATAGTGCAAAATAAACGGCGTTTTGCGCCTAAAAATTCAGTGCTTAATACTTTAACTGGCAAATACAACGACTCTTTATCACTGCCAAAAGCATCAACCAACTCGACAGCTTCGGGTCTAAAACCAATGCTGTAGTTTTCCCCTGCTTTAAGTTTTTGCTGCTCCAATTTTAAAGGAATAAAACCTAAAACCTCGAGCTGATTGGCGACTGAACAAGTGGCAGTTAAAAAGTTCATGGTGCCAATAAACTTTGCAACGAATTGGGTTTGTGGCTTGTAGTAAATATTATGCGGTGTATCAATTTGCTCAATGACACCATGATTCATGACTACAACACGGTCAGAAATGCTTAATGCTTCTTCTTGATCGTGTGTGACCATAATGGTTGGCAGATTAAGCTGCGATTGAATCGAACGGATCTTTTGTCTTAGGTTTAGACGTACCTGAGCATCGAGTGCAGACAATGGTTCATCTAACAGTAAAATATCAGGCTTCGGTGCAATTGCCCGAGCAAGCGCAACACGTTGCTGCTGCCCACCCGACAATTGATTTGGATATTTTTTAGCAATATCGGGTAATTCAATCAGTTCTAATAATTGCTGAACTCGTTGACTACGCTGTGCCTTATCCCATTTCTTTTTGTCTAAGCCAAAAGCAATATTTTCTTCAACGTTTAAGTTTGGAAATAACGCATAGTTCTGAAACACAATGCCACAGTGACGCTTTTCAGCACTCAACAACGTAATGTCTGCGCCCTTTTTTATAACCTTTCCATAATCAGGTTTTTCTAGACCCGCAATAATGCGTAGCAATGTGGTTTTACCGCATCCAGAAGGTCCCAAAAAGCTCACGAACTCGCCAGCTTTCAGGTCTAAATTAATATGCGTGAGGGCCTGAAAGTGTTGGAACTTTTTTTGAATATCTATCACTTCTAAAACTGATGGGCCATGTTCAGGATATTTATAGGTCGTTAATGTCGACAATAAATGCCCTGCCAACTCGCCCTTTGGGTTTTGACCTAGCAGCGATGATTGCAATGACGAAGGAATTTGCATAATGAGGCCCTTATTCAAAAGATCACTTTTCAAAACGCTTTGACCATTCAGCCAAAATACGTTCACGCTGCTCGGCCGCCCAATAAAAATCATTTTTTACGAGCATTTGAGGAAGGTTTTTCGGGAAGTCCATTGTGGTATTTTCAATGCCTTTATAGGCCACCATTGAAAAGTTATGGGCATAGGCTTCATTTGCCGCTTTGCTTACCGACCAATTTATAAATTTTTGTGCGCTACTTAATTTCTTGGTTCCTTTCACAATTGCTGAAGCTTCCATTTCCCAGCCTAAACCTTCAGTTGGATAAACCACTTCTAAAGGTGCACCCTCTGCTTTTAATTTAAATGCCGGATAACCGAAAGAAATACCAATTGGGATTTCGCCCTGTGCAGCCATCTTGCAAGGTTTTGAACCCGAATGAGGATATTGTGAAATGTTTTTATCCAAAGCCTGCATATAGTCCCATGCCTGCTTTTCACCCCAAATCTGCATCCAAGCCGTGACATCTAAATAGCCTGTACCACTCGAAGCTGGATTTGGCATCACAATCAGGTTTTTATAAATCGGGTTGGTTAAATCTTTCCAAGTTTTTGGAATTGGTAACTTACGTTTTTCTAATTCGACTTTATTGACACAAATAGCAGATTCCCATGCATCCATACCCGTCCAAGTCGGTACAGGTTTTTGACTTACAAATTCTGGTTTTAAATTTTGCACACCTTCAGGTTTGAAAGGCTCAAGCATGTCTTTCTTTTCCATGACCAGCAAACTGGTTAAAGCAACACCAAAAACCACATCCGCTTGGGGATTTTTCTGCTCTGCCAAAAGTTTAGCGGTGATCACACCTGTTGAATCACGTACCCATTTTACTTTTAGCTCTGGATAGGCTTTATGCAGTTCTTCTTGGTACTGTTTGAGCTGGTCGGCTTCCACTGCCGTATAGACTGTAATTTCTTCTGAGTTTTTTGATGTTGCTGATGAACATCCCATTTGAATAGCGACCACCACACCTAAAACTGATGCAGTGCCGAGTTTAATTGTCTGTTGAACGTACTGTTTCATCTGCAAACCATCGAATGCAATTATTTGATGATCGTATTTCAACAGCTTTATATGACAGTTTAATTAATCTGGTTTAAACCAGATTGTATTTTTATGCTCGTGCTTCAAAATGTAAATCTAAAACATCATGTAGCCAATATTCTTGGTCGACATCAGTAATTACGCCTTCTTCATTTCTATTACTACGACGAATATATAAACCGAGCGCGCCCACATTGACATGAAGTGCTTTGGCCTGCTGTTCCGATAAGGCCGTTGGATAGAGGTTAATATCAGCTCTGGTGATATGGCAGTTATATTGATTTGCCATCAGTAAAGTAATCGATTGCTTAAGATCATGAGTTAAAAACTCAGGGAAAAACTCAGCGTTAACACGTAAATGCTCAACCAAAACAGGTCGTCCATTAATACAACGACGTCGCCAAACTGAATAAATCGGATGCCCTTTTTCAACTTTTAAATGCTTGGCATCCCAAGAAGTAGCCTGAGTCAGTTCACTCGAAATCACTTCTGTCGAAGGTTCATAGCCTTGTTCAATCACAAACTGATTAAAGTTTTTTGTAGATTGCGGGTGATAAATAATACGAGGAGAACGAACATACCAACCACGACGGTCTAATCGATAAATCAAACCATCAGTTTCCAAAGCCAACAAAGCTTCACGTGCAGCAACACGAGTGGTTTGGAATTGTTCAGAAAGCACCCTTTCCGAAGGGAGTTTTGCGTGGGCTTCTAATACGCCAGATTCAATATCGTGGGCAATTGCATCGCGGATAGGAATATATTTAGGTATGCGAGCTTGGTCCTGTTCCATACAAACTTAGAATTTATAAATAAAGAAATTAATAGCAATATACTGAAAAAATGTGACAAAAGCTTTTATTATTGCTGATATTTTAAGCAAAATGCGTCCTATTCCCCGCTTTTTTCCAATTCATTTTTTCATAAAAAATCTTTTTTCTATACTCATAAATGCTTCGGAAAACCTTTGTTGATCCATCTATAAGTAAACAAAAATGACAACAGAATAAGATTTTTTATATTAATTTTTAATAACAACTTATAAACCTAAAACATTAAAATTTAACAAAAGGTAAAACTTAATATCTAATTTAATTTATTAATTTTAATAAAATCAAAAAAATTAAATCAATTAAAAAATAAAATAATTAAGCTTTATTCAAAATTGGCATCGTACAAGGTACTCACTAATGCAATAAAGAGAAAACTGTACCAGTTAGGGCTAGAGATCAAAATACACCAAAATCTCAACAAAACTAAAATATCCAGTTATTTTATTAAGTATAAGTTTATTATTTAGCCTCAATTTAACCTAAACCATAGATAAGAAACTTTATTAAAAAAATAGAAAGTACGAATGGTCTACTTATTAAGCAAAACTTATAAGCTTACTTTTCATACTCGCCCTACTTCTATTATTTATTTTATCTAACTAATTATTTATTTATAGAATTTAGATTAAATTATTATCAATTCTTAAAACAAGACTTTAGATCATTAAAAACTTGTAATGCACGGTTCACAATACTTCTAGGTTATTTCAATTAATATTTAACTTAAATATATGCAATTCTATAATTTTAAATAATTTTTCATTAACAAATGAAAAGTACAATTTCCAGTCAAATATATTCTTTTTAATTTTATTAAATGATAACCAATATCATCCAATAAAAATAGATCAAAAATAACTCCATCCATAATAAAAAATCATTATTTATCTAAAGTTACATTTACATAAATTTTGATTAAAAAATAGCACAATCAATTAGATTAAAAAAATAACACTTAGAAAAATTTAGCAAATTTTTCTATTGTTTTTTTACGAATGTATATTTAGATTTAATTAATATGATTTAAAGCACGACAATATTACTTAATAAAACTAAGGTAGCTTTAAGCTCACTTAATACTTCTCATAATATTTTAAGGAGGAAATATTATTACGAAAAAATATGTGATTTCGCAAAACAAATTCATTGTATTGCTGTAATTAATCATAGAAATATACCGAAAGGTAAAATATATTCAATCAGGAAAGATTAAAAAACTCATGAAACTTAAAACAAAATTTTCTCATCTGGCATATAGCTGTGCATTAATATTATTCGGTTCGGTGCAATTTGCTCATGCAGCTCCCTTACTCACTCCCCATGTTACAAATGAAGTAAGCCCTGCACCTACAGCAAATGCATGGATAGAAATTGATACTCAAGCTTTTGAAGATAATATTAAAAGGACAAATCAGTTACTTAATGGCAAAACACAACTTTGTATAGTCATGAAAGCTAACGCATACGGCCATAGTATTGATCTACTTATGCCAAGTGTTATGAAGTTAAACGTATCATGTATTGGCATTACCAGTAATGCTGAAGCAGCTATGGTGCGTAAGCATGGCTATAAAGGCAAAATTACACGTTTACGTACCGCCACAGATAGTGAAATTATCAATGCACAAGCTTTAAATATTGAAGAGCTTTTAGGTAATTATGACCAAGCTGCCCGTATGTCTAAATGGGCAGAAGCGAACAATACAACTGTTCATTACAGCTTGGCTTTGAATTCAGGCGGTATGGATCGTAATGGTCTTGAAATGTCTACGGCTCTAGGCAAAGAACAAGCTGTTGCGATCACCAAACTTCCCCATCTTAAAATTGACGGCATTATGACCCATTATGCCGTAGAAGATGAAAAATTTGTTCGTGAGCGTCTGGCACAATTTAATGAACAAACCGCATGGTTGATAAAAAAAGCCAAACTGAATCGTAAAGAATTAACATTACATACTGCTAATTCATTTGCTACTGTAAACGTTCCTGAATCACATTTAGATATGGTTCGTGCAGGTGCAATTATATATGGTGATTTTCCTAATCACCCTGAATTTAAAGGCATGATGGCATTTAAAACACAAATTGCCGCAGTGAATAATTACTTGAAAGATTCAACCGTAGGTTATGACCAAACCTATACTTTGAAACGTGACTCTAGACTCGCAAACCTCCCTGTAGGTTATTCGGATGGTTACCGTCGTAGTTTTAGTAATAAAGCTTTTGTATTAATCAATGGACAAAAAGCACCAGTGGTTGGTCGAGTATCAATGAATACTGTAATGGTTGACGTAACAGATATTCCAGAGGCCAAAGCAGGTGATGAAGTTGTATTATTTGGTCGTCAAGGCAATGCAGAAGTTAAAACGAGTGATTTAACCAGCCTTACAGGCCATATTTTGACAGAAGCCTATATCCCGTGGAGTAACTCTAACCCACAAGTGGTTAAACCCGTTCAATCTCAGCAACAAGTGATATTAACCAATAATAAAGTTGCGGCAAAGGCCAACTAAACTTTAGGTGAATTGATAGGTAGCCCTATATTTTGAAAAGTATCGGGCTACTTTTAGCCGAATCACATCTTTTAAGCGATTTTATTCCATCCAGTTTTTTTATATAAAAAAGGACATTTGCATGCCCTTTTTATTTTTACTTAGTCTTTAGCTTGCGTGCTTAAAACTATCAATTTGTTTAATCTCATAAGGCAAACCAACATAGTTTTCGGCCAATGTGGTTTTACCTGCAATCGAGCCAAGCACATAACTTAACTCGGCTTGTTTAATCTTATGATCAAACTCACTTTCAGTTTCAAAACGATGCAATAAATGAGTCATCCACCAAGAAAAACGCTCCGCTTTCCATACACGTTGTAGGCATTTTTCTGAGTATTCATTTATACCTTGCTCGGAACCTTCAACATAATATTCAACAAGCGCACTTGATAAATAAGCAATATCAGAAGCCGCGAGGTTGAGGCCTTTTGCTCCAGTCGGTGGAACAATATGTGCAGCATCGCCTGCTAAAAATAGTTTTCCAAAACGCATTGGCTCGGTCACAAAGCTACGTAACGGCGCAATACTTTTTTCAATAGAAGGTCCTGTGACTAGCTTTTCACGGCTTTCAGGGTCTAGGCGGTTTTTTAGCTCATCCCAGAACTTTTCATCTGACCAATCTTCGACGTGATCTGTTAAAGGGACTTGTAAATAATAACGGCTACGTGTTTCTGAACGCATACTACATAAAGCAAATCCACGCTCTGACTGTACATAAATAAGTTCATCGGCTACAGGCGGCACATCGGCCAACACCCCTAACCAGCCAAACGGATAAACTTTTTCAAAGGTTTTAATTTTATCTTCTGGCACGCTGGCACGGCAGACACCATGGTAGCCATCACAACCAGCAATAAAGTCACATTGAATTTGAAAGGCTTTACCTTGGTACTCAAACTCAACTTTTGGTGCAGTGTAAAAATCTTTTACTTGTACATTTTGAGCTTCATAAAATGAAGTGAGCTGCTCTGCTTCACGCGCAGTCATTAAATCTTTGGTGACTTCGGTCTGACCATATACGGTCACTTGTTTGCCACCCGTGAGTGCAGCCAAATCAACGCGATGCAATTCACCATTGGTTAAGATTTCGATGCCTGAATGCGGTAATCCTTTGTCTTTTAGGTTTTGATCAACGCCTGCTTGTTTCAGTAAGTCGACCGAAACTTGCTCTAAAATTCCTGCACGAATCCGCGAAGCCACATATTCAGCACTACGTTGCTCAACAATAATATGGTCGATGCCAGCTTTATATAGAAGTTGCCCAAGCAATAACCCTGCTGGTCCAGATCCAATAATTGCAACCTGTGTCTTTAAAATATCCATAACTTCATCCTTGTTTCATCCTGACTTTTAAATTACTGGCTTTAAGTTTTGTGCACTATGTATCCAAGACGAAAATAACCGTTTATCATTTAGTTTGTCCGAATAGCGGACAGAAACAACCAAAATAACAGGAACGAAAGGATGCCTTCTCTCGATGCTTTATTAGAGCACCCAAACTCGCATGAGAAAATTCGTCAAGAAGACTACATTGCAGGGTTAGCAAAAGGCTTAGCTTTACTCGAAGCTTTTGGAACGGATCGCCAGCGGCTTAATGTCACTCAAGTAGCCGAGCGAACAGGCATTAGTCGTACAGCGGCAAGGCGGTATCTAAAAACTTTAAAATACTTAGGCTATTTAGAAACCGATGAACATTACTTTTGGCTCACTCATCGCGTGCTGCGCTTTTCAAGTTCTTATTTAAGCTCTGCCCATCTGCCTAAAGTTGCTCAGTCATTTTTAAATCTTTTGTGTGCGCAGACATCTCTTACTTTCTCGATTGTGGTTCTGGACGATAACGAAGTGGTGCCAATTGCCCGTAGTTATTTACCACAGCAAGATAATTTACGTGTCAGCCCTTATGGCATGCATTTAGGGAACCGACTCCCTGCCCATGCCACTTCCACGGGTAAAGTATTGCTGGCAGCACTATCCGAAGAAGCTCAACATACGTGGGTAAAAAATTACGGTTTAAAACGCTTAACTCCTTTTACCATTGTAGATGAGTCAAAGTTTGTTGAAGTGCTTAAGGGTATTTCATTATCGGATTATTGTCTTTCTAAAGAAGAACATGAGCTTGGCGTGATTGCGATTGCTGTGCCCGTTTTTAACGCACAAGGTCAAGCCATAGCAGCGCTTAACTGCATGTCTCAAACCAACCGTGTACAAGAAGATTATTTGGTTCAGCAAATTTTGCCATTGCTGCGCAACACAGCAAATGAACTCAGAAATGTAATTTAAATAGACATAGAAACTCTTGTCATCAATTAGAAGTACAAGAGTTTCAAATCATAATTTTAAAACAACGGGGTCTTTAACTCGCTGGTTTAGCAGAACTCGTGAAAGAATGAATACGAGCCAATTGAGCAGCTAAACAATATTGGAAAAATTACTTAGAGCAATTTTTAGGCATTGGTATGTTGATGAAGATTTTGTTCAATAGACATGGCTTTTTTCCAGCTTTCTAGGTTTTCTAAACCTTTTACATATTGTTCAATATTGAGATATTTTGACCGAATATTTAAAGAATTAATTAGACCATAGACTACGAAACCAATCATAAAATCTGCACCCGTTAAATAATCGCCTACTAAGAATTTTTTGCCTACTAATTGTTGATCTAAATATGAAAATACTTTATCCAACTCAGTCTGCGCATATTGATCTAAGAACTTTAATTGAGTGCCATTTTTTAACTCAATCGAATTAAAAATATTTAATAAATATGGAACCATAGCCGAACTTTCTGAAAAATGAACCCATTGTAAATAATCAAGATAACTGTCTGAATCTTTCGCGGGCATCAGTTGAGGAGCAAACTTTTCAATCAAAATTTCTACAATGGCACCTGATTCAGCAATTACTTTTCCATTAAGCTCAATCACAGGTGATTTTCCTAAAGGATGAATATTTTTTAATTCTTGAGGTGCAAGATTTGTAGTTTTATCTCGAAAATAACTTTTTAATTCATACGGTTGATTGATTTCTTCAAGTAACCACAGAATGCGAAATGAGCGTGAAGCATTTAAATGATGAAGAATAATAGACATTAATTTTCTCTTTTAAACTAGATGGTCAACAAAGTAAGGCCTAACTATATAGCTTGATAGACGACCGGTCTAATATTTTTTGTTATCAGCCACGCATTTGTCTGATCAAGCAATAAAGTAAATGTCTAAAAGTATAAAAACCACCTCCGTAGATATGGTGACAAACGGCTTTTAATTTTATCGATTGCCTAGCGCATTCTGCGGCATCAAATTACATCAACTACCTAAACTACGCAAAAAACAATCTAGTACCTTTTCCCGATCAATTGCCCCATCTAAACTTAAAAACTGAATAATTGCGCCTTCAATCATATATAAAAATAGTTTGGTGTC
This sequence comes from Acinetobacter sp. 12966, assembly GCF_031196995.1. Lineage (NCBI taxonomy): Bacteria > Pseudomonadati > Pseudomonadota > Gammaproteobacteria > Moraxellales > Moraxellaceae > Acinetobacter > Acinetobacter sp. 12966. The sequence continues at coordinate 97,631 of NZ_JAVIMC010000103.1, forward strand.
TTGAAAAGTCGCATCGGTTTTTAGTTTTATCAGTTCGCTATAGATTTCATTCAGTAACCATGTGCGATATCTCACTGCGGTGATATAGGCTTTTGGATAGCTCAGTTTCGCTTCAAACATGGCTTTAAATAATAGGTAGTACATTCCCTCTACATCGGTATGTAAGAAATAAAGCTGTTTGAGTTTATCAGCCGCGCTTGTGCCTTGGGCATACTCTGCAATTGAGACCACTTTTTCTTTTAAACGTTCTTTTTGTACGATCAAACAGATTTCAATAAACCGCTCTTTAGAATGGAAAAAGTTATAAAAAGTCGCTTTGGTAATTTCACATTCTTTGACGATTCGATCTACCCCAACGGTATGAAAGCCACGATGGTGAAATAAATCAATCGACTTGTTGATGACTTGTATGGCACGGGAAGAAAGCACTAACTTTGGCATAGTTTTACCGTTATAAATTCTTGTTGTTTATAAATGAGATAAAAAGCCTGTGCCCCTTTTGGGAGAAAAAAAAGGCACAGCAAAGCCGTAAAGACTGTGCTTGGCACATCTCAAGTTTTGTTGTTGCTAAGTTTTAAGTAAAAAAGACTTAAAGCCTGAAAACCTTAGGGCAATCAAGCTGCTTTAATTTTTTAAGCTGTGTCGTTATAGCTCTTGGCATTGAGAGCCAAGAAATAATGGATGTGCAAAGCCAACTCCTTTTTATTGGGAGTTCTGCCGACATTTAAATTATGGTGGCAGAACGAAGGGGGTTCGCGGACTGGCCTTAAGACTCCAGCACACCCAAGGGTGTCCCCCTCCGTTCCACCATAGAGGGGGCACGAGGGTGTACACACTAAAAGTATAAAACCTTTAATGCTCCTAAGGGACGGTCCGCGACGACCGACTGGCAATGTGGCCAGCAGGCAAAGAATAGTGCCCAACCTTTTTGCAGTCAAGCACGCAAAATGCCATTTGTTTTAAATTAAATCATTAGAAAAGTAAGGCTAAATAATGAAGGAGTTATTGTTAAGTGGTAAGCGTCCGCTGAACACAC